>NZ_JYJG01000102.1 GCF_000955955.1 Lentzea aerocolonigenes
GACGCCAACAGAGCCGGCGCCATGGACACGACTTGAGGCAAGCCGGCTCAGTGATTACGGAGTTCTGACGTCATCGGCCTCAGGAGGGCCGCGGGTGCCCCGCGGTCCTACGGTCGGGGCATGCGAGTACTGATCACCGGCGGGGCCGGGTTCATCGGGTCGCACGTCGCGGACGAGCTGTCCGCCCAGGGCCACGACTGCGTGCTGCTCGACGCGTTGCTGCCCGAGGCGCACGGCTCGGTTCCGTCGCTCGGCCACGAGCTGGTCGTCGGCGACGTGACCTCACCAGACGTGCTGCGACCGTTGTTGTCCACTGTGGACGTGGTGTGCCATCAGGCCGCGATGGTCGGGCACGGTGTCGATCCGTTCGACGCGCCGTCCTACGCGCGGCACAACGATCTCGGCACGGCGGTGCTGCTGGCCGAGATGTACCGGGCCGGGGTGTCGCGGCTGGTGCTGGCGTCGTCGATGGTCGTGTACGGCGAGGGGCGCTACCGGTGTCTGTCGCACGGCGTCGTGCGGGCCGAGCGTGCCGCCGCCGACCTGGAGAGGGGCCTGTACGAGCCGCGGTGCTTCTGCGGCGACTTCCTCGTGCCCGAACTGGTGCCTGAAGATGCGCCTCTGGATCCGCGGAGCACCTATGCGGCCACCAAGTTGGCTCAGGAGCACCTGGCATCCGCGTGGGCACGGCAGACCGGCGGGAGCGTGTGGGCGTTGCGGTACCACAACGTCTACGGCCCGCGGATGCCGCGCGACACCCCGTACGCGGGCGTGGCGTCGATCTTCCGGTCGGCTCTGCAGAACGGTGTCGCGCCGCGTGTGATGGAGGACGGCAGGCAGCGCAGGGACTTCGTGCACGTCACCGATGTGGCGCGGGCGAACTTCCTCGCGCTGTCCTCGCCGCGGCCGGGTTTCGAGGCCGTGAACGTGTGCTCCGGATCTCCGCACACGATCGGTGAACTGGCCTTCGCGCTGGCCGAAGCGTGCGACGGGCCGACGCCGTCGATCGTGGGCGGGGCGCGGCCTGGCGATGTGCGGCACGTCGTCGCGTCGCCCGCGAAGGCGTTGGACGTGCTGGGTTTCGAGGCCAAGGTCGGGTTCTCGGACGGTGTGCGGGAGTTCGCTTTCGCCTCGCAGCGGGAGCCGGTCACCACTCCGTGAGGATGAGGTGGTTCACCGCCAGGGCCGTGACGGCCTGGGCGATGAGCCACCTCTTCTTGTGGTCGAGCTTCGCGGTGCCGGCGAGCAGCCAGATCGCGAACGGCAGCCAGATCCGTTCGGTCTCGGCCTTGCTGAGGCCGGACAGATCGGCGGCCAGGATCGCGAGGCCGGCCGCGATGATCCACTTGTCCTTGCGCAAGCCCGAGACCCCGGCGGGCCCGATGACGAGCACGAGCGCCGCCAGGTTGGCCCACACCCAGTACCAGTACGGCCTGGGCGTGCCGACGCCCTGGTAGTAGCGGACTTTCACCAGCTCGTAGCCCTCGTACCACCAGAAACCCAGTGCGGCGAACGCTCCCACCACTGCGGCCGCGCCGGCGACCGCCAAAGCGATCCGGCGGCCGGTGACGCCGAGCTCTCCTCGCTGCCACACCGCGACGAGCGCGAGCGGGACGAGCAGCACCAGTCCGTAGGACAGGAACAGGCTCCAGCCCAGCACGACGCCGCCCAGCAGCGGCCACCTGGTGAGCAGGTAGATCCCGACGGCGGCAACACCCATGAACATGCCGTCCGCCGACGCCCCGACCCACACCGCGCCGGGGAACAGCACCAGGAACGGCAGCACCGCGTTGTCCCCGATGGCTTTCGGAACCGCGACCACGGCCAGCGCGCCGACCAGGACGCAGAAGATCGACGCGACCGTCCCTCCCCCGAGGCCGACGCGGTCCAGCGCGACGAACGTGAGCGTCGCGCCCGGCGGGTGGGCGGAGGTGTGCGTGGTCCACGAGTCGGGCTGGTAGTCGAGGATGCGGGAGGTGAACGTCCTGAGCATCGCCGGCACGTCGGTGATGCCCGGTACCTCGTGCAGGTACTCGTGATAGGTGGTGAGCCTGGTGACGAACCGCTCCCACCCGTCGATCATCGCCAGCGAGAACGTCCACGCCACCGCCGTCACGTACGCGATCGGCAACGCGAACCGGTGCCGCGCCAGCTCGGGTCCCTTGGCGACGACCAGGAACGCGATGAGGACCGCCGCCGGTGTGCCGGGCCCGACGTGCAGATCCCACTCGCCGAAGATCGGCGCGGCGGACGCGAAGGTGAGGCCGGGGTACTTTGCGTTGAGAACGAATCCGGCGATGACGGCGGCCGCGACGAGCAGGCCCGCGATGACTAGACGCACCGCGCCCAACCTAGGGGGTGTCGTGGGTGCTCGCCGACCACGCAAGACAATCGTAAGAACTCTTTGGTGCGTCACAATTCTGTAAGCACCACAACACTTTCCGATGGTCCAGGGTGGACACATGGATGTCGTGTTGCCCTGCCTGGACGAGGCCGCCGCACTGCCCGCGGTCCTCGCCTCCCTGCCACCCGGCTACCGCGCGATCGTCGTCGACAACGGCTCGTCCGACGGCTCGCCCGAGGTTGCCGCTTCGCTTGGTGCTCTTGTCGTGCACGAGATTCGTCGCGGTTACGGCGCCGCCGTGCACACGGGTCTGCTCGCGGCCACCTCCGAGTTCGTGGCCTTCGCCGATGCCGACGGCTCGCTGGACCTGGCCGAACTGCCCGCGATGGCCGCGCTGCTGGCCTCCGCCGACCTGGTGGTGGGCCGCCGGGTGCCGGTGTCTTCTGGCGTGTGGCCGTGGCACGCGCGGGCGGGCAACGCGGTGATTTCGGGGCTGCTGCGGCGCCGAGGCCTGGACGTGCACGACATCGCGCCGTTGCGGGTGTGCCGGCGGGAAGCGCTGCTGGCGCTGGACGTGCGGGACCGGGCGTTCGGCTATCCGCTGGAACTGCTGGTGCGTGCGGCCGCTTCGGGCTGGCGCGTGCGCGAGGTCGACGTGACCTACGGGCCACGGGCGGCGGGGACGCGCTCCAAGGTGTCGGGCTCGGTGCGCGGCACCTTGCGGGCGGCGCGGGACATGGCGGGGGTGCTGCGATGAGGTTCTGCCTGCTGATCATGGCCAAGTCGCCGGTGCCGGGCCAGGTGAAGACCCGGCTGTGCCCGCCTTTGTCACACGAGGAGGCCGCCGACGTGGCGGCGTCGTCGTTGCTCGACACGCTGGAGGCCGCGCTGGCCACGCCGGGCGCGGTGCCCGTGGTGGCCCTGGCGGGGGCCGTGCGGCGCGAGGACGTGCGGGACGCGCTCGCGGAGTGCGTGGTGATACCGCAGCGTGGCTCATCGTTCGCCGAACGGCTGGTGCACGCGCACGCCGACATCGCGCGGTTCGGGATGCCGGTGCTGCAGATCGGCATGGACACGCCGCAGGTGACGCCCGCGCTGCTGGAGTCGTGCGCATCGTTCGAGGAGGCGGCGCTCGGGTTCGCCCTGGACGGCGGCTGGTGGGCGCTGGGGTTGCAGGATCCGTTGCGCGCCTCGGTGTTGCGTGATGTGCCGATGTCGCAGGCGGACACGGGATTGCGGACCTTCGAGGCGTTGCAGGGGCTGAAGGTGCACCAGCTGCCCATTCTGTCCGATGTGGACACGATGGTGGACGCCCGCGCGGTGGCCGCCCAGGCGCCGCGAGGGAAGTTCGCCGCGACCCTGGCGACGATCACCACCAGCCGGCTCGCGGGCGCTTCGACGGTGGGCACGGCGGTGACCCGATGATGTTCGACCAGGCACTCCGAGGTCACGCGAGCTGGCTCGACTTCGCCGGCACGACCCCGCGCAAGCTCTCCGTCGACCGCTGGCAGGCCGATGCCGACGACGGCGACTCCGTGCTCCTCGACGTCTGCACCGGCCCCACCCTCGACATCGGCTGCGGCCCCGGCCGTCTCGTGGCCGCGCTGCTGGCCCGCGGCGTCCAGGCGCTCGGCGTCGACGTGTCGCCGGAAGCGATCCGGCGCACCACCGCACGCGGCGGCATCGCGATCCGCCGCGACGTCTTCGACCTGCTACCCGGCGAAGGGCGCTGGCACCACGTGCTGCTCGCCGACGGCAACATCGGCATCGGCGGCAACCCGGCCGTGCTGTTCCAGCGCATGAGGGAACTGCTCAAGCCCAGCGGAACTGTTGTCGCCGAGGTAGAGCGGCCCGGCTCCGGGCTGACGGTCGGCCAGGCACGAGTGCGCACGGAAGGCACGCTCGGCGCCTGGTTCCCGTGGGCGTGGAGCGACGCCGAGTCGGTGCCCGCCGACGGGTTCTTCCTGCTGTGGCAGAAGGAAAGCGCCGGGCGGTTCTTCGCGTGTTGGGAGAAGCTGTGAAACTTCTCGGGAAGCTGCCGGTCTTCAAGGCACCCGCGCACCACACGGGCGTGACCAGCCGGGTCGGGACGTGGCTCGGCATCACGTTCGGGCTGTGCTTCGTCACCGGGCTGCTCAGCCACGGCGTGCAGCACGACTGGCCGTGGCCGACCCGCCCGGTCGACCTGTACCGGGTCACGCAGGGGATCCACGTGATCTCCGGGGTGGCGTCGATCCCGTTGCTGCTGGCCAAGTTGTGGAGCGTCTACCCGAAGCTGTTCGAGCGGCCACTGATCAGGAACGTCCCGCACGCCCTCGAACGCGGCTCGATCTTCGTGCTGATAGCGGCATCGTTCTTCGAGCTGGTCACCGGGCTGTTCAACGCCGCGCAGAACTACCCGTGGTCGTTCTACTTCCCCACCGCCCACTACGCGGTGGCGTACGTCGCGATCGGGGCGCTGCTCGTCCACATCGCGGTGAAGATCCCGGTCGTCCGGCGCACGCTCGAACCGGCATCGACCGAGCAGACCCTGTTGTCCCGCAGGGCTTTCCTGCGCACGACCGCCCTCACCACCAGTGTCGCGGTCGTCGCGACGGCAGGTGTCACGGTGCCGTTCCTGCGCAACATCTCGGTACTGGCGTGGCGGTCACCGGGTGAGCTGCCGGTGAACCGGACGGCGAAGGACGCGAAGATCGTGGTGCCACCGGACTGGCGGCTGCAGGTCGGCGCGAAGAGCTACTCGTTGCGAGAGCTCCAGGCCATGCCGCAGACCACCGTCGAGCTGCCGATCGCGTGCGTCGAGGGCTGGAGCCAGAACGCGACCTGGACCGGTGTCCGGGTCGCCGACCTGGTCGGCAAGGGCGACATCAGGGTCAAGTCGCTGGAGCAGGAGGGGCTGTACCGGGAGACCATGTTGCCGGAGGCGTTCGCGCAGGACCCGTTGACGTTGCTCGCGCTCGAGCTCGACGGCGAGGACCTCAGCCCGGACCACGGGTATCCGTGCCGGCTCATCGCGCCGAACCGGCCGGGTGTGCTGCAGACGAAGTGGGTCACGTCGTTGGAGGTGCTGGCATGAGCACTCGTGTCGCGGGAGGCGCGAGGGTCGTCCTGGGCGCCGCGGGCGTGGGCCTGGGCCTGTGGGGCGCCTGGCTGCTGCTCCCCCAGATCACCGTCAACCTGCTGATCTGGCTCGGCGGAGGCGTTGTCCTGCACGACTTCCTGATCGCACCGCTGGTCGGAGCGTCCGGCTTCGTGATCAGACGGCCGTCGATCGGCATCGGGCTGGTCGTCTCCGGGGTGCTGATGATTCTCGCGTTCCCGTTGCTGTGGCGGGAGCACAGCGGATCGGTGAACCCAGGACTGCACGACCGCGACTACCCCACCGGAGTCGCGGTCGCGCTGGGCCTGGTCTGGGCCGCCGTGGCCCTATACGAGGTCGCGGCGCACCTTCAGAAGCGTCGCCGTGCCGACGAAAACCACGATGTAGCCGACGAGGAACAGGGCCGCCGTCGTGCCGCTCAGGTCGTTCAGCACGCCGGGAGCACCGGATCCGCCGACCGCACCGGCCAGGTTGCCCGCGGAACCACCGGGCAGGACCTTGGTCAGGGACTCGACCGGCCCGAGCAGGGAACCGACGCCGCGCAACAGGTTCTCGGTGACGATCGCCCACATCAGCCCGAGACCGACGGCCAGCGCGGGCCCCTTGGTGATCACGCCGAGGAACACGCCGAACCCCGTCCACATCGCGGCGATCAGCAGTGACGCCACGATCGGTTTCCACACGTCGACGCCGGGCAGGCTCCAGTCCCAGCCCTCCAGCGACGCCACCGTGATCGACGCGCCGAGGTTCACCACGAACGTCAGCGCCACCAGGAGCACCACGATGATCCCGAGAGCACCCAACGTGCCCGCCATCGCCGACACCCGGCGCGGACCAGCCGTGAGCGTGGTCTTCCAGGTGCCCCAGCCGTAGCCGGAGCCGATGGCCAACGCGGCGAGCACCAGGATGATCGCCCCACCGAACATCGGCAGGCCGCGCACGACGGCCGCGCCCACGTTCTCCGGCTGCATCGCGCTGATCAGCTGCTGCTGGGACTGGCCGCGGGTGTTGGTGCCACCGTTGAGGGCAAGGTAGTTGAACACGTAGCCGAACGTCAGCGTCATCACCAGCCAGACACCGATCAGCACCCACGTCGCCGGCCACTTCCACAGGCGAAGCAGCTCCGCCTTGACGCTGCCCATCACGCCACTCCCGTCATCTCGAAGAAGACCTCTTCCAACGTCCGGCGCAGCGGCCGGACCTCCTGCACGTCCACGTCGGCGTGGACGAGGGTCCTGATCAGCGCGCCGGGATCGGTTTCCCGGACGTGCAGCACGTCACCGCGCAGTTCGCTGCCCTCGATCAGCACGTGCGCCTTCTCGATCGGGTCTGCCTTGATCAGCAGCACGGTGTCGCCGCGCAGCTGCTCGACCGTGCTCTCGGCGACGAGCCTGCCGTTCGAGATCACGCCGACCCGGTCGCAGATCTCCTCGACCTCGCCGAGCAGGTGGCTCGACAGCAGCACGGTCTGTCCCTGGGCGGCGAGTGCGCGCACCAGGTCGCGCATGTCGGCCATGCCGGCCGGGTCGAGGCCGTTGGTCGGTTCGTCCAGGATCAGCAGCTCGGGCTGGCCGAGCAGGGCCGCGGCGACGCCGAGCCGTTGCTTCATGCCGAGCGAGTACCGGCGGAACTTCTCGTTCGCGGCACTCACGAGGTCGACCTGCTCCAGCACGGCTTCGACGTGCGTCCTGGCCACGCCGCGGCGGTGCGCGTGCACCCGCAGGTTGTCGCGGCCGGACAGGTAGGGGTAGAAGCCGGGTCCCTCGATCAGCGACCCGACCTTCAGCAACGCCTTGGGGGTGCCCGGCGCCTCACCGAGCACGCTCGCGGTCCCGCTGCTCGGCCTCACGAGCCCCAGCAGCATGCGGATCGTGGTCGTCTTGCCCGCGCCGTTGGGACCGAGGAACCCGTAGACCTCGCCCCGCCGCACGGACAGACTGACCTCGTCCACCACGGCGCGGTCGCCGTAGCGCTTCGTCAGCTTCTCCGTCGTCACGATCATGGGTACTAGCTTCGGCCTGGAAGCACTGCGGGTCGTCAGCTCCGGAGCGTCATGAAGATACGCACATCTGCGTACGCGCCCGGTCGTATCGTCAGCATCATGCGGATCAAATGGCAGGACATCGCGCTGACCGCGGCGCTGTTGTTCTTCGGCCTCGTGGGCACGCGGTTCGCCGCACGCCTGCAGGGTGCTCACGACCTCGACGTCCTCGCCTACCTGCTCATCACTCTCGCAGCGGCAGGCCTGCTGTTCCGCTCGGTCCGTCCGCTGTGGACGTTCGGCCTCACCACCGTCTCCATCGCCGTGTACCTGGCCTCGGGCTACCCGTTCGGGCCGATCCTGATCAGCGGCGTCGCGGCGATGTACGCCGTGGCCACGTACTCGTCCATCGAGCTGGCCGCCGGGTGCGCCCTGCTGTACGCGCTGGCGATCCTGCCGTGGTGGAACGACTCGATCACCTCGTGGATCACCTGGTCCGCGGGCTGGATCCTGCTGCCCGCCGCGGCAGGCGTGCTGATGAAGCTGCGCCGCCGGTCCGCTGTGGACGCTCGCGAGCACGCCGTTGTTTCCGAGAGGTTGCGGCTCGCGCAGGAAGTCCACGACGTCGTCGGCCACGGGTTGTCGGTGATCGCGATGCAGGCGGGTGTGGCGTTGTACGTGCTGGACAAGGATCCCGCGAAGGCCCGCGCCTCACTGGAGGCGATCCGCGACACGTCCAAAGAGGCGTTGGACGGCCTGCGGTCCGAACTGGACACCCTGCGCGGCTCAGCTCCTTTGCGCCCAACGATTTCTCTGGACGACATCCCCGCTCTGGCATCCCGGATGCGCGAGGCGGGCCTCGAGGTCTCGGTCGAGGTGGACGCGCCGGAGCTGCCCGACAACTACCAGATGGCCGTCTACCGGATCGTGCAGGAATCCCTGACCAACGTCCTGCGCCACTCCTCCCCCGGTGTCACCGCGTCCGTCCGCGTGTACCCGGTGCGTGGTTCGCTGATCGTCGAGGTCGCCGACACCGGAACGCCCGCCGCGTTCGTGGAAGGCCACGGCATCACCGGCATGCGCTCACGTGCCTCGGCTCTCGACGGCACGCTCGAAGTATCCACATCGCACGGTTTCCAGGTCACCGCCCGGATACCGTTGCCCTCATGATTCGCGTGGTGGTGGCCGACGACCAGCCCCTGGTCCGGATGGGCCTGCGGACCCTGATCGAGACCGAGGACGGCGTCCAGTTCGCCGGCGAGGCCGCCGACGGCCGCGAAGCCCTCTCGCTGATCCAGTCGGTCAAGCCGGACGTGGTGTTCCTCGACATCCGCATGCCCCTGATGGACGGCCTCGAAGTCCTGCGCCGTGTCTCGGCCGACGCTGCGTGCGCCGACGTTCGCATCGTCATGCTCACGACGTTCGACCTCGACGAGTACGTGTTCGAGGCGCTCAGGACCGGCGCGTCCGGCTTCCTGGTGAAGGACTCCGACCCGACCGACCTGCTGCGCGCCGTCCACGTGGTCGCCGACGGCGGGTCTTTGTTGTCCCCGTCTGTGACGCGGCGCGTGATCGACCGGTTCGCGTCCGGCGCCTCCGCCCGGCCCGTGCCGCACCTCGACAAGCTGACAGAGCGCGAGCGGGAGATCATGCGGCACGTCGCGTCCGGCGCGTCCAACGACGAGATCGCGGCGGTGCTGGTGATCTCGCCCGCGACGGTGCGCACGCACGTGTCGCGGGCGATGGTGAAGCTGGGCGCACGCGACCGCGCCCAGCTCGTCGTGTTCGCGGTCCAGTCAGGCCTGACGTGACTCGAACGCGGCCTTGAGCCCGGCGGCGACCTCCGGCGGGATCGAGTCGTAGGAACGCGGCGGCTGCGGGTCGTACTCGATGCCCACCTGGACCGCCTGCGCCACCATCTCGCCGAACTCGGCCTCCACCAGCCGCAACGCCATGTCGATGCCCGCCGACACGCCCGCGCCCGTCACCACCTTGCCGTCGAACACGACCCGGTCCTCGGACACCTCCACGCCACGGTCCGACAAATCCGAACGCGCGGCCCAGTGCGTGGTGGCCTTCGAGACCAGTCCGGCCTCGGCCAGCAGCGTCGAGCCGGTGCACACCGAGGTCGTCCACTTCGTCGTCGGGTGCACCTCCCGCAGCCACTCGACGACGCCGCCGGAGTCCTTCAGCAGCTCCCGCCAGTGCCCGGAGCCAGGCACGACGATGATGTCGGTCGACTTCACAGCGGAGAACGTGTCGGTCGGGACGACGACCAGCCCGTTGTCCGACTTCACCGGCTCCAGCGACGCGGCCACGAACCGCGCGGTCACGACCGGGACCGAGCCGAGGACCTCGAACGGGCCCACGAAGTCGAGAGCGGTCATGTTCGGGTAGAGCACGAACGTGGCTTCCATCAGGCAACCCCAGTGGTCCGGAAACGGGCGCGGTAACTGCCCGGCGACACGCCGAGCACGCGCAGGAAGGCCCGTCGCAGGGTCTCGGCCGAGCCGAAACCCGACTGGCGGGCGACGAGGTCGAGCGAGTCACCGCTCGAAGCCAGCCGGTCGGCTGCGGCCTCGACGCGGGCTCGTTCGACGTAGACAGCTGGCGAGACGCCCACGCTGCGGGAGAAGACGCGGGCGAAGTGCCGCACGCTCATCATCGCCTTGCGGGCCATCACCGGGACGGTCCACTCGCGGGTCGGGTCCGCGTGGATGTCGTCGAGCAGCGCCCGCAGCGAGTCGTCCGACACCGGCCGGGAGCGGGTGTGCACGCTGAACTGCGACTGGCCGCCCGAACGCTGCAGGAAGACGACCAGGTACTGCGCGATCTTGCGGGCCAGGCCAGGACCGTGGTCCTGCTCGACCATGGCCAGCGCGAGGTCGATGCCCGCCGTCACGCCGGCCGACGTGGACACCTGGCCGTCGCACACGAAGATCGCGTCCGGCTCGACCTCGACACCGCGGTTCTCCAGTTCACCGGTGAACGCCCAGTGCGTGGTCGCCCGCCGCCCTTCGAGCAACCCGGCGCCGGCCAGCACCACGGCCCCTGTGCAGACCCCGGCGACCCGCCGCGACTTCAGGGCGAGCCGCCGCAGGTTGGTCGTGAGCACCGCGTCCGACGCGGCCTCGTCGTACCCCCAGCCGCCGACGACCAGCAGCGTGTCGATCTCGCGGTCGAGCGTGCGCAGGTCCGCCCCCGCCTCGATCCGCACCCCCGCCGTCGCGGTGAACGGGCCACCCCCGAGTGTGGCCAGCGTGACCCGGTACCGGTCGCCCCCGTAGTTCGCTGCCTGGAACACCTCGATCGGTCCCGCCAGGTCCAGCAGCGCCGTGCGGTCGTAACCGACCACGACTATTTCCCTCAGATTCCCCACACCTCCACTTTCCTCATCAGCGGTAGTGGCGGCAACGCCATATCTGCCTCGCATTCGGCCAGCTCGGTAGGATTGCGCGCGATGCGACGAGTCCTGCCCCTCGCGGTGATCGGTTTGCTCGCGATCCTGCTGATCGTGAGCGACCACCCGTTCCCGCCGCCCTCCGACCCCGATCGCGAGTCCAGGACCGCGGTCGTGGCCCTCGGCGACAGCACGATGTCCGGTGAGGGCGCGGGAAACTACGAGCCCGGCACCAACGGCGAGGACGGCGGCAACTGGTGCCACCGGTCGGCCGCGGCGTCGATCATGAAGGCCCAGATCCAGGCCGACCGGAAGATCAACCTGGCGTGCTCGGGCGCGAACTCCGACAAGCTGCGCAACGACCAGCTGCCGCAGCTGCGCAAGATCGCCGGGTCGGACCGGGTCACCGCGATCGTCGTGGCCATCGGCGCGAACGACGACCCGCACTTCGCCGAGGTCCTCAACAAGTGCTTCGAGGCATGGGGCAAGCGCAACGACTGCACGTCATCGGTGGCGGCGGAGTGGTCGAAGCGCGTGCGGCGGATGGTCCCCAAGGTCGAGAACACGCTCAACGCCATCCGCCAGACCATGCGCGACTCCGGCTACCCCGACGCCGGCTACCAGCTGGTCGTCCAGTCCTACGCGGCGCCGGTCTCGCCGAAGATGCCGCGCTCGCTGCAGAACCTGTCCGGCTGCCCGTTGCGCACCTCCGACCTGGAGTGGGTCGTCGACGAGGCGGTGCCGGAGCTGTCGAACGGCCTGCGCACGGCCGCGCAGAAGGTCAACGCGCGGTTCCTGGACCTCTCGCGCGCCGGCGAGGGCCACGAGGCGTGCGTGAGCAAGCCGCAGAACGAGTGGTTCACGCGCCTGACGGTCGACTGGGAAGGCCTGAAGAACGAGAAGCGCGCACCGCACGCGTTGCAGGAGTCCTTCCACCCCAACGCTCTCGGGCACGAGCAGATCGGCCGCTGCCTCACCGAGTTCCTGGCGACCGACAAGCGCGACGGCACGTGCCTGCCCAGGCTCGACGGCGCGCTGGGCCTCACGACCGAGGGCTGACCCAGCGCCGCACCTCCGCGAGCGGCCAGCCCGGATCACCGTTGCGGGCGAAGGAAGCCCACGCCGCGGCGATGTCACCGCGGAACATCGACGGCACGTCCGCGCCGTGATGCGCGGGCGGCCCGGCGTAGATCGACCGGAATGCCCGCCCGTGCTCGTCCGCGAGCCGCGCAGTGGGCCGCTGGAACAGGTCAGCGTCCTCGTCGGCCGTGTGGCACACCAGCAGATCCACGTCGTACGGCCCTTCCAACGGCGACCGCGGCAGCGTCCAGCCATCCACGATCGGCTGGTACAGCACGACATCCGGCTCAGCAGCCCGTTGCACCGCGACAGCTTCGTCAGGCGTGAAGAACCGCCCGGCCAGGCTGTGCGCGATCGCCTTGTGGAACAAGCCTTTCGCGGAAGGCATCACCATCAGCGACGCCACGGTCTGCGCACCCGACGACTGCCCGGCCACCGTGACGTTGCCCGGATCCCCGCCGTAGCGCACGATGTTCCGCTGAACCCACCTCAACGCCGACACGACGTCCAGCAGCCCGCGATTGTGCGGAAACCCTTCCAGTGCACCGTATCCGTCGACCGCGAGCCGGTAGTTGCAGCTGACGAACACCACCCCGTGCGAGGCCAGCACATCGCCCGCGTACTCGGGTTGCGAGGACGAGCCAACGGTGTTCGCACCACCGTGCACCCACAACAACACCGGCGCGTCAGCGTCCACTGTGGACCACACGTTCAAGGTGTGCGGGTCCCCGAACGCGCCGGCCGGCTCGCCGTCGCAGTCCACCGGTGGGTGGAGGCGCAGCGAGCCGACCGCGGGTTCGGCGTAACGGATGCCCAGGTGGGGGCTCAAGCCTCCACCGGAACCGGGACCGACGGCAGCACCCGCAGGTTCGCCGCCGCCCGTTCGAGCTGCGAGAGAACACTCGGACGCATCGAGGCGATCTCCTGGTCCGCCGCGGCGCCGGCGATCTCCTGCATCAGCACCTGCTGCGGGTGATCACCCTCGGCGTCGGCGACCGCCAGCACGCGGAAAGCCGTGCCGGGCGGGAAGACCACACGTTCCTCGGTGGCCACGGCGACGCGGTCCGCCACCTCGACCCGGCGGCCGGTGACCGACCACAGCAGGTACTCGGTGGCGCCCTCGACGCGCTGCGCCGGGTTCGCGATGGCGTCGAGCAGACCGTGCTCCACCAGCACGTCGCCGCTGCGGTAGCGACGCGGACCGGTCGGGCCGCTCTGCCCCCACACCACCGCCACGCCGGTGTGCAGCGGCAGGCGGTTCAGGCCTGACACGATGCACGCGACGTACGGGCGCAGGCGGCCGAGCCGGCCCATGCGCAGCGTTTCGACGACCATGTCCTCGTCCTGCGACACGCACGCCAGCAGCGCCGTCAGGTCGGTGACCATGGCCTCGAACGCGGCCGGATCCTCCTCGGCGTCCGGGCGCTGAGCCAGCAGCCTGCACACGGTCGCCGCGTGCACGCCGTAACGCTCGCCCAGAGCGCGCCGGACGGCGTCACGCTCCAGATCCGAGCTGTTGTGGTCCGGCAGCACCGTCTCGCGCTCACCGTTGCTCTGGGCCGGGAGCTCCCACGACGCCAGCGGCTGGCTCGGCAGCGGACCGTCGACCCGGAACCGGACAGCGGCCGCGTCCGGGTCGTCCGACGGGAACGCTGCCTCTTCGGCATCGGCCACGACCTGGGCCGACACCGAGACGGTCGCGGTCTCGGACGGCGGCAGCTGCACGTAGGCGGGCTCGGGCTCGGCCGGGATGTTCGCGGCGAAGAGGCCCGTGCCGTTGCCCGGCGAGTCGCGGTTCGACAACGCCTGGGCGGCAGCACCCAGCGCGGCCCCGATCGTCGAGGCGTTGTTCTGCGTGCCGAACGTGGGCTGAGGGGCCTCGGCCACGGCGTGCGCGGGCGCGGCGTGCTGCGCGACAGGCGCGGTGGGAGGCGGCGGTGGCGGTGGTGGCGACACCTTGGCGTCGCAGAACACGACCCGCAGCAGCTTCCGGACCTCGGGCTCAAGGCGTTCCACGAGAGCGGCACCGTGCACCGCGACCGCACCGGGCGTGGTGCGCCCCGGCGTGCCCACGGTCAGACGCGCCCACTCCGGGTCAACGGGCTGAGAACGCACGTCGGCCGCGTTGTACGGCTCGTCGTGCTCACGCACCCACAGACCGGACGGCACGACCTCGAGCACAACGCCGTCGCCGAGGGAGAACACGCCGGGCTCGACCTCGGTCAGTCCCTGCACCGGCGCGCGGTACCCGGACACGACCGGCACCGGCTCGTGCGGCGAGCACATCACCTCGGTCACGAACGGCCGCCACGTCTGCTGCCCGCGCGGGTCGACCGCGACCACCGCGGGTCCGCCCGAGCGCAGGTTGCCGACCGGCAGACCGGTGAACATCGCGATCGGCTCGCCGAGCTGGTCCGCGACCAGGCGTCCGAGCGCGGTGTCGATGCCGTACGGGACGAGCCGCACGCGCGAGCGAGCCGCCTGGGGCAGCGCGGTCAGCAGCCGGCACACCTCGTCGGTCGGGATCGCCGACTGACCGGGCCCGCCGACCACGACGGTCAGCACGTTGTCACGGCACGGCAGCGCCACGATCGGGCGCGCGTCCTGTGCGGCCGGGTCGAACGGCGGCTGCTGAGCACGCAGCCACAGACCGGCCGGAATGGGCTCCGAGATGCCGATCTCGCCCGTCGGCCACGGCGAGTTCGGGTCCATCGCCTCCCACTGCGGCACCGGGAACCGGCGGCCGAACGGCATCGGCGACGCGTTCGGCTGGAACCGCACCCAGCTGCCGTAGCCCTGGGTGCCGACGACGAACGCCGCGCCGGGCACGGTGGTCAGCACGCCGTCCGGCGCCACGACCTCGGACTGCAGCTGCTCGGCGAGCCACTGCGCCGGTGCGGTAGGCCGCATGGTGCCCGCGTGCGACACCGCGAGCCTGATTGGCCCGCGGCCGCCGAGCGCGGTCACGACGTGCGGCCAGAAAGTGCTCTGGTCGCCGCTCGGGAAGTCGACCACGACCACGGTGCGGCCTCGGTCGACCGGCAGGGTGCGGGCGAGGCCGGACGCGGCCTGGCTGGGCCCTTCCGGTGCGGATACAACGAGCGTCGCGCCGACGAAGTTCGCCGCGAAGGGCGTCCTCTGCGGCAAGGGCTCCGGCGGCGGCGCTGCTGCCGGGGGCTGCTCGACGGGGTACAGATCCGTGTTCATAGCCGGGTTGTGCGCTACGGACGCCTGGGTCTGTGTCTTTTGGTCGCCATGGGCGGCGGCACGTCGGCCCATCAAGCGCCTGATCACCTCCGTGCCATCCCGTTCACTCGCCCTTTCGGCTTAATCGGGCAACGGTCGTGCACGCTACCAAGACGCAGCGCACACCCGTCACCCAGTCGGGTTATTTGATCTCATCCGATCGAGACCCACACGGCGCGCGCTCGTCCGCACACTCCGTGAGGCCCGATGATGGCTGACGCCGAGTAAGCCTTGCGTCCGTCCCGGCCAAGTTCCCACGCGATGAGCACGTGGTCCACGCCCAGTTCCACCGGCTGCTCCACTTGGGCGACAAAAGTGCCCAGCACGAACGCCGGACCGCCGTCAGGGGCCACTGGCTGCGCCGACGGGCAGTCCAGCGCCGCCCAGACGATCTCCGGCAGCACGTGCACACCGTCGTTGGGCAGCAGGTCGCTCGGCCGCCACACGCCGGCCCACTCAGGTCGCCCGTCCAGCGGGCCGAGCAGCGCGGCGATGCCGTCCTCACGACCTGGACCGCACCCGAAACACGTCGGGAACGGGTGCTTCTCGCGCCACGGCACCTTCGCGGCGGCCTTGCGGGCCTCGTCGAGCGTCGGCACGGCGGGAACTTCGAGGTCGAGCGCGGCGGGCTCGGCGGACGCGATCACGGTGTCGCCGTCGAGCAGGTCGCCGCCGCGGACCTCCATCTCGCGGTCGAGCGGCACGGGCTTGCGCAAACGGACACTGACCGTCCGCGCGTCGACGTGCGCGGCCAGCAGACCTGCGGAGTAACCGCCGTTGCCCATCCCGGGCGGCCCGTTGAACCTGCTCTCGACCTTCACAGCGCCTCCGCGTAGACCCACTGGCCGTTCTCCCGGACGAACCGGCTCCGCTCGTGCACGACACCGCCGACGTAGTGCGCGCGGAACTCGACGACGCCCTCGTTCTGCAGCAGTCCGCCGTTTTCCGTTGACAGAATTTCGAGCTTCAACCAGCGGTCGGTCGCGTCGATCCCGGCGCTCGCGGGGCGGTGTTTCGCGGCCCACGTGCGCAGCAGGTAGTCCTCATCGGACACGGCGAAAGCGCTGTAGCGCGACCGCATCAGCTGCTCGGCGGTGGCCGCGGTGCGGGCCCCGGAGTGCAGCGCACCGCAACAGTCCACATAGGACTGACCGGTGCCGCAGGGGCACAGTTTGTTGTTCACGTCCACATTGTGCCTGGTGAACCCGTTAGAACCGATGCCGCACCTCATACGTACCCCTTGTCAAGACTGACTCGCGGGAGGCAGAGGAGACGGCAAGTGAGTGTCGAGAGCAGGACAGAGCTCGTACCGCTGCGCACGTGGTTCGGGCTGCGGTGGCGCGGCTACGACCGCGACGAGGTGGACGACTACGTCGCCGAGCTGGAGGCCGAGCTTCGCCTGGTCACCGCCGACCGGGACGCGTCAGAAGCCAGGGCCGACGCCCTGGCCAGCAGGTTGATGTCCGTTCAGGAGGAGAACGCGGGGCTGCAGGACGGCCTGCACCGCATCTGCCTCACCCCCATCGACCCGAAGGGCCTGCCGGAACGGCTCGCCCGCATGGTCGCGCTGGCCGAGGAAGAACGCCGGGAAGTCATCAGGGACGCGCAGCTGAAAGCACTGATGATCGTCGGCGAGGCAGAACAGCGCGCCCGCAATCTGGACCAGGAGGCCGCGGCCAAGCGCGAGGAGATTCGCGAGGACTTCCGGCTCGCCATGTCGGCACGCCGGGCAGAAGCCATGCGAGCCCTGGCAGAATTGCGAAATGTCGCCATCGACGAGGCGGAGCGCATTATCGCCGAGGCGAAGGTGCACGGCGCAAGAATCGACTGAAGAACATGCACCCGTCGTGCACACGCACCTGCCTCGACCTCAGCACGCCGGCGTTCGCCAGGCTCGGCAACACGGATCTGGGCGTTATCGAGCCCGCAAAAGGTCGTTTGAACCCATTTTCGAAAGCCGGGCGGAGATATCCGAAGAACCTCCGCCCGGCTTCACCTATTAAATCCCCCTATTCCCCCGCGAAGGCTATTGCGGTCCATTGGCGTGAAATGTTTCCATTTCGCGCATGGACATGGGGAGTTCAACACCGATCATCGCCTACCTGGTCGCCTGCCTCGGTTCGGCACTCGGCCTGCTGTCGAGCGAGCGCGCCCGCAACGCGGTCGGAGCCTCGCGCAAGTGGTGGCTCGCGGTGGCGGCGGTGTCGATCGGGGGTCTCGGCATCTGGGGCATGCACTTCACCGCGATGCTCGGCACGTGGATGGGCGCGAACGTCGCCTACGACATCCCCGTCACGCTGCTGAGCATGATCGTCGCCATCGTGGTCGTCGGCATCGGCCTGCTGCTGGCGCTGCGCCGCAGCAACGACGACCGCTTCTGGCCCCTCGCGGCCGGCGGAGTGGTCACCGGGCTCGGGGTGGCCGCGATGCACTACACCGGCATGTCGGCGATCGAGATCAACGCCGAGATCAGCTACGACACCGCCGTCGTCGTGCTCTCCATCGCGATCGCCGTCGTCGCCGCGACCGCGGCCCTCTGGTTCACCAGGGAGGTCAGCGGCCCGCTCGCGGTTCTCGGCGCCTCCCTGGTCATGGGCCTCGCCGTCACCGGCATGCACTACACCGGCATGCACGCCATGAACGTCGTGATCAGCCAGCGCGCCTCGGTCGTCACGGACAACTCCGAGGACCTGATCATGTCGCTGATCGTCGGCGGCGCCGGCTTCAGCGTGATCATCGTGTTCCTGCTCGCCCTCACGTCGTCGGACGAGGAAGGGCGCGAGGACGCCGAACTGCTCGACCGCGTGATGCGCCGGACCCAGAACTGACCGGGTTCAACGCAGGTGCACCAGCACCATCCCGTCGTTGCCGGGCGCCGTCTCCACCCGCCGGTACAGCTTCTTGACGTGCGGCTGCTTCAACATCGCCAGCACCCGGCTCCTGAGCTTGCCGGACCCCTTGCCGGTGATGATCTCGACCAGCGGCACCCGCTGCGCCGCGGCCCGGAACAGCGCGTTGCGGACTGCCAGCGCGATGTCCTGGTCACTGCGGAAGACCGGGTGCAGATCAACGGTCAGCTTGTCCGGCACCCCGGGATCATATTTCGCGCCGCCCGGTGGCCAGGCCTCGGCTCACGAGGTAGTCGTAGCAGTCGCGCAGCAGCCAGAACATGTCGTGGTGCGAGCGGTCCATCTCGACGATGTTCCACTTCACCGCCGGGTTGGCGCGCACGACACCGGGCACGTCGATCACGCCCGTGCCGTACGGGACCATGTAGTCGTCCATGCCCTTCGCGGGCCCGTCCTTGATGTGGATGTACTCCAGCCGCCTGCCGAGCGACGCGGCCACCTCGGCGGGATCGACCCCGCCGACCTTCGCCCAGTACGTGTCGAGCTCGAGGACGACCCGCGGATCCAGCTCGCGCAACAGGATATCGTAGGCCTTGCGCCCGTGGAACACCTTGCGGAACTCCGCGAAGTGGTTGTGATACCCGATCCGCATGCCGTACCGGGCGGCGTTCACCACCGCCTGGTTGATCCGCTCCGCCCCGCGCCTGATCGCGTCGACCGAGTCGAACTCCTCCGGCTCCAGGCTCCACACCAGCGTCCGCGCGCCCAGTTCCGCCTGCTGGTCGAGGATCTCGGTCGCGTCAGCACCCGACGGGAACGGCGCGTGCGAGCTGCACAACCCGAGCCCGAGCGCGTTCAGGCGGGCCCTCACGACCTTCGGCGAGTTCCCGTACAGCTCGTAGCTCTCGATCGCGACGTAACCGATCTCCGCGACCTTGCCCAGCACCCCCAGCAGGTCCTTCTCGGCCTGCTCGTGCAGCGACCACATCTGCAACGCGATCGGCGCGGGTGTCCTGTGCGACGGGAGAACCATCAGCGCGGGCGACATCAGCACGGAACGACGGCTCACCACCATGATCCGAACGTAACGATCGGATCCGACCTCACCCAGGGCTCCGACGACCGGGTTTCCACCCGGTCGCTCACACGGGAAGAGCGTCTCCGGGGAAGCCGTGGCACGGGTGGACTTCCACGCGCATGATCCCGGCCCGCACGCACGGGTCCGCGGCCATGATCTCCGCTGCCTCCTCGGCGGACACCGTCATGATCGCGACACCGCACACGTCGTCGGACGCGACCGGGCACAGGATCGCGATGGTCCTCCCGGCGCGCAACGACACCATGCGCCGCTGGTGTTCGAGCTCGATCGAGCCCGCACCGTCCACGGTCTTGTCCGCCCAGTGCAGGATGGCCACGCTGAACGGCTTCGCGGTCGCCGCGAGTGCCTGGATCTCTTCGTCGGTCACGCTCACGAGGTCCCCCTGATCTGCTCCGCCAGCGACACGATGATTCCCTCGGGCCCGCGCACGTAAGCCATCCGCCACACGCCCTCGTACTCGCCGATCCCTCCGACCAGCCCGAAGCCCTGCGCCGCGGCGTGGTCGACCGCCGCCTGGAGGTCGTGCACCTCGAACGCGACGTTGCGCAGGCCCAGCTCGTTGGCAGGGGCGGCGGGCGAACCCGGCAGGTGGTCCGGCCGCGTGAAGCTCGACAGCTCCACCGTCGTGCCACCGGCGGGCGCGTGCAGCATGACGATCTCGACGCGCGCGCCGGTCATGCCGATCACGGTGTCCAGGAACTCGCCCTCGACCGGCATCTTCTCGCCTGCTTCCAGGCCGAGACCGACGAAGAACGCCGTGACGGCGTCAAGATCGGCGACGGTGATGCCCACGTGGTCGAAACGCTTCGCGAACGTCATCTGACTCCCCAAGGTCATTTCGACGGATGCTACGTCCGCGAACCGACGTACTGTGCGGGAATGCGGAATGACGAGCCGCTGGCCATCACCGTGACGACAGCGATCCACCACGGCGACATCACCGCGCTGCGCCGACTGCTGGCGGACAACCCTGATCTGGCGACCGCGCGGATCGTCGACGAACGCGGCTGCGGACGCACGCTGCTGCACGTGCTGACCGACTGGCCCGGCGGGTTCCCGGACGGTGTTCAGACCGCGGCGGCGCTGGTCACGGCCGGAGCCGACGTCAACGCACGCTTCGTGGGACCGCACCGCGAGACGCCGTTGCACTGGGCCGCCAGCACCGACGACGTCGCGGTGCTCGACGCACTGCTCGACGCCGGTGCGGACATCGACGCGGACGGCGCGGTGATCGGCGGCGGCACGCCGCTGACGGACGCACGGGCGTTCGCGCAGTGGAATGCCGCCCACCGTCTCGTCGAACGCGGTGCGACCGTCACGTTGGCCGATGCCGCCGCTCTCGGTCTGCGCGACCACCTCGAACGTCTACTTCCCGGCGGCAGCGTCCAGGACGCGTTCTGGAACGCCTGCCACGGCGGTCAACGGGAGTGCGCCGAGCTGCTGCTCGACCGAGGCGCGGACCTGAACCGGCTGCCGTCGTGGGAAGAGCTGACACCCCTCGACGCGGCGCGGCGCAACGGCTTCG
Source organism: Lentzea aerocolonigenes (assembly GCF_000955955.1). Lineage (GTDB taxonomy): Bacteria > Actinomycetota > Actinomycetes > Mycobacteriales > Pseudonocardiaceae > Lentzea > Lentzea aerocolonigenes_A. The sequence goes on from NZ_JYJG01000102.1 coordinate 20,625, forward strand.
CGGAATTCGCCGACTGGCTGCGAGGACAGGGCGGCAAGCGCGCGGCCGAGCCGTAGCCCGGCCGCGCCTCGCGCTCAGTCCCGTTCGATCAGGTGCCCGACCACGTCCGGGCCAGGATGCGCGTGACCGGAGCCGTCCCGCCGGTTGTCGATGTCCGGCAGCTCGACCGGCGCACCCTTCTCGTCCGCACCCGCCGGACGCGAACCGATCCACGCCAGCACCAGGTGCGACTCCCCCTTGAGGAACCGCTGCGACCGCACGCCACCCGTCGCGCGTCCCTTCGCCGGGTACTCGCTGAACGGCGTGACCTTGACGCTCTGCCCGGACGAGGTGACGACCATCGGCTCGCCGTGCTCGTCGTCGTCCGTGCGGATCGCCCCGAAGAACACCACGTACGCGTCGCCGCTCAGGTTGATACCGGCCATGCCGCCGCCCTTGAGACCCTGCGGCCGCACCAGCTTCGCGTCGTAACGCAGCAACGACGAGTCGGAGCTGACGAACGCGAGCGTCTCGCTGCCGTCCTTGAGCCAGGTGCAGCCGACGACCTCGTCGCCGTCCTTGAGCGTGATGACCTCGAACTCGTCCGACCGCACCGGCCACTCCGGCGAGCACACCTTGACCGTGCCGAGCTTCGTGCCGAGCGCGACACCGGGCGACTCGCCGGGATCGAGCGGCACGATGCCGATGACCTTCTCGCCCTTGTCCAGCGGCACCAGCTCACTCGCCGCCATGCCGCCGCTCAGCGACACCGTGCCGTTCTGCTCGGGCAGCACCGGCAACGGCAGCACGTCGGTCTTGAACCCGCGGCCGAGGTTCGTGATCAGGACGACCTGACCGCGCGCCGTGGAGTGCACCACGGCCGACACCGCGTCGTGCTTGGTACGTCCCGCCCGGCGTTTGCCCTCGGACACCTCCTCCGACTCGGCCGCGGTGCGCGCGACGAGCCCGGTGGCGCTCAGGATGACCTGGCACGGGTCGTCGGCGACCTCCAGCGGCCCGGCGGGCTTGGACGCCGCCAGCACCTCCTTGAGGTCACCGTCGATGAGGCTGGTGCGCCGGTCGCCGCCGAGATCCTTGGCAACCGTGGCCAGCTCCTGTGAGACGAGCTTCTTGAGCACGTTCTCGTCGTCGAGGATCGCGGTGAGCTCGGCGATCTCCTGGTTGAGCTTCTCCTGCTCGTTCTCGAGCTCGAGCTTGTCGTACTTGGTGAGGCGGCGCAGCGGCGTGTCGAGGATGTAGGCGGCCTGGATCTCCGACAGCTTGAACTGCTTCATCAGGCCTTCCTTGGCGGCAGCGGCGTTCTCGCTGGCCCGGATCAGCTTGATGACCTTGTCGATGTCGAGCAGCGCGATCAACAGCGCCTCGACCAGGTGCAGGCGTTCCTCGCGCTTGCGGCGGCGGAACTTCGTGCGCCGCGTGACGACCTCGTAGCGGTGCTTGAGGAAGACCTCCAGCAGCTCCTTGAGGCCGAGCGTCTGCGGCTGCCCGTCGACCAGCACCAGGTTGTTGATGCCGAACGACTGCTCCATCGGCGTCAGGCGGTAGAGGTCCGCGAGCAGCGCCTGCGGGTTCACGCCGACCTTGCACTCGATGACGAGCCGGATGCCGTTCTCGCGGTCGGTGAGGTCCTTGACGTCCGCGATTCCGGTGAGCCGCTTGGACTTGTTGACCTCGTCGGTGATCTTCTCGACGATCCGCTCGGACCCGACCCCGTACGGCAGTTCGGTGACCGTGATCGCCTGCCGGCCGCGGGAGCCCTCCAACAGCCCGATCTCGACCTTCGCGCGCATCCGGACCACACCGCGACCGGTCTCGTAGGCCTTCCGGACCTCGTCGAGACCGAGCAGGATGCCGCCGGTCGGCAGGTCGGGGCCCGGCACGAACTCCATGAGCTTGTCGAGGCTCGCGTCCGGGTGCGTGATCAGCCACCGCGCCGCTCCCACGACCTCGCGCAGGTTGTGCGGGATCATGTTCGTGGCCATGCCGACCGCGATGCCGGACGTGCCGTTGACCAGCAGGTTCGGGAACGCCGCTGGCAGCACCGACGGTTCTTCCAGCGAACCGTCGTAGTTCGGCCGGAAGTCGACCGTGTCCTCGTTCAGCTCACCGACGAGCTGCATCGCCGCGTGGGACATGCGTGCTTCGGTGTATCGGCTCGCGGCCGGCCCGTCGTCCGGGGAACCGAAATTGCCATGTCCGTCGATCAGCGGCTCGTTGAGCGAGAAGTCCTGCGCGAGGCGCACCAACGCGTCGTAGATCGCCGTGTCACCGTGGGGGTGGTAGCGACCCATGGTGTCACCGACGACCCTGGACGACTTCACGTACGGGGAGGTGGGCCGCTGACCGTTGTCGTGCATTGAGTAAAGAATGCGGCGGTGCACGGGCTTGAGGCCATCGCGCGCGTCAGGCAGCGCCCGCGAGTGGATGACCGAGTACGCGTACTCCAGGTACGAGTCCTCGATCTCCGTCTTCAGCGAGTTGTCGAGAACCGTGGCACCGGCGCGGTCGAACGCGGCGGGGTCGACCCTGGTCGTGGGTCCCTTGCGGCGTGCCATGACTGTTCCAGCTCTTTCTGTCTGAGGCTCAGAGGTCGATGGCCGACTGGTCGACCCGTGCGGAGGACTCGATGAGCCAGTTGCGGCGCGGCTCGACCTTCTCGCCCATCAGCAGTTCGAGTGCTTCCTCAGCGGCTTCGGCATCGTCCATCGTGATGCGCCGAACGGAACGCGTGGTGGGATTCATCGTGGTCTCCCACAACTCGTCCGCGTCCATCTCGCCCAGGCCCTTGAACCGGGGCACCGGCGTGACGACCGTCTTGCCGGCCTTTTCCAGCTTCGCGACGGTCTGTTCCATCTGGCGCTGGGTGAAGGTGAAATGCGTTTCGGGGTTGCGCCCGCGGGTCATGACCTTGTGCAACGGAGGCATGGCGGCGTACAGGCGGCCGTCCTCGATCACGGGCCGCATGTACTTGGCGAACAACGTGATCAGCAGAGTTCGGATGTGACTGCCGTCGACGTCCGCGTCCGCCATCAGGATCACTCGGCCGTATCGCATCTGTGAAAGGTCGAACGTGCGGCCGGTGCCGGCACCGAGGACCTGGACGATGGAAGCGATCTCAGCGTTCCTCAACGTGTCGGCCAGCGAGGCCTTCTGGACGTTGAGAATCTTGCCGCGCAAGGGAAGCAGCGCCTGGTACTCGGACACGCGTGCCATGCGCGCCGAGCCAAGTGCGCTGTCGCCTTCCACGAGGAACAGCTCAGAACGGGACACACCGGTCGTGCGGCAGTCGACCAGCTTCGCGGGCATCGCGGCGCCTTCGAGCGCCGTCTTGCGGCGAGCGGCGTCCTTCTGCTGCTTCTGGGTGAGCCGTACGCGCGAGGCGTCGACGACCTTCTGCAGCACCGTCTTGGCTTCGGTCTTGGTCTTGCGGTCCTCGGTCCACGCGCGCACCTGCCCGTCGACGATTCCCTGCAGCACCTTGGTGATGCCCGCGGTGGACAGCTCGTCCTTGGTCTGCGAGGTGAACTGCGGCTCCGGGATGCGGACGTGGATGACGGCCGTCATGCCCTCGAGCACGTCGTCCAGGGTGGGCGGATCTTCCTTGGGCTTCAACAACCCGCGCGTCTTCGAGATCGCGTCCTGCACGGCCTTCAGCACCGCGCGGTCGAAGCCGCGGCGGTGGGTGCCGCCGTGCATGTTGCGGATCGTGTTGGTGAAGCACTCGACGGTGCGCTCGTAGCCGGTGCCCCAGCGCAGCGCGACCTCGACCTCGGCCTGACGCTCCACTTTGGACCGCATCACGCCGTTCTCGTCCGCGGCGTTCTCGAAGTAGGTGCCGGAGCCGGTGATCACGAGGGTGCCGGACACCGCCCGGTCACCAGAGGGCGCGAGGAAGTCGACCATGTCGGTCAGGCCGTGCGGGTAGTGGAAGACCTCTTCGGAGATCGTCTCTTCCAGCGCCGACCGCAGCACGTACGTCACGCCGGGAACCAGGAAGGCGGTGTTGCGCATCTTCGTGCGCACGGCTTCGACGTCCAGCGCGGCGTTGTTCTCGAAGTAGCGGGCGTCGTACCAGTAGCGGATCGAGGTACCGGTCGACTCGTTGCGCTTCATCTTGCCGACGACCTGGAGCCCGCCCTGGCGGGTGAACTTCGCCTTGGGGCCGGGACCGTCGAAGACGCCGGGAACACCGTGGGCGAACGACATCTCGTGCACCTTGCCGCCGTTGCGCACGGTGACGTCGAAACGGTGGGAGAGGGCGTTGACGGCCGAGGCGCCGACGCCGTGCAGGCCGCCGGAGGTCTTGTAGCCGGAGCCGCCGAACTTGCCGCCTGCGTGCAGCTTGGTGAGGACGAGCTCCACACCGGACAGACCGGACTTCGCGTGCACGTCGGTCGGGATGCCCCGGCCGTCGTCGTCGACCTGGACGCTGCCGTCGGCGTGCAGCGTGACCACGATCTTCGTTGCATGACCTGCAACGCCTTCATCGGTGGAGTTGTCGACGATCTCGCTGAAGAGGTGGTTGATGCCCCGGCTGTCGGTCGACCCGATGTACATGCCTGGCCGCTTGCGGACGGCCTCGAGTCCTTCGAGGTGCGTCAGGTCGTCGGCCCCGTACAGGGTCTCTGCGGTCACGGGTATTTCTCCCTGGTTGTGTGCGGACTGCCAGCAGGGTATCCGCCTGGACCGACAATTTTTCGCAGGACGCTCGTCACGGAGGTGGAAACCGCCCTGGGTGGTGCGTCACAAAGCCCGGACGCACGGTCTGCTCGCGGGCTGGACGGCCGTGCTGACCAGCCAAAGCCTGGGGTTCCGCGATCGGCCGCCGCCCAAACGAGACCCGTGGTCCAGGTCGAGGAAAGCGACGAGTTCCACCGCGGCCGTGCGCGCGGTGACCCGCCTGGTTGACGCGGAGTTGGCGCACGCACGTCCCCGATGAGCCGCGGAGTGCCCGGACGGGTGCGGCCACCGGGTACACCCCGCAGTACGCGGCTCGCGCGGTGTGACCGAGGCAGTGAGACCAGGCGACCAGGTCAGGGCACCGATCTGTCCGGTGTGGACAGTCGTGGGCGCGGGCGCCTCGACGATCACGCCGGGACGGCCTCTCGATCACCTGGCGAGGCCGCACCCGCCGGGCCGATGCATCGGAGCCCGCCGGGTTGCGCGCGAGACCTATCCGAGACCTTCCCGACATTGACCCGTGAACCGGGATGAACATCGGCACGTATGCCCCGGTGTCAACAACGGACCGAGGGACGGAGCGAACGCGTGCGCCATGGTGTGGACTCGGCGGGGCTGTTCCAGCAGACCGCGCACAGCCCGTCCTACTTCGAGCTGTCGCGGACCGGTGCCGGTGAACTCGTCGACTTCTGCATCCCGTGCAACCCGTACTTCCCGACGCCCGAGATGTTCGAGGAGCTCTCGAAGAACCTCGAGTCGGTCCTGAAGTTCTACCCCAGCGACTCGTCCAAGATCGCGCAGCAGCTCTCCACCGTGCTCGGGCTCAACCCGGCCACGATCGCGATGTCGAACGGCAGCACCGAGCTGATCACGTGGATGGACCACATGTGGATCCACGACAGCATCGCCATCCCGATCCCCACCTTCGGCAGGTGGACCGACCAGCCGATGGAGAGCAACAAGCGCGTCGACATGTTCCTGCTCCAGGAGAGCAACAACTTCGAGCTGGACATCGACGAGTACATCAAGTTCATCCGTGCCCGCGGCAGCAGGACGGCCGTGATCTGCAACCCGAACAACCCCGACGGCGGCTACCTGTCGCGCCGGGAGATCGTCCGGTTCATGGACGAGCTGGCCGACCTGGACCTGGTCGTCATCGACGAGTCGTTCATCGACTTCGTGGAGGTCGAGCGCAACCCGTCGGTCGCCGCCGAGGCGTCCATCCGGCCCAACGTGGTCGTGCTCAAGAGCCTCGGCAAGAACTTCGGCCTGCACGGCATCCGGTTCGGCTACCTGGTCGCGAACCCGGGCCTGGCGGGCAAGATGCGCCAGACGCTGCCGAAGTGGAACCTCAACTCCCTCGCCGAGACCGTCGTGTTCATGCTGGCCGAGCACGAGGCCGAGTACGCGGAGAGCCTGCGGTTGCTCAGCCGGGACCGCTACCGCATGGGCATGGAGCTCTCCCGCATCCCGGATCTGACCGTGTACTCGTCGCAGGCCAACTTCCTGCTGGTCAAGCTCGGCGGCGGCATGGACGGCCGCGAGCTGCGCGACCACCTGCTGTCCCGGCACCAGGTCTTCATCCGCGAGTGCGGCAACAAGCTCGGCATGAGCAGCCGCTTCGCGCGCCTGGTGGTGCGGCCCGACCAGGACGTCGACCGGCTCGTCGAAGGCATCCGCGACTTCACCCAAGCGAGGTGGACCGACCACTCCTCAAGCCACGCCAGCGAACCGTCGCTGCTCATGCACAGCGCCTGAAATGCTTACCGAAAGGTCTCCTGAAATGTCATCACCGCACGTCCTCAGCGGTCGGCGCGGCCAGGTGGCTGCGGCCGCGCTGGTGGCCGCCACACTGCTCAACGCGGCGTTGTTCGGTTCGAACGCCACGGCGTCGTCGCACCGCGAAGCACCGCTGATCGCGGGTGACCCGGCCGTCGACAACACGGACCTGTACGCGTTCGTCAGCCCGGACCACAAGGACACGGTCACGCTGGTCGGCAACTGGTCGGGCTTCCAGGAGCCCAACGGCGGCCCCAACTTCTTCCCGTGGGCCGAGGACGCCCAGTACGACTTCAACGTCGACAACGACGGCGACGCCAAGCCCGACGTCATCCTGCGGTTCATGTTCCACAACGACGACCGGCGCAAGAACAACACGTTCCTGTACGCCAACGGTGTCGTGGACTCGCTCGACGACGAGAACCTGTTGTTCCGCCAGCGCTACGACCTCGAGGCGATCTACTCGAACGGCCAGAAGGTCAAGCTCGCCAACAACGCCCCGGTCGCGCCGTCGCCCAACGGCCCCGCGTCGATGCCGGACTTCAAGAAGCTGCGCGACCAGGCGATCGTGCAGATCCCCGGCGGCGGCAAGGTCTACGCCGGCCCGTCCGACGACGCGTTCTTCGCTGACCTGCGCGTGTTCGACCTGCTCTACGGCGGCAACCTGAGCGAGGTCGGCCAGGACACGCTGCGCGGCTACAACGTCAACACCATCGCGATCCAGCTGCCCAAGCACGCGCTGGCGCTCAAGAACGACGTGCACCGCAACCCGAACATCGGCGTCTGGAGCACCACGTCACGGCGCAGCCTGAAGCTCTCGCCCGGCAAGGCCGAGGGCTACGGCGACTTCGTGCAGGTCTCCCGCCTGGGCAACCCGCTGGTCAACGAGGTCGTCGCCCCCGCGGGCCTCAAGGACGCGTTCAACGGCCTGCGCCCCGACCAGGACGCCGGCGTGAAGGACCTCGTGGACCGGGTCGTGAACCCGGAGCTGCCGAAGCTGATCGAGGGCATCTACAAGATCCCGGCACCGCAGGGCCAGCGCGACGACCTGGCCGAGATCTTCCTGACCGGCATCACCAAGAAGCTGGGCGCGCAGATCAACGCCGACCTGAACTCGCAGGTCAACAACGCCGACGTCGACCAGCGGCGGTTCCGCCCCAGCGAGATGCTGCGGCTGAACCTGATGATCGACCCGAACCCCAACCCGAACCGCCTCGGCCTGCTCGCCGGTGACACGCAGGGCTTCCCGAACGGCCGCCGCCTCACCGACGACGTGGTGGACATCGCGGTGCAGGCGATGGAGGGTGCCGCGGCGTCCGGCAAGCTCGTCGACGCGCTCGCCACGGGTGACAAGGTCGACGCGAACGACCAGCCGTTCGAGGCGAACTTCCCGTACGTCGGCCTGCCCCGCAACGGCACCGCCGTCAACACCAACGGCAACACCGCCAACGTCGCGGTCAACAACGTCGGCAAGATCGGCACCCTCGACCCGATGGCGATGACCACCGCGGTGGGCTCCGCGCTCGTGTTCGGCGCCGCGTTCTTCCTGTGGCGCAAGCGGCAGCAGCACATCCGCAAGTACGGGTCGCACTCGAAGTGAAGTACCAACAACGGCAGGCCGTCGCGGTGGTTCTCCTGGTCACCGCGGCGCTTGCCTACCTCGCCGCCTCCGGTCCTGCCGACAGCAGGGCCGGGGGCGCGCCCCCTGAGCAGGCTCCCGTCGTCGCACAGCAGAACGAGATGCACCGCGTGGTGCACCAGCTGCAGCAGCGACTGCACAACCTGCCACAGGACAAGGACTCCTGGGCCAAGCTCGGCGCGTCCTATGTGGAGCTGGCGCGCGTCACGGCCGACCCCTCGTACTACGCGAAGGCCGAGGGCGCGCTGAAGAACGCGGGCGACACCGGCCTCGCCGCCATCGGCATGGGCACGCTGGCCAACGCCCGGCACGACTTCCCCACGGCCCGCGACTGGGCCCGGAAGGCCATCACCGCACTGCCGTCGTCCGCGCAGGCGTACGGCGTGCTGGCGGACGCGTTGACGCAGCTCGGCGACGACGCGGGCGCCCAGGACGCGGTGCAGAAGATGCTGGACCTCAAGCCCAACACGGCGTCGTTCGCCCGCGCCTCCTTCCACTTCGAGCTCCACGGCGACGTCGACGGCGCCCGCGACGCGATGACGCGCGCGCTGACCGCTGCCGCGACGCCCGAGGAGATCGCGTTCTGCCAGTACCGGCTGGGCGAACTCGCGTTCGACCACAACCGGCTCGACGAAGCCGCTCAGCACTACGAGCAGGGACTGGCGGCGAGAGGAGACGACATGACTCTCACTCAGGGCAAGGCGAAGGTCGCGGTGGCACGGGGTGAGGCCCCGGTCGCCCTGGAGACCTACCGCAAGCTGGTAGCTCGCGCTCCCCTGCCGCAGTACCTGCAGGAGTACGCGGAGCTGCTGGAGGCCAACGGCAAGACCGAGGAAGCGGCACGGCAGTACGACGTGCTGTCCGAGCAGCAGCGGCTGATGGAGTCGCAGGGCGCCTCCGACGACCTCGCCGCCGCTCTCGTGGCCGCCGACCGCGGCGACGGCATGCAGGCGCTGCGCCGGGCCGAGGCCGAGTGGAGCCGCCGCCAGAGCGTCTTCGTGGCCGACGCGATGGCCTGGGCGCTGCACATGAACGGCCGCGACGCCGAGGCTCTCTCGTACTCGGACCGCGCCAACGCGCTGGGCTGGCAGAACGCCACGTTCTCCTACCACCGCGGCATGATCCTCGCCGCCCTCGGCCGCGTCGCCGAAGCCCAGGAGGCTCTGGTGCAGGCGTTGCGGCTGAACGCGAACTTCTCCCCGCTGCAGGCCCTGAAGGCGGGCCGCAAGCTCGCCGAGCTGCGAGGCGGCCGGTGAGTCTGTCCAACTGGGTCGTGCGGCCCGTCCTGGTCGTGGCCCTCCTGCTGGCGGGCATCTTCTTCATCCACGGCGAGGCGTCCGCGCACCCGCTGGGCAACTTCAGCGTCAACCACTACCACGGCCTGCACCTGCACCCGGACCGCATCGACCTGAGATCCGTGGTCGACGTCGCGGAGATCCCGACGCTGCAGGAGAACCTGAAGGCACGGGACGCCAAGCAGTGGTGTGACGAGGTCGCGAGGACCGACGAGTCCACAGTGGACGGGCGTCGCATCACCTGGACGCTCTCCAGCTCCACCAAGGATCACCCCAAAGGCCAGGCGGATCTCTCCACGACCCGCCTGGTCTGCGAGTTCACCGCCAAGGTCGACCTGGATCGACCGGCACAGCTGCAGTTCCGCGACGAGTCGAACATCGACCGCGTGGGCTGGCGCGAGATCACCGCGGCCGGTTCCGGGATCAAGCTGACCAACTCCTCCGTGCCGACCGAGAGCATCAGCAACGAGCTCCGGACGTATCCCGAGGACCTGCTCAGCAACCCGATGGACGTCCGGTCCGTCACCTTCAACGCCTCACCGGGCAGCGGCTCGGAGCCCAAGAAGGCCTCCGGCTCCCCCATCCAGTCGTTGAGCGTCACCGCGTCCGCCCTGAACGACATCCTGGGCAGCTCCGAGCTCACGCCGTGGCTCGGATTTTTGGCTGTGCTGCTCTCGTTGCTGCTGGGCGCGTCGCACGCGGCGTTGCCCGGCCACGGCAAGACGCTCATCGCCGCGTACCTCGCCGGCCGTCAGGGCAGGCCGAGGGACGCGTTCATCGTCGGTGCGTCGGTCACTGCCACACACACGGGTGGCGTGCTTGTTCTCGGGCTGGTCATCAGTGCTTCGAGCGCGTTGGCCGGTGAGCAGGTGCTGCGCTGGCTGGGGCTCATCAGCGGCCTGCTCATCACCGTCATCGGCGTTTTCCTGTTGCGCTCGGCCCTGACGACACGGCAGTCCGCGCTCGTCGGCGCCGGCGCCGGCGTGGGCCACGGACATGGGCACGGACACGGTCACGGGCACGGGCACGGGCACGGGCACGGGCACGGAACCGGGCACGGCCACGGGTACAGCCGGGCAAGTCTGATCGGCATGGGCGCGGCCAACGGACTGGTTCCGTCACCCTCCGCGCTCGTCGTCCTGCTCGGGGCCATGGCCTTGGGCCGGACGTGGTTCGGCGTCCTGCTGGTCCTCGGCTACGGAATCGGCATGGCCGGCACGCTCACCGCGGTCGGATTGCTGCTGGTGAAAGCCCGTGACCGCGTCGAGAAATTCCTGGACGGCCGTGCCACCCGCGCCCTCTCGCATTACGCACCCGTCGGCACAGCCGCGATGGTGATCGTCGTCGGAGGATGGCTCACATTGCAGGCCGTCTGAATTACATCATTGTGAGTAACAACGACTGAGGCCCGGATTCCAGTGGAATCCGGGCCTCTGCTTCTAGGGATTACAGTCGTTTCTACCCTTACTGCCCTTGCAGGTTCGCCACCACGAAGGCCTTGCCCTCCGCGTTCTCGACCGCGATCGACTTCACCTGGTCCGGCGGAACGCTGACCACGCCGGACACCTTGGCGCCAGGCGACTTCGAGGTCCACGCGAACGCCTCGGCCTTGCTGCCGTCCGCCGTGACCACGACCAGCTTGCACTTCTGTGCGACCGGCAGGCCTTGAATGTCGGCCTTGACCTCGTAGCGGTCCTGCGATGACGGCGCTATCTCCGCCACCATCTTGATCCCACCCGTCGTCGCCTCACCCGTCCTGGACGCGGCAGCGCTCGTTCCCGGCCCCTGGTTCTGCATGAACACCGCGGCGCCACCGAACGCCACCACCGCGGCCACAGCCGCGGCGGCGAGGTAGCCCGGCCAGCGGCGAGGCTTGGCGTGCTGCGGTTCGGGGAAGTCCTCCACCGGCTGCGGACTGGCTCTCGGCTGCGGATCCGCCACCCGCGGCTGCGGGATGACGGACTCGTTCCGGATCTGCCGCAGCGTCCGCTGCAGCAACAGGTCCGACGGCTTGGGCAGGTCGTCCTCGAGCTCGTGCAGGAATGCTTCCCGAGGTATCTCGTCGAGCACCATGCGGATCCGATGGAAGTCGGCGACCTGCGCACGGCAGGACGGGCAGCCCCTCAGGTGCTGCTCCACGCCATGACTCTCGTGCGCGTCCAGAACGCCGAGCGCGTAGCAGCCAAGAGTGACCGCGTCGTGCGCGCCAGCTGTCATACGACCTCCTCGTCGTCCCGATTCGACCCCCGCGGCGAAACGGTGTCACAAGGAAAACGCGCAGATAGGAGTGGTTGGTTCAGCCTGCGAACGAGTTCATTCTGATTGCGCATAACAATGGCATTACGTAACCGCGCAACTACCGTTCAGGGGTGACGTGAGCAGGGCATTTCACTCGATCGGACGACTCAAGGTGTCTCGAATGGCTACAGGCACGTCTCTCGACGAACCAACGGTGCTTCCCTCTGCCGTTCCTCAGCTTCGATGAACACCGCGAGCCCGTCCAGCACCCGCGCCAGACCGAACTCGAACTCGTCCAGCGGCCGTTCGTACCCGCCCGTGGTCCAGATGTGCGTCATCATCGGCAGCCGTTCGGGCGTGAAGTGCTCCCAGAGTTCGTCGCGGTCGTTCCACCAGTCCTCCTCGCTCACCCCGGTCTCCCGTTCGGCGAGGACCCTGTCCGCCATCGTCCTGCCGACGCCGGCGACGAACTGGCCGATGCTCGTGACGACCGCGACGATCTCTTCGGGCTTGAGGTTGAGCCCCGAGACCACCGCGAACGCCGCGTCCGTGCGGGTCATGGCATTCGGGCCGGGCATCCGTCGCGCGTTGGTGAGCTGCAGCAGCCACGGGTGCGCGCAGTACATCGACCACAGCTGCCGCGCGTAGAAGTCCAGCCCGTCGCGCCAGGTGGTTTTGGGCGTTTGTTCGGTCTCGCCCCACACGGCGTCGACCATGAGGTCCAGCAGCTCGGACTTGCCGGGGACGTGCCGGTACAGCGACATCGTGGTGAAGCCCAGGGTCTCGGCGACGCGGCGCATCGTCAGCGCCTCGATGCCCTCCGCGTCGGCGACCTTGATGGCCGCCTCGACCACCCTCGCCTGGCTGAGCGCGGCCTTGGGTCCCCTGGTCGGTTCTGCAGGCGTCTCCCACAACAGGCGCACGCTGCGGTTCCGGTCGTCCTTCACCCAGCCCCCTCGTCTTCACAAGCCTCTTGCATGTGAATCCTAGAACCGTGTACAACGTACACCTCGTTTACTTTGTACGCAGTTACGCCACGGGGGTGAAGTCGTGGGACACGCAGTGCTCGCGGAAGGCCTGCGGAAGAGGTACGACCAGAAGGCGGCGCTGGACGGGTTCGACCTGGCCGTGCCCGCCGGAACGGTGTGCGGGCTGCTCGGCCCGAACGGCGCGGGCAAGACGACCGCGGTGCGCATCCTGGCCACGTTGCTGCGCCTGGACGGCGGCCGCGCGGAGGTGGCGGGCTTCGACGTGACCCGCGAGGCACCCGCAGTGCGCCGGCAGGTGGCGTTGAACGGCCAGCAGTCGACGGTCGACGACGTGCTGACCGGCAAGGAGAACCTGGTGATGTGGGGCCGGCTCTACCACCTCTCTCGTCGCCAGGCTTCTTCGCGCGCCGACGAGCTGTTGGAGCAGTTCGGCCTCACCGAGGCTGCCGGGAAACGCGCCAAGCAGTACTCGGGCGGCATGCGGCGCCGGCTGGACCTGGCGTCGAGCTTCATCATGCGGCCGTCGGTGCTCTTCCTGGACGAGCCGACGACCGGCCTCGACCCGCGCAACCGCGGCGAGGTGTGGCGCGAGGTGAAGCGGGTGGTCGCGGAGGGGACGACGGTGCTGCTCACCACGCAGTACCTGGACGAGGCCGACCAGCTGGCCGACCAGATCGTCGTGCTGGACACCGGCCGGGTCGCGGCTTCCGGCACGCCGGACCAGCTCAAGTCGAAGCTCGGCGGCGACCGGATCGAGGTCGTGGCGCGGACTTCGGAGGAGCTGCCGATCGTGCGGGACGTGCTCGGGCCGGACGCCGAGGTGGACCTGGACTCGTTCCGGGTGAGCGCGGCGGTGACCGACCGGGTGGCTGCCTTGACCTGGGTGACGTCGGCGCTGGCGGCCAAGGGGGTCGAGGCGGAGGACATCGCGCTGCGGCGGCCGACGTTGGACGAGGTGTTTCTGGCGATCACGGGCCACAAGGCGGTCGACACGTCTGGCGGCAACTCGGGGGTGCGGGTGTGAGCAGGCCGGGCGTGAGCAGGCCGGGCGTGAGCAGGCCGGGGGTGCGGGCGTGAGCAGGCCCGGCGCGGGCACGGCCACCGGCGCCGATGTGAGCGGGCCGGGCGCGGGCACGGCCACCGGTGCGAGAAGTACGGGTGCGAGAGGTACGGGTGCGAGCGGTGGTGAGGCGGGCGCGAGCACGGCGGCCAGCGCGGACAACGCGGACGTGAGCGGCGGCGGAACGGGAGCGGCGGCTGGCTCTGGACGCGCAGGCGTGAGTGGCACAGGAGCCAGCACGGGGCGGTCGAGGCGGGCGACGCGGGAATGAGTGACGGAACAACGGGTGCGAGCACGGTGGCCGGCGCGGGAGGTGCCGACGTGAGTGACGGAGTACGGACGGGCACGGCGGCATGCACAGGGCATGCGGGCGTGAGCGGTTCAGGAGCGGCGAGCACGGGGGTGCGGGCATGAGCGGTGGAGGAACCAGCGCGGTGGCCCGCGCGGGAAGTGCGGGCGTGAGCGGCGGAGCGGGAACTGGTGCGGGCGTAAGTGACGGAGCGGGGACTGGTGCGGGCGTGAGCGGCGGAGCGGGGACTGGTGCGGGCGTGAGCGGTGCGGCGGGGACGGTTTCGGAGGCGCGCGGAGTGAGTGCGGTGCGGTTCGCGCTCGTCGACTCGTGGGTGGTGGCCAAGCGGGATCTGATCCACTGGCTGCGCGAGCCGGTCAGGGTGTTCGCGAACCTCGCCTATCCGATCATCTCGGTGCTGATCTTCGGGTTCGTGTTCGGCAGCGCGATGAACGTGTTCGGCGGCGGTGACTACATCGAGTTCCTGATGCCGGGCATGTTCGGGCAGACCATCGCGTTCGGGGTCGGCAGCACGCTGTTGATGGTGTCGATGGACGCCGACCGGGGCGTGACGGACCGGTTCCGCGCCTCGCCGATGTCGCAGACGGGCGTGGTGGCCGGGCGGAGCATCGCGGACCTGGTCAACTCGTCGCTGGAGTTGCTGGTGCTGGCGTTGTGCGGGCTGGCGATCGGCTGGTCGGTGCGCGATGGGGTGCTGAACGCGCTGCTGGCGTTCGGGTTGTTCCTGTGGCTGCGGTTCGCGCTGGTGTGGGTCGGCATCTACCTGGGGCTGCTGGTGAAACCCGAGGCGGCGCAGGCGTCGTGGATGTTCCTGGTGCCGTTGACGATGCTGGCGAACACGTTCGTCTCGCCGGAGCTGATGCCGGGCTGGCTGCGGGCCATCTCCGAGTGGAATCCGCTGTCGGCGACGGTCGCGGCGGCGCGGGAGTTGTTCGGCAACCCCGGTGTCGGCGGCGGCTCGTGGGCCGCGCAGCACTCGCTGTTACTGGCTGTGCTGTGGCCCGCGCTGTTCGTGGCGATCTTCTGGCCGCTGTCGGTGCTGAAGTTCCGCAACCTCAGTCGCTAGGCGGTAGTCGGTCCGGAACTGGTCGGCGAGCCAGCTCGCGAGCAGCTTCCGCCAGTTCCGGACCCGTGCCAGCAGCTCCGGCCTGAGGGTCCTGTCGTCCTCCCACTCCCGCCAGTCCTCGCTCGCGAGCCAGCCGATGCAGCCCGCGATCCGGTGCGTCCGCAGCAGCCCTGAGTCCGGTGTGGACCCGTAACCGAGCCAGAAGGCTTGGGGCAGCGAGGTTCCGTGCAGGTAGAGGTGCTCCTCGAACGCCGCGAGCTCGTCGAGCGGGTTGCCCTGGCCCGGGTTGTCCCAGTCGATCAGCGTGGCCCGGCCGTCTCCGACGATGATGTTGTAGAGGTTGACGTCGTTGTGCAGCAGGCCAACGCGGTGGATCTTGCGGAACGCGTCGCCGATGCTGCGCCAGACCTCGTCCGACACCGGCAGCGCATCGGCGAGCACGTCTGCCAGGGTCCGCCCCTCCACGTACTCGACGAGCACGTCACCACGCCCGTTGTGGGCGAGGATCTCCGGTGCGCCGGGCACCACGAACTTCGGCAGGTCACGGGCGACTTTGGGTTGCCGCAGCACGGCTTTGCGCCCGTCGGCCAGCGTCACGAGGTGCAGGACGTTGGTGAGACCGTCTCCCTCCAGCGGTTCGACGCGGACGGCGGTCTGCAGCAACCGGAACAAACACCCACCTCCCGTGACAAGGGACCAACAGAGCGCAATGGTGTAACACAGGACACATCGGACGACGAGACACCACAGGGGATGCATTCGGCGGCTAAGTACGCATGGAGGCAGACCGATGGTTCAACGTCCATGGCGCAGACGTCTCGCGCTCGTCTCGACTCTGGCACTCATGTTGCCACTCGCCGTGACCGGGCCGGCACTCGCTGATCCCAACAACAACTCTCCCGCCAAACTCACCAAGGCCGTGACGCTCAACGGTGTCCTGCGGCACCTCGACGCGTTGCAGGCCATCGCGACCGCGAACGGCGACCGCGCGGCCGGACGTCCTGGATACCAGGCCTCGGTGAACTACGTGGTCTCGCAACTGAACGCGGCCGGCTACTCGCCCACCGTGCAGGCGTTCGACTTCACCTACCTCGAGGACAACTCCGTCCTCGACGTGATCGCGCCGTTCCCGGTCTCGTATCGCAAGGATCTCGACTTCACCTACTCCGACTTCGAGCCCAGGGCCGAGGGTGACGTCACCGGAACCCTCCAGGCGGTCGACCTCGTACTCCCGCCCGGCGCGAACGCGAACACCAGCTCGAGCGGCTGCGACGCGGCGGACTTCGCCGGTTTCGTGCCCGGCCACATCGCCCTGATCCAGCGCGGCACCTGCAACTTCACCGTCAAGGCGTTCAACGCGCAGGCCGCGGGAGCAGCCGCGGTGATCTTCTTCAACGAGGGCCAGCCCGGTCGCACGGGGATCGTCATCCCGATCGGCGACGCCACGGGGCTCACCATTCCGGTGGTGTCGGCGACCTTCGACGTCGGCAACCAGCTGGCCGCACTCCCCTCGCCCATCGTCCGGGTGAAGGTGGACGTCAACACCGACACGCGCACCGCGTGGAACGTGCTCGCCGAATCGCGGTACGGCAACGCGAACAACGTCGTGATGGCGGGCGCACACCTCGACAGCGTCCAGAACGGACCCGGCATCAACGACAACGGCAGCGGCTCGGCGGCGTTGCTGGAGACCGCGATCCAGATGTCGAAGGTCAAGACGAACGCCAAGGTGCGCTTCGCCTGGTGGGGTGCGGAGGAGTCGGGCCTGCTCGGTTCCGACCACTACGTCACCACGCTGCCGCAGGCCGAGCAGGACAAGATCGCGCTGTACCTGAACTTCGACATGGTCGGCTCTCCGAACCACTTCTTCGGCATCTACGACGGTGACGACTCGAGCGGCACCGCGCCGGTCCCGATCCCGCCGGGTTCGGCGCAGATCGAGGACGTCTTCGAGAAGTTCTACGCCGACCGCGGCCTGCCGTCCGAGGACACCGAGTTCTCCGGACGTTCGGACTACGGCCCGTTCATCGCGGTCAACATCCCGGCGGGCGGACTGTTCACCGGCGCGGAGGACATCAAGTCGGCCGAGCAGGCGGCCAGGTACGGCGGCACCGCGGGCGTCGCGTTCGACCCGTGCTACCACCAGCCGTGCGACAACAGGTCGAACCTGAACCTGACCGCGCTCGACGTCAACGCCGACGCGATCGCCACCGCGGTGATCACGTTCGCGTTCGACACCTCGGCGGTGAACGGCGTGCGCGCGCCCGGCAAGTCGCACGGACGCGCGCCGCGGGGCTCAGTCTCGTAGCCGGTCCCAGAGGTCGCACTGGTAGTCGACCGGTTCGACCTGCTGGGTTGCGAAGATCCGGACGTCTCGGCGATCCCAGCCGGGGCGTCCGGTCTGCGCGAACCTGGTCCACGCCTCGACCATCTCACCCGAGAGCTGCTGCTGCTCCCCTTGCAGCTCAACGCCCGCGTACCGCATGAGGAACGGCAGCTCCGAGCCGTGGTACGCGCCGTACGTGAACTCCGGCATACCTGGGAAGATCATCGGCGGATGAGGTTCAGCGAACTCGTAGCCGTAAGCCCTGGTCTGCGCCCGGAGCTCCTGAGTCGTGCAAGCTGACGTCATAGCGGTGAGCGCCGCCGACAGCTGTACCCGCTCATCGCCACCTTTCGGCGGGTAGCGCTCCAGAATCCGTTTCGCCGCAGGCGCCCCGAAGCCCTGGACCAGGGCCTGTTCGTACCCGGCGGCGTCCAGTTGCGGGTAGAACATGACCACGAACGGTGTGAGCTCGTCGCGCGTGGTGCCGGCGAGGATTGGGATCTGGTGGAACCGGCCCTGCTGGAGCGCGGTGATCGGGTTGTCCGGCAACGCTTCCGTGCCGTACGCGGGCTTGGCGAACAGCGGCGTGAGCTTCTTGACCTCCTCGACCGGGAGGCGGCGGAGACAGTCGAGATCAGCACAGCCGTGCGGCGCCTCGGCACCAGCCCGCTCGACGTCCTCACGTTTCACCCAGGTGAGGTCGACCCTGCCATCCCCCGCTGGAGTGCCGAGCTGGCACGGTCCACTCTGGATGATCGCCCGGTGGAACAATCCCCGAGTCTTCGGTGAGGTCAGCTGCGCGCACGTCGACAACCCACCCGCCGACGCCCCGAACAGCGTGACGTTGTGCGGATTCCCGCCGAACCGCCGGATGTTGCGCTGCACCCACTCCAGGGCTTTCTGCTGATCTCTCAAGCCGAACGCCCCGGAGTCTTCCAGGCCAGGAAACCCGAAGTAGCCGAACGCGCCGAGCCGGTAGTTGATGGTGACGACGACCGAACCGTTGCGCACCAACTGGTCCACGCCGTAGTCCGACCCGGAGCCGCTGGTGAAGCTGCCGCCGTGGATCCAGACCAGCACAGGCCGGTTCACTGCTTTGTCCGGCGCGGTGACGTTGAGGTACAGGCAGTCCTCGGCGTCGCTGGCCGGGGCGCCGAGCAACGCGTCCTGCGCGCACCTCGGGCCGGGCTCGGTGGCCTCGCGGACGCCGTGCCAGGGCTGGACGGGCTGCGGGTCGCGCCACCGGTTCGCTCCGGTCGGCGGCGCGGCGAACGGAATGCCCTGGAAGGAGCGCTGGGAGTGGACGACACCTCCCGAAACAACACTGCCCGACACATATCCAGCGTCGGTGTGGATGATGGTCCCCGCGGCATGGGCGGGAACTGCTGTTGCGGCAACGAGAACGGCCGCGATGAAGGTTGTGGTTGAACGCATGTCACGATCAACCTAGCTGTCCACCCACCTGGGCGCGCAACCTCTTTAGACCACAGTCCTGTGCCGGGACAGCAACCGCACCGCCACCGCAGCGGGCAGGTACATCAGCACGCCGTACACCGCGGGCGGGATCGCCATCGTCTCGTCGTTCAACACGGTCAGCGCCAACGTGATCGCGATCGTGGCGTTGTGGATCCCGATCTCCATGGCCGACGCGACGGCCTGACCGCGTTCGACCTTGAACGCCTTCGGCACGTAGTACCCGATCAGCAGGCTCAGGATGCTCAGCAGCAGCGCGACCGGTCCGAGCGTCCCGATGTTGTCGAGCAGCTGCTGGTAGGCCTGCGCGATCGCCGCGATGATCACCAGCACCAGCACGACGACCGACGCGATCCGCACGGGATCGTTCATCCGCAGCGCCCAGGCCTCGAAGCGGCTGCGCACCCACATGCCGATCGCCACCGGCACCAGCACGATCGCGAACACCTGCACGAACTTCGCCGGCTGCAAGCCGACCGCCGCGTCATCCCCCATGAAATGCGCCATGCTCAGCCCGACCACCAGCGGCAACGTGAACACCGCGAGCACCGAGTTGATCGCGGTCAACGTGATGTTGAGAGCCACGTCGCCGCCCGCCAGGTGGCTGAAGAGGTTCGCCGACGTCCCGCCCGGCGACGCCACCAGCAGCATCATCCCAACCGCCAGCACACCCTTGAGGCCGAACGCGAGCACCAGCCCGAGGCAGATCGCGGGCAGGATGATCACTTGGCAGACCAGGGCGATGAGCGCGGCCTTGGGGTATTTCGCGACTCGGGCGAAGTCGGCGACCGTGAGCGTGAGGCCGAGGCCGAACATGACCAGGGCGAGCGCCAGCGGCAGGAAGATCTGAACGACGAGCACGGGCGGCCTCCGTGAATCTCCTGCACAAATGTCCGGCTTGTGCAGTTTGATCTGATCCGCAGATCTTGGCGTTACGCCGCCGCCAGTGGAATCGCCCAGGTGGCGGCACCTGTGCGGCCCCTCCAAAAATTTCCGGGTGGCAACTTTTCGGGTGCGGCCAGAAAGTGCTCAGATGATGAGCACTTTCCACCTCAGGTAGTTTCGAAAAAAACCATCTGGGGGCGGAAGATGAAGACTGCAGTGGTCATGGGCGCAACCGGCAGGCAGGGCGGCGCCGTCACGAAGCACCTGGTCGAAGCGGGCTGGACCGTCCGCGCGGTGACCCGCAACCCGTCCGCGCAAATCCCCGGCGCGGAGACGGTCGTGGCCGACCAGGACTCACCGAACGAGCTCACCAGCGCGTTCAACGGCGCCGACGCGGTGTTCAGCGTCCAGCCCGCACCGCACGACCCGCGCGCCCCGCAGGGCTACTCCCCCACCGTGGAAACCCGATGGGGCCGCAACGTCGCCGACGCCGCTCTCGCCGCACAAGTCCCCCACCTCGTATACGCCTCGCTGGTCGCCGCGCAGTCGCGGACCGGCGTCGCGTCGTTCGACAGCAAGTGGGAGGTCGAGCGGCACATCGCGGACATCGGCGTGCCCACGACCGTGCTGCGGCCGACGACGTTCATGAACGGCCTGCACCACCCCGGCATGAAGAAACTGACCCATCTCCTGCACCCGAGCGTCGGCTACCACTTGATCGCGGTCGACGACATCGGCGCCATCGCGGCCGAGGTCTTCGCCGACCCGGCACGGTTCATCGGCGCCGACCTCACCCTGGCCGGCGATCTCCTGACACCGCTGGAGATCGCGAACGCGCTGGGCGTCGAGTACGAACAGATCCAGGTGGACGACCCGGAGTTGCGCAAGGTGTTCGGCACCACCGCGGAACCAGAAGTCGACATCGAAGCTCTGCGCGCCCTGCACCCCGGCCTGCGCACCTTCGCCGCCTACTTGTCCGACGTGCGGAACGGCGTCTCCTAGCGCACCCTGTTGCGATGGCGCGCCTGCTGACCTCGCGCTTCGCCCTCCTCACGGCCGCTGACCTGGGCTACTTCACCGCGATGGGCATCGCGGTCTACACCCTGCCCCTGTACGTCACCGGCCCGCTGCACAACTCGAAAGCCGCAGCGGGCCTCGCGTTCGGCTCGTTCGCCGTCTCCGCGCTCCTCCTCCGCCCGTTCGCAGGCCGCCTCACCGACCGTCTCGGCCGAAGACCGCTGCTGATCGGCGGCACCGCGCTCGCCGCGATCAGCCTCTCGCTCACCGCGCTCGCCTCCAGCCTCGAAGCGGTCGTCGCCCTCAGGCTCCTGCTGGGCGTCGGCGAAGCAGCCTTCTTCGTCGCCGGGTTCGCTGCCCTGGTCGACATCGCGCCACCCGAACGTCTCGGCGAAGCCCTCAGCCTCAACTCGCTCGGCCTCTACCTGGGTCTCGCCGCGGGCCCGCCGCTCGGTGAAGTGCTCACCCAGCTGTCGTTCCCCGCCGCCTGGCTCACCGCCGCGGCGCTTTGCGTGGTGGCAGCCGTTGTCTCGGTGTTCCTCGGCGAGACCGGGACGCCCGCGACAGGCTCGGACACCAAGCTGATCCACCGGCCCGCCATCGCGCCGAGCATCGGACTCTGCGCCGCGCTCGCGGCCTGCGGCGGGTTCCTCGCGTTCTCCGCGTTGCGCGCCCAGCAGAGCGGGCTCGAGAACACCAGCCTGCCGCTTTTCCTCTACGGCGCAACGGTGGTGGCGGCACGGATGGTGTTCGCGAAGGTCCCGGACCGCGTGCCGCCGTTGAAGCTCGGCGCCATCGCCCTCGCGATCATCGCGGCGGCACTCGTCTTCACAGCCGTTCCCGACATGTTGCTGGTAGGCAGCATCGTGCTCGGCCTGGGTGTCACGTTCAGCACGCCGGCGTTCTTCGCGGCCGTCTTCGCCACCGCCGCACCGCACCAGCGCGGGGCGGCGTCCGGCACGGCCAGCGCGTTCATCGACATCGGGCTCGGCGGCGGCCCGATCCTGCTCGGTCTCGTCGCGAACGTCGAGGACATCCCGCTGGCGCTGGCCACCGGTGGCGCACTGGCCGCGGCGGGCTGCCTGTGGACGTTGTGGCTCGGCCGAGCACACTGAGACCGTGCAGATCGGCGTCTTCACCGCGGGCGACCTCACCCCTCTGGGGATCGTCGAGCTGGCGATCGCGGCCGAGGAGGCGGGTTTCGACGTCTTCGCGGTGGGAGAGCACCACAATCCGCCCTACAACTCGTCCTCGCCGACCACGCTGCTCGCCCACATCGCGGCGAGGACGACGCTGAAGCTCTCCACCGCCACCACGCTGATCACCACGAACGACCCGGCCCGGCTCGCGGCCGAGTACTCCACCCTGCAACTGCTCGCCCCGGACCGGGTCGACCTCGTGCTCGGGAGAGGCAACACCGCCAGGGTGTTCGGCTGGTTCGGCAAGGAGATCGAGTACAGCCTGCCACTCACCATCGAGCACTACGAGACGTTCAAATCGTTGTGGCACAACAGGCCTTACCTCTGGCACGCCTGCACCCGCTCGCCCGAGATCGCCGACTTGGCCGCGCAGCACGGTGACGGGCTGTTCGTGTTCGCGGGTCAGACAGAACACGTTGCCAGGTATCGCGACCAGGCCGAGCATCCACGGCTCGGCGTGCTCGCGAAGACACCTGAGGAAGGCCTCGCGCTCAACCCCGACCGGTTGTTGATCGAAGCTCGCGACCTCGATCACCTCCGCCAGATCGCCAGCGCCACCACCAGGATCAGCACGCCGATCGCCGCCGCCGACCCGAGCACCCACAAGCCGTAGATCGCGAACGCCACGAACTCGGACGCGATCGCCGCGACCGAGGTCACCGTGGCGCGGGCATCGGACTCGATCCGGTGCTGCAGTTCGGTTTCCACGTGCACCAGCACGAACCGGTACAGGCCGTAGAACAGTCCCAAAAGGATGATCGCGAGCGGAACGGCCCACACCGCGGCCACGATCAGCACCACACCTGAGGCGAACAGAACCCAGCCGCGGAACGGAAGTCGTCCGGCGAGCGAGGCACCGGCCGCACCCAGCAGTGGCACTCCGATCGTCGCCAGCGGCACCCACACCGTCGGCACGTGCCAATCCTGGGCCAGCAGCGAGAAGTACTCCTCGAACGCGTCGATCGCGTACACCAGAGCCACTGCGAGCACAGCACGTTTGATCGGCACGGACGCGCGCAGACCCTCGCGCAACGTCGCGAAGTAGCTCTCGTGTTCCTCAGCCTCGCGCGCAGGTTCCGGGAAGCGCAACGCGATCACCGACGAGAGCAAGCACATCGCGACGGACACCCAGCCGGCCAGCTGGTAGCCGCCGAAGGAGAACAACGCGGTGGCCACGACGGCGACCGGCACCTGGGCGATCAGCTCGATGGTGTCGACCCTGGCGTTGAGCCGCCCGTACTGCTCTTCGTCGCCGGTAGCCGCCAACCCGTCGTACAGCAGGGCTTCGAACGCACCGGACGTCAAAGTCCCGCCCAGACCCCACAGCACGAAGCCGGCCGCGAAGCCCCAGAAGGACGGGAACACCACCCAAGCCGCGTATCCGAGCGCCTGCAGCACACCGGCGGCGACCAGCGAGCTGCGGCGGGAGAAGCGGTCGGCGATGGCACCGGACGGCACCTCGAACACGACCGCGGTCAGCGACCAGATCGTGAGCAGCACGGAGATGGAGGCGTCCGACAGCCCGCTGTCGGCGAAGAGCAACGCGTACAGCGCGTAGATCGGGATGAGGTGCGAACACCACGCCCACGCCGTCGCGGTCCTGGTCAGATCAGTTGAAGATCAATGTCGTCGGCGCATGGCACAAGGGTAAGCCGCCAGCGCCACCGAATAAATGGCGCTGACGGCTTGTGACCGATCGGAATCAGAACGTGTCAGAAACCGGCGGTGATGCGGGTGAACGCGAGGTCGGCCTGCTGGATGCCCGAGCAGCTGGACGACACCTGGCCGTCGCAGCCGCCGCGGTCGCGGTTCACCGACCAGAACGCCAGGCGCCCCAGGCCGTTGGACTTCGACCAGTCGCGGATCGCGGTCCAGTCGTCCACCGAAGTGAGCTCGCGCTGGTCCGACAGTCCGTTCATGCCGGAGATGCCGACGTGCTTGAACGCCTCGGCGTCGCTGTAACCGAACGTCGACTTGATCTTGTTCTTCAGGCCCGTGGCCGCGCCGATGGTGTCGGTGCGGATGTTCGAGCTGCCGAAGTCGAACGGCATGATCGTGAAGATGTCGATGTTCGCGCCGAGCGCCTTCGACTGGTCGATCAGCCGCGCGCCGTAGAAGTTCGGGCCGGTCACGCCGGTGCCGAACGTGACGATCGTCTGCAGACCCGGGTTGTTCTGCTTGACGATCTTCAGCGCGGTGATGATCCGGTCCTGGACGGTCGTGTTCTCGAACTCGTCGGAGTTCTCGATGTCGATGTCGATGGCCTTCAGCCCGTAGGCGTTGATCACCTGCTGGTACGCACCGGCCAACGCCTCGGGCGTCGAGCAGTTCGGACCGAG
The DNA here is from genome assembly GCF_000955955.1 of Lentzea aerocolonigenes. GTDB lineage: Bacteria > Actinomycetota > Actinomycetes > Mycobacteriales > Pseudonocardiaceae > Lentzea > Lentzea aerocolonigenes_A. Next base: position 44,920 of record NZ_JYJG01000102.1, read on the forward strand.
CTTGTTGCCGCTCCAGCCACCGAACGACGGCACGATGTCACCGCCGGCCGAGCGGATCGCGTTGATCGTCTGCTGGTCGGCGCCGCCGGTGAGCGGGCGCTGGCTGTCCCACGAGGGGGTGCAGCCGCCGCCGGACAGGACGAACGCGAGCGTGAACCACTTGACGCCGGTCGAGCTCATGACCTGCGTCGCGCTCTGCGGGTTGCCCCAGCCCAGGTACAGGTAGGGCGCGCCGCGGCCGGTGCCGGGCAACGGCGGGTTCGACGTGGTGGTCGTCGTCGTGGTGGTCGTGGTCGTCGGCGGGGTTCCACCGTCGCACGAGCCGCCGTTGACCTTGCAGTTGGACGGGTTCGCACCCGATCCGCGCACGGTGAAGCCGAAGCTCGCCGTGCCACCGACGCCGATGCTGCCGTTCCAGGTGTTCTTGACGGTGATGTTCTGGCCGCTGGCCGTGTAGCTGCCGTCCCAGAGCGACGCGATCGACTGTCCGCTCGGGAGCGTGAACTCGACGGTCCACGCCGTGAGCGCGGACGAGCCGCCGTTCGAGATCGTGTACTTGGCCTCGTAGCCGCTGCCCCAGTCCGACGTCTTGGTGAACGCCGCCGTCACGCCCGTCGCGCCGCTCGCGGGAGCGGCGACGACGCCTCCGACCACGGTGGCCAAGGCCAGCCCCAAGGTCAGGATTTGCCAGCGAAACCTCTTCATGGTGCTCCTTCACGTGCAGGGGGAACGTGATGGGAGGCACGTTAACTGGTCTAAACCAATGGTTCAAGGGTGTGAACAAACCAAATCGGCGTGCGGTCGTGGGATCGCTCTCCTATGGTCTGGCTTGATGAACGCTCACGAAATCGCCCAGCTCATGGCCGCGTGGGTGCCCGATCCGGACATCCAGGTAGCTCAGACGACATATCGCGCCGCGCTCGCCGCGGAGTGGCGGATTCCCGACGGGGCCTCGGTTCTGGAGGTCGGGTGCGGGCAGGGCGACATGACCGCGGTGCTGGCTTCGCTCGTGGGTCCAAACGGGAGGGTCGTCGGCGTCGACGTGGCTCCGCCTTCCTACGGCTCGCCGGTCACGGTCGGCCAGTCCGCCGAGCACCTTCTCGCCGGCCCGCTCGGCTCGCGCATCTCCATGCGCTACGAGACGGACGTGCTGACCGATGACGTCGGTACCGGTTACGACTTCGTGGTGCTCGCCCACTGCTCCTGGTACTTCGCGTCCGCCGACCTGCTGTCGCGCACACTTCAGCGGGTCCGCTCGCTCGGCACCCGGCTGTGCTTCGCCGAGTGGGACCCGGAACCCGCACACCCGAGCCAGGTCCCGCACCTGCTCGCGGTGCTCGCCCAGGACCGCATGAGCGAGTCGGAGGGAAACGTCCGCGCTCCGCTCACCCGTGCGACGCTGGTCGCCGCGCTGGAACGCGCCGGCTGGGAGGTCGAGGAGGTCGCCGGGATGGACACCAGCGCGTTGCAGGACGCGGACTGGGAGATCGCGGCCGCGCTGCAGGACGCTCCGGACGGGCTCGCCAAGGACCTGCTGCGGCAGATCGCGCGGAAGAGCGGCAACGTGCCGCTCTCCGCCTACTCCCTCACCGCGCGTTAGACGCGCTCGGCGTCACGCTCCGCCGCCCGGTCGTCCAGCAGCTGCAACAGTGCGTACGTGGTCTGCCGCTGCTCCTCCAGCAGCTTGACCAGCCACGACCCGAAGTACAGGAACCCACCCACCCCGATCAGCCCCACCCCGAGCATCCCTCCCGACACCACGTACGGGATCTGCTCCCACACGTAGCCGGTGTGCGCGACGCCCCACCAGGCGAAGAGGATCGCCGCGATCCCCGCCGTCATCAGCATCGTGCCGATCAAGCCGAGCCCGCTCTGCATCCGTGCGCGGCGCCGGTCCTGCATGGTCATGAGTTCGCCCGGAGGTCGGGGACACCGGTGGGGTGTCCGGAGGGACAAGGAGCGCCGCCCAGCAGGAACGTGCCGAACGACTTCATGCCGAACGCTCCCGCGGCCGCTATCCCCAGGCCCGCCAGCACGATCAACGCGGGGACACCGGGGAAGTCGAGCAACGACCGAGGCCTGGCGCGGGAAGAAGCGACCGGAGTGACGGCTCGCGGTGGCGTGACACCGGCTACCGGGGGCGTGCCCGGCGAAGGTGCGGAGACACCACCGTCTGCAGGCGGTGGTACGAGAGGTGCTTGCGGCACAGGCACATCAGGCGGAGGCAAGGACACGGAGGCGGAAGCGTTTGCGACGGCCTCGGTGTCGCCGACGATCACCACCATCTTGCGCAGCGGGTTCAGCAGCGGCACGAGTTCCTTGGGCAGCAACGGTGCCAGCACCCCGTCCAGGATGCCGCCCAGACCCAGCTTGGTCCGCAACACCATGACGTCGACGGTCAGGGTCAGGCCGCGAGACGTCGAGGTCGCCCCGGTGCCCTCGGTCTTGGTCGCGGACGTGGGCCAGGTCAGCGTGATTCCCAGTGGTTCCAGGGCCTTCAGCAAGCCGTCCGGTGGGGCGGCCGGCGACTTGACGGGGAACTTCTGGCCCAGCACGGTGAACTCGGCGACGGAGAACGTGCTCGTGCCGCTCCCCTTGCTGCCATCGCTCACCGCGACGGATTCGAACTTCACGCCCGACATCACCACGAGACCGGCGAGCAGCGAGATCGTTTGTGCGGACGTCACCGCCGAAGAGCGGACCTCCGACGCACCAACGACGTTCGTGCTCGTCGAGGAGAGGCCATCCGCGGTGAGCAAGAACGGCACTTCCTGACGAGCGCCCGCGTACGACTCGGTCTTGGAGGCACCCGCCGAAACCCGCATGCCCGACTTCGACTCGTCCGCCGGGCCGCCGGGGTGCGCAGCGTTGGCCTGCACCGGGTAGGCGAAGCCCAAGAGCTGCGGCAGACCGGTGCCGACGGCCGCGCCGGGCCACACGGAGCTCGCGAGAGAACGGCCGATCGGGCCCGAACCCAGCTCGGTCTGGGTGTAGGAGAGGTGCACTTCGCCCTGGGGTTCCGCCGGTACCGGGAGCAGATCGGTGTGCAGCAGAACGGAGACGGGCGCGGCGTGGGCGGAGAGTGTGAAACCACCGATCTCGGCGGCCTGCGCAGGCGCCGGGGACAGCAGGAGAAGCAGCAGGACGAGTGCGTACCTCATGACGTCCCTCCGAAGTAGACGGAAGCCAGGTCGTTGTCCGCGGCGATCTCGCCGTGCGCCATCACGACGACCTGATCTGCCACCGAGGACGCGGTCTCGGCGAACTGCTCGACGATCAGCATGGTGACGCCGCCGGAAGCCAGCTCGCGCACCACCTCGTACAGCTCGGCCACGATCACCGGCGCCAGGCCCATCGAGAGCTCGTCGATCACGACGACGGCCGGGTCGGTGATCAGGGCGCGGGAGAACGCGAGCATCTGCTGCTCGCCGCCGGACATCGAGCCCGCGAGCTGCCGTTGCCGGGCCCGCAACCGGGGAAAGCGGTCATAGACCGCTGAAGGATCTCCGCGCATCAAGCGCAGGTTCTCGGCGACCGTGAGGTTCGGGAAGATCGCGCGGCCTTCCGGGATCGTGCACAGCCCGGCTCGTGCCAACGCGTCGGGCGCGGCGTCGTTCACGTGCACACCGCCCAGATGAACGTGGCCGGAAGTCGCCCGCAACTGTCCACTCAGGACCTTGACCAGGGTGGACTTCCCGGCGCCGTTGGGGCCGAGCAACGCCGTCACCGTGCCGCGCGGCACGTTCAACGAGACGCCGCGCAGCACCTCGATGCGGCCATAGCCGGCGTGGACGTCCGTGAGATCGATCATCCGAGATACGCCTCCCGGACACCCTCGTGCGAGCGGATCTCCTCAGGTGAACCAGAAGTCAGCAGGCGGCCCAGGTTCAGCACGTGCACGACGTCGCAGTAGTTCATGACCAGGTCCATGTCGTGCTCCACCAGCACGACCGCACGCCCCTCGCCCACCAACTCCCGCAGCAGCGCGCCGAACGCGTCCGTCTCGGCCCGGTCCAGTCCCGACGACGGTTCGTCCAAGAGCAGCAAGGAAGGGTCGGTGGCCAACGCGCGGGCCAGCTCCAGCAGCCGGGCCGCACCGGTCGGCACGGTGTCGGCCTGGTTCGACGAGAACTCCGCGATCCCCACCCGTTCCAACAGCCCACCAGCAAGGCGAGACGGCCGGCGGCGGCTTTCCAGCGCCACCACGACGTTCTCCCACACGGTCAGCGACCCGAACACCTCGAGCCGCTGGAACGTCCGCGCCACGCCCAGCCGGGACCGCTGGTGCGGTGAACGGGACGTGATGTCCGTGGAATCGAGCAGAACACGACCGGACGACGGCCGCCGCAGTCCGCTGATCACGTCGAACAACGTCGTCTTGCCCGCGCCGTTGGGACCGATCAATCCGGTGACGCCGACGTCCACCGACAAGGTCACGTCGTTGACCGCGGTCACCTCACCGAAGCGGACCGTCACTCCCTGCACCTGCAGCGTGCTCATGCGCGCCGCCAGGACCAGGCGCGGAAGAACCAGCTCATCAGGCCGTTGGGATCACGCGCCAACCCGGCCGCCGCCACCCCCAGCAGAACGACAGCCGCTCCAGCGAACGCCGGGAAACCGCTCTGCAGCACGGGAAGCAGCATCAGCAGCAGCCCGCCCAGAGCCGCCCCGGACACCGACGTCACGCCCGCGATCACCGCGAACAGCAGCAGCGGCAGGTTGTTGAACAGCTGGAAGTCGCTCGCCGCAACGGTTTCCCGCAGCTGCGCGAACAACCCGCCGGCCAGGCCCGCGATCGCCGCCGACAGCGAGAACACCCAGACCCGGATCCACCGCACGTTCATGCCGAGCGTCGCGCACGCAGCCGAGCTGTCCTTGACCGCGATCATCCGCCGCCCGAGCCGCCCTCGCCGCACCGCCAGCACCCCGGCCCCGACCAGCGCGAACAACGACGCTGCCAGCACGAGCTGTGCAGCAGAAGACGAGAACAGCGGCGGCACCTGCAGACTCCCCCGCACCCCGAACGCGATCGGCGACTGCAGCACCAGCTTGTCCATCAGCTGCGCGAACCCCAACGTCGCCAACGCCAGGTACAGCCCACTCACCCGCAGTGCCGTCAGAGCGATCACCGCACCGATCGCCGCCGCCACCAGAGAACCGGCGACGAGCGTCCACGGCGAGCCACCGAGCCGCGCCACCGTCACCGCGCCCACGCCGACGAACGTGAACTGCCCCAGCGACACCACCCCGCCGTATCCGGTGAGCAGCACCATCGACAGCAGCACGATCCCGAACACCAGCCCCAGCGCCAACTGCCCGGCCACCACCGTGTCCACCAGCAGCGCCAACACCACGACGACACCCAGGAACAGCGCCGCACCCACCCCGGTCGCCAACCCTGAAGGCACCGCCACCCCGCGCGACCCCCGCACGCCACCGATCCGCAACGGCGACTGCGGCATCGCGAGCAGCACCACGAACAGCAGCAAAGCCGGGATCGCGACCCGGAAACTGATCCAGAACGGCGAGGACGGCAGGTAGGCCACCGCGTAGGACTGCACCAGCCCGAGCCCCAGCGCACCCACGAACGTCAACGGCAGACTCCGCAACCGCCCCACCAAAGCCGCGGTGTAGGCCGTGATCACGAGCAACGTCATCGTCACGTAGTCGAGCTGCACGACCGGCGTCAGCAGAATCCCGCCCAACGCCGCCAACGACGACCCGATCGCCCAGCTCAACGCCGACAACCGCTGTGGCCGAGTGCCGTACAACGCCGCCAGCTCAGGGGCATCCACGCACGCGCGCATCGCCAAGCCGGTACGAGTCCGGTTCAACAGGAAGTACAACCCACCCGCGACCAGCACGGCGCACGCCAGCGTGACCAGGTCGTGCCCGCTCACAAAGGACTGTCCGATGTGGATCCCGTACTGGTCGAGGAACGGCCGCACGGGCCGCGCCTCCGGTGGCCAGATCGCCTGCGCCGCCCCGATCAACCCGACCAGCACGCCGACTCCGGCGACGAGCGTGATCCCGACCGGCGCCCCAGCCAGCCGGCGCATGATGAACCGCTCGATCAGCAACCCGAACAGCGGCGCACAAACGCCGACCACGAGCAGCAACGCGAGCCACTGCGGCAGGCCGCGGTTCTCGGCCAGCTCCCAGTACAGGAACGCCATCACCATGCCGATCGCGCCATGACCGACGTTGAACACCTTGGAGGTGCTGTAGGTGAGGACGAGGCCGCCCGCGACGACCGCGTACGCACCCCCGGTGACCAGGCCGAAGATGGTGTAGGCGAGGAGCGCGGTCATGAGCCACCACCAGTGACGAGGCCGAAGCGGGTGCAGGCGACGTCGGCCGTCATCCGCCCACCCCCGTGTCGATCAGGGCACCGCACGAGTACCCGGACGCCGGCGCGAGCCGCGACCACGTCCCGCCCTTCAACCGCACCAGCGACATGCACGCCGAGGTCCGCTTCCCACCGACGTCCTGCGGCGCGACCATCCCCTCGGCGGTGAAGTCGTGCACCCCGCGCACCTGGTCGAGCATCGCCTTGCGCGTCAACTGCGGCCCGATCTTCGCGGCGAGCTGCACGAACAGCCGTGCCGCAGCCCACGCGAACATCCCGAAGTACGACGGCGCCGCACCGGGCGCCACCCGCCCCAGCCACTGCTTGTAGAGCGCCACCTGGGCGTTGTTCTCCTCGAACAACCCGCCGTTCGTGTAGACGACGGTGCCGTCGACCGCCGCTCCGCCTTGGCGCACGTACTGCGCGTCGTACGCCGACGGGTCCGTGATGAAGGCTTCCGGCGTGAACCCTTGCTGCCGCATCGCCTGCTGCAACCGGACCGCGTACTGCGCCGACCCCATCCAGTAGACGATCTTCGCGCCCGTCTCCTTGAGCTTCGCCACATAGGGCGCGTAGTTGACGTCGGCGATGTCGATGGCCTGCGTGTATACGAACTTCAACCCGCGCTGCTCGGCTGCTTTTTGCATACTGCGTGCGTTCTGCGAGCTCGCGTCGACGTTGAGGTAGAGGAACGACGCGGCGCCGGCGGCGTTCGGGAAGCTCGACTTGATCAGGTCCGGGTAGGCCGAGGACACGAGGTTCACCACGTTGGACGCGACGCCGAAGCTGACCGGGGTGCGCTGCCGCTGGACCGTGACCGTGGAGGCGCGCAGGTCCGGGATCCCACAAGCGGAAGCCGCCGGACCGCCGCCCTGGTCGAACCCGGACATCGAGCCGACCATGGCGAACGCCTGCTCGCACGCCTGCGCAGTGGCCTGCTGGTCGCCGCCGCTGTCGGTGCGCGAGTCGAACGACACGAGCTTGAGCTTGCGGCCGCAGATCGCGCCCTGGGTGGCGTTGAAGTACTCGACGAACGCCTTCGTCCCCTGCTGCGCCGCCTGGAACAGGCCGGGCACCGGCCCGCTGATGTCCGAGATGTTGGCGATCGTGATCTCGCCCGCGGTCACACCCTTGTCCGTGGCGCCACCGGTCCCCTGGCACCCACCCGCGATGCTCCCCGGCGGGTTCGGCTGCTTGTTGGGCTGCCCGGGGTTGTTCGCACCGGGCTGACCCGCGGTGCCCTCGCTGCCGGGCACCCCGCCTTCCTCGACCGGTGCCGTGCCCTCCTGAACCCCCGACCCGCCGCCTTGAGGCACGGCGAGTGCGGCGCGTTGCTCGGAGGTGAGCCTGCTCCCGCACCCCGCGATCAACGCGCAGACCACCAAAGCGATCAGCGCAGCCCTGCGATGCATGCGGACGAACGCTAGGCCACTGCATCAATCCAGCCCAGGCCCGCTACCAGCGATTTCACCCAGGTGGCCCACACGTTTTCTAGAACGCGTTCTACATGCAAACAACCTGGCGGAAAACCGTTACCAAACGCGAGTTACCTCGTTAGACCACCTCGCGCCAAGGAACACGTTCTACCTACGGGCGCCAGCTGAACAGCCTGCGCATGGCCATGCGGAAGCGGTAGCCGGGCCTGTCGTAGAACGGCTTGCCCACCGCAGGCCGCTCCACCACCGGCAACGGGATGAGCTCCACAGGCTTGCCGAGCGCACCGCGGGCGAGACCCCACAGCTCGTCGAACTTGCCGGGGTCGACGAGCTCGATGCCCGGCCCGCACAGCCACTCGTCCACGTGGTCGTGCGGGATCCGACCGAACCAGCGGTCACAGGACGGCTCCAGCTCGACAGTGCCCCACGCCGTCGGCGCCGACCAGTCACCCTGCTTCAACGACATGTGACGGTTGATCCACCCCTTGGCGTCGAGCTCGTAGTAGTTCGACCACGATCCGGCCTCTTCTCGCGCGTAGATCGTCCATCGCTCGTCCTTCACGACGGCGGCAGCAACTCAGGGCGGCGAGCCCGGATCACGTCTCCGGACGACTCCCCGCGCAGCCGGCGCATCACCCACGGCACGACGTGCTCGCGCGCCCACTGCCAGTCCTCCGCGCGCCGCACCTTCCGGTCGACCAGCGGAGCCGCTCCGAGCACCGTCCGCTGCAGAGCGTGCGAGACCCCAAGACCGTCGAGCACCGAAATGGCGACCTCGGTGTGCCCCAGAGAGTTGAGGTGCAGCCGATCGGCAGACCACATGCGGCGGTCACGCAGCTGCTTCATCGCCCACATGTCCACCAGCACGCAGGAGAACTCGGCCGCGATCGCACGCACGTGCTCGTTGTAGATGGCCACGCGACCACGCATCTTGCGGAACACCGGGTCGTCTGCCCCGTCCACACCTGTGAAGAGGATGACGAGGGCGCCGGCCTGCACGCAGCGCGCCACCGCATCGCGGTACCGGCGCATCAGAGCGTCGATGTTCACCTTCGGCCGCATGAGATCGTTCCCGCCCGCGTAGAGCGAGACGAGGTCCGGGTTCATCGCGAGAGCGCGCTCGAGCTGCTCGTCGAGCACCTGGGGCAACAACCGGCCCCGCACGGCGAGGTTGGCGTAGGTGAACTCCGGGTCCGCAGCCCCCAGTACGTCGGCCACGCGGTCCGCCCATCCCCGCACACCATTGGGCCGACCTGCGTCTTCGTCACCCACGCCTTCGGTGAACGAATCCCCCAACGCCACAAAACGCTTGCTCATGCTCAGGACTTTAGGTCGCGCGTTCAGATCCAGGTTGCGCGGGGTTCGATAACGGTTCGATAACGCCGGGGTCTCGAACTGAGGCGGGCTCCCTTTGCGAGCCGTAGTCCCGATCGTGCGACTCCCCATGAACTTGGCAACGCCGACGCGACTCCTCGTCGCGTTGGCGGGCTGCGCGTTGGCCGTGCTGCCTTCCACTCCCCCGACCCCCATCTCGACCCCGCCGCCCGGAAGTGGCGGGACGGGCGACGAGGTCGTGCAGACGCAGTGGGGTCCGCTCGGACCTGCCGACCGGGACTTCATGAACCGGGTCAAGCAGGCCGGGTTGTGGGAGAAGCCCGCGGGCGAGAAGGGCAAGGCCAAGCGGGCCGACCAGCCCAAGATCCAGGAAGCGAGCAAGCACCTCATCGAGGGCCACACGCTGCTGGACAACGTGGTGAACCGGGCAGGCGTCCTGCTCGGCGTCACGTTGCCCACGGAGGCCACCGAAGAGCAGAAGGGCTGGCTCGCCGAGATGGACGCGGCGAACGGTGACGAGTTCGACGCCGTCTTCGCCAACCGGCTCCGCGCGGCGCACGGCAAGGTCTACGCCTATGCCGCGCAGATCCGGGCGGGCACGAAGAACGAGCTCATCCGCATTCTCTCCACGCAAGCGATGATCACCGTCTTCGACCACATCAAGGTGATCGAGGACACCGGCAAGGTCGACTTCGCCGGTCTGGAGTCACCGCAGCCGCTCGCTCCCCCACCGGCGGCCTCCGGGGCACCGGAACCGACGGGGGACAACAGCTCGAACAACGCTGACGCGTCTGCGAACCCGACCGACGGCGTGATCCCGACCGTGCCGGAGGGCACCAAGTTCACCCGCACCGCCGAGCAAGGCGTGTTCGGGGAGAACAACGGCGTCTTCTTCGGTGCGATAGCGGTGCTCGCGCTCGCGCTGGTCGGAATGCGAGTGATCTCCCGGTCCAAGAAGAAATCGACGAGCCGACGAAGTAAATCGCGTTCGTTCTAACCGCACACCGAGCTTAAACCCGAACACACGGCTAACCGCCGTCAGCTTCACCATGCCGTTTTATCGGACTACACGAGGTGGCAAATGGCTTTTCACCGTAGGAAATCCACGATCTGGCTGACCGCCGCCGCAGCGGCGATGGCGCTGGTCGCTGGCGGTGCCGCGGTGGTGGCCATCAGTTCTTCTGATGGCGCCGCGCTCGCCGACGGGGCGGACAAGAACTCCTTCGTCGACATCACCAAGGTGAAGCCGAACGTCAAGAAAGTAAACCAGCAGCAGAACGCCTCCAAGGGCAACTTCATCGTCGACTGCGGCCGCAACGAGAACGGGCACTTCAACCCGGACAACTTCATCGCGCAGCCCGGTGTCCGCAACGGTGCCCAGCACCTGCACGACTACGTCGGCAACCTTTCGACCAACGCCGACTCGAACAACAAGTCGCTGCAGAAGGCCGGCACGACCTGCAAGAACGGCGACAAGTCCGCCTACTTCTGGCCCGTCGTCCGCATCGACACCGAGGACGAGGAAGAGCCGGCCAAGCAGCCGCCGAAGAAGGACGACAAGGCGCAGCAGGACAAGGACAAGGCCGACAAGGCCGCGGCCCGCCTCGAGTGCCCCGACGTCGCCTCCAAGCTCCCCGAGGACGTGCCGGACAAGGCCCAGGCCGAGATCGACCGGGAACTCGCGAACATCGAGAAGGTGACCGACGAGGCCGAGAAGCGGCTGGAGACGGTCAAGGCCCAGGACGTCGACAACATCATCGTCGGCCCGACGCGCGAGAAGCGCGCCGCCATCCTCGACCGGATGATGCTGGCGTTCAGCCGCCAGGGCAAGCAGGCACCGGACCTGAACCCGCTCGCCGCCTGCAAGGTGAAGGCCGCGAACGAGAAGCAGGCCAAGCTCGACGACGGCGCCGACAACAACGACGAGGCCCAGGCCGAGGGCACCGAGAACAAGAAGAACCAGGCCAACAAGGAAGAGAACAACAAGCTCGAACTC
>NZ_JYJG01000110.1 GCF_000955955.1 Lentzea aerocolonigenes
ATACCGGACGTCCCTGCGGGATCAGCGAGTCGTCGACCGCGCAGAACGATCCCGCGCGGATCGTCAGCAGGTGGTCGTAGATGTCGCCCGCGCCCTCGCCGGCCAGGTTCCAGTACGTGTGGTTGGTCAGGTTCAGCACTGTCGGCGCGTCGGTCTCCGCGCGATAACCGATGGTCAGCCGGTTCCGCGCGTCGAGGTGGTACGTCACCGCGGTCGTGACCCGGCCGGGAAAGCCCTGATCGCCGTCCGGGCTGACGTGGCTGAGCCGGACGCCGACGCCCTCGTCGTCGGAGAACGGGCTCGCCTGCCAGACGTGCGTGTCGAAGCCTTCGGGGCCGCCGTGCAGGCAGTTGGCGTTCTCGTTGGCCTTGACCCGGTACTGCTCGCCGTCGAGTGTGAACGCCGCGCCGCCGATCCGGTTGGCGTACCTGCCGATCAGCGCGCCGAAGAACACCCGGCCGGCGTCCGGGCGGTTGTTGGCCACGTAGCCGTCGAGGTCGCCGAAACCGAGCACGACGTTCGCGAGCGCGCCGTCGCGGTCCGGTGCGTCGATCGACTGGACCACGCCGCCGAGGTCCAGCACCCGCACGGTGATGCCGCCCGGGTTGACCAGCGCGTATCGGTGCACGTCCACGTCACCGACCCTGCCGAAGTGCTCTGTGTCGACCAGCATTCCGCCATGTTAGCGCTAACAGTCGATCTCGAACTCCGGAGTGAGGACGCGGTCGAAGCCGACCTCGCGACGAGGTCCGGTCATCGTGAGGCGTACGGCGGTGTGGATGTCCGCGCTCGACCTGCCCACGTGCAGCTCGACCTCACCGGGGTCGACCTGCCGGTGACCGGCCCGGCCGGTGTAGGCGGTCAGGTCCGCGTGCAGCACGGTGGTGACGGTGCGCGTCTGGCCGGGCTCGAGTTCCACCTTCACCGCGCCGATCAGCTGCCGGACGGGCCGGGCGACCTCGGCCACCGGGTCGTGCAGGTAGATCTGGACGACCTCGCTGGTGCCGCGATCGGTGTCGTTGTGCAGGGTCGTGGCCACTCGGCAGGTGCCGCCGGTCGGCCACTCCTGCGTGTCCGCGGTCACCCGCACCCAGGTGGCGGGGGCGTAGGACAGGCCGTGGCCGAACGGGAACAGCGGCGTCGGGTCGACGGTGCTGACCTCGCTGCGGGCGCCGAGCGCCGCGGTGAGGTAGGTCGACGGCTGGCTCGCGCCTGCACCGGGGAAGCTCACCGGGAGGCGGCCGGACGGGTTGATCCGTCCACTGAGGACTCCGGCCACCGCGGCAGCGCCTTCCTCGCCGGGGTAGAAGCCGCACACGGCCGCGGCGAGCCGATCGATCTGGCGTGACAGCTCGTAGGGCCTGCCGGACAGCAGGACCAGCACGACGGGGGTGCCGGTGGCGAGCAGGGCCTCCAGCAACTCCTCCTGCCTGCCGGGAAGCTGGAGATCGGCGGCGTCGCAGCCCTCCCCGGACGTGCCGCCGCCGAACAGACCGGCCTGGTCGCCGAGCACCGCGACGCAGACCTCCGCGTGCCGGGCGGTCTCGACGGCCTCCGAGATCTCCTCGTCGGTACCTCCGAGGACCGGGCAACCGAGTGCGTACGTGACGTCGTGATCACCGCGCAGGCGGTCCAGCACGGTCGGCACGTCGATGCCCATCGGCACGTCCGGATGGTGCACGCCGACGTGCAGGGGGAACGAGTAGCAACCCATCAGCGCGCCGGGATCGTTGGCCCTCGGGCCGACAACGGCGACCCGCCTGCCGGTCAACGGCAGTACGCCGTCGTTGTGCAGCAACACGATCGAGCGTTCGGCCAGCTCGCCCGCCAGCGCGCGGGACTCCTCGTCGTCGAGGTCGAGGTTCGCGGCGGGGTCGGGGGAGTAGCCCGGGTCCAGCAGCCCCAACTCGCACTTCTGCCGCAGCACGCGTTCCAGCGCGCGGTCCACCAGCGCGCCGTCGACCGAACCGGACTCCACCGCGGCCAGCAGCGGATCGCCGTAACAGTCCACAGTGGGCAGTTCGACGTCGATGCCGGCGATCAGCGCCTGGCCGGCGGAGTCCTCGCGACCGGTGGCGACACCGTGCAGCATGTGCAGGAACGGCACCGCGAAGTAGTCCGCGACCACCGTCCCGGTGAAGCCGTACTCGCCGCGCAGCAGGTCGGTCAGCACCGTGGGATCGGCGGCGACCGGGACACCGTCGACGCCGGAGTAGGAGTTCATCACCGATCGCGCGCCCGCCCGCAGCGCCATCTCGAACGGTGGCAGGATCACGTCGGCCATCTCGCGCGGGCCGATGGACACCGGCGCGAGGTTGCGGCCCGCCCTGGAGGCCGAGTGGCCGGCGAAGTGCTTGAGCGTGGCCACGATCCCCGCCGACTCCAGGCCCGCGACGAACGCGGCGCCGACCGTGCCGACCAGGTGCGGGTCTTCGCCGATGGTCTCCTCGACCCGCCCCCACCGCAGGTCCCGCGTGACGTCGAGGACCGGGGCGAGACCCTGGTGCACGCCGAGGGCGCTCATCGAGCGACCGATGTGGAAAGCCATGCGCCGCACCAGATCCGGCTCGAAGCTCGCTCCCCAGCACAGCGGTGACGGGTACACCGTCGCCTGCCACGCGGCCAGCCCGGTGAGGCATTCCTCGTGCACCACCGCGGGAATCCCGAACCTGCCGCCCTCGATGATCTGCCGCTGGGTGCGGGCGAGGCTGTGCGCGCCCACCTCCGGCGCGATCGGGCGGGTGCCGAAGACGCGGGTGAGCTGACCGATCCCGTGTTGCGGCAACTCGTCGAAGTCCAGCTGTGCCACGAAGTCGTGCTGGTGCGGTGCGACCTCGCCGCCGGAGTCGATGCCGACCCAGACGCCGTACAGCTGCGCGACCTTCTCGCGCGGTGTCATCCGGGCCATCAGGTCCCGCACCCGCTCGGCGACGGGGACGCGGGGGTCGCGCCAGCGCTCGGCCGGCGTGGTGGCTTCGGTCGTCACGGGAACCGCCTGTCTTCGGGGAGGGTCAACGCGCGGGCCGAGCCGCGGACGATCAGCTCGGTGCCGAGCGTGATGTGCGTTTCATCCGGCGACTCGCCGTTGATGAGCCGCACCAGCAACGTGATCGCGCGACGGCCCATCTCCCGGATCGGCTGCTGCACCGTCGTCAGCGGCGGGGTGCACAGAGCCGATTCCGGGATGTTGTCGAAGCCGACCACCGAGACGTCCTCCGGCACCCGCAGACCGAGTTCGAGAGCCGCTTCGATGGTGGCGATGGCCGTGATGTCGTTGGCGGCGAACACAGCCGTCGGTCGATCGGGGCCGGCGAGCAGCTCCCGTGCCGACTCGGCGGCGATGTCGTGGTCGTAGTCACCGCGGCGGATCAGGTTCTCCTCCACGGCGATGCCGGCGGCGGCCAGCGCGCGCCGATAGCCGGTCTCGCGCTGCTGGGCCGACTTCAGGTCCTCGCGTCCGGTGAGCAGCGCGATCCGGCTGTGCCCCAACGAGATCAGGTGCTCGGTCGCGAGCTGCCCGCCGTGCAGGTTGTCGGAGTCGACGGTCGGCAGCGGTGAGCGGCCGGTGTGCGGGTCGACCGCGACGACCGGGGTGCCGGGCAGTCCCTCCAGATCGACCGCGGGCGTGACCAGCACGGCGCCGTCGACCAGGGTGCCGCTGAGTCGCGTGAGGTACCGCTGTTCCCAGCCCTGCGGATCACCGGTGCGTCCGCCGGCCGAGTACACGACCAGCTCGAAACCGGTGCCGCGGATGGCGTCCGCCGCGCCCTTGAGCAGTTCGGTGCTGAACGGCTCGATGTCGGCGACCAGGATTCCGATGACGTTGGTGCGGTGGTTGCGCAGGCTCTGCGCGACCAGGCTCGCCTCGTACCCCAGCTCCTTGATCACGGCCTGCACCCGCGCGAGCGTCTCGGCGGCGACGCCGTAGCGCTGGTTGAGGACCTTGGAGACGGTCGCGACCGAGACGCCGGCTTGAGCCGCGACGTCACGGATGGTGACGCGAGAGCGAGGAGGCACGGGGTCAGGCTAGCCGTGTAAAACGTTATCGACAACGATTGACACGGCGGGATCGAAGCGGAATTCTCACTAGCCGTCGCGCATCGTCGCGCATCGTCACACTCGGCCGACGTCGTCAGGAGTGGACCAATGCGTTCCCCGCACAAGCTGTCCGTCGCTTTAGCCGCCGCGGCGACGCTCATGCTCGCCGCGTGCAGCGGCTCCGGCGGCGATGCCTCAGCCAACGGCCCGGTGACCCTCACCTGGTGGCACAACCGCACGACCGAACCGATGAAGTCGATCTGGCAGGGAATCGCGGACGACTTCCACAAGGCGCACCCGGACGTCTCGTTCACGGTCGAACCGCTGCAGAACGAGCAGTTCCAGACCAAGGTGCCGCTCGCGCTGCAGGGCAACACGCCACCGGACATCTTCCAGCAGTGGGGCGGCGGCTCACTCGTCTCGCAGCTCAGCTCCGGCAAGATCGCCGACATCACGCAGGCGTCGTCGAGCTGGATCGGCCCGCTCGGCCAGGCGGCCCAGGGCTGGCAGTCCGGCGGCAAGCAGTACGGCGTGCCGTACCAGATGCACGCGGTCGGGTTCTGGTACCGCAAGGACCTCTTCGCCACCGCCGGTGTCACCAGTCCACCGTCTACATTGGACGAGCTGAACGCGGCGGTCGCCAAGCTGAAGACCGCGAACCTGGTGCCGATCGCGGTCGGGGGCAAGGACCGCTGGCCGGACGCGTTCTACTTCAACTACTTCGCGATCCGCCAGTGCTCGGTCGACTCGCTGAAGACCGCGGTGGAGAAGAAGGACTTCTCCGACCCGTGCTTCACCAAGGCGGGGGAGAACCTGAAGGCGTTCCTGGACACCAAGCCGTTCCAGGACGGCTTCGTCGGCACCCCGGCCCAGCAGGGCGCTGGCAGCTCGGCGGGCATGCTCGCGAACGGCAAGGCGGCTATGGAGCTGCAGGGCGACTGGAACCCGGACGTGATGCAGTCGCTGTCCGAGGACAAGGACCTGGACTCGAAGATCGGCTGGTTCCCGTTCCCGGCGGTACCGGGCGGGCAGGGCGACCCGAACTCGGTCCTCGGCGGCGGTGACGGCTTCTCCTGCACCACGCGCGCTGCCAAGGCGTGCGCGGACTTCCTCGGCCATCTGGTCAGCGAGGACGTTCAGAAGAAGCTCGCCGCGACGGGGTCCGGCCTGCCCGTGCACCCGGCCGCCGTGGCGTCGCTGAAGACCGAGACGCACAAGAAGATCTCGGAGTACGTGTCGAAGGCGCCGCACCTGCAGTTCTACTTCGACATCGCCATGCCGACCAACGTCGGCCAGGCGCTCAACGACGCGATCGCGAACTTCTTCGCCGGGCAGGGCGGGCCGGACACGATCGTGAAGTCGGTGAGCCAGGCGGCCGCCGGGAACAAGTGATGAGCACCGCGACCAGGTCGCGGCCGTTGACCGCCCCCAGTCCGCACGCGCCCGCGGCTGGGGGCGCCCGGCGGCGGTCCCGCACGCGCACGCGTCTCGAGCTCGCGCTCCTGCTGGGGCCAGGTCTGGTGCTGTTCACCGCGTTCGTGCTGATCCCGATCGGCGTGGCCGCGTACTACAGCCTCTACTCGTGGAACGGTTTCGGCCCGCTGACGGAGTTCGTCGGGCTGGGCAACTACGTCGACGCGTTCTCCGGTGACGTGTTCCAGAGCGCCATCGGGCACAACCTGATCATCGTGGTGCTCTCGATCGTCGTGCAGCTCCCGCTGAGCATCGGCCTCGCGCTGCTGCTCAACCGGAGACTGCGGGGCCGGACGTTCCTGCGGATGGTGGTCTTCGCGCCGTACGTGCTGTCGGAGGCCGTCACCGCGGTGATCTGGCTGCTGATCCTGCAGCCGGGCGGGTTCATCGACGAACTGCTGCGCGGCGCCGGGCTCGGCTTCCTCGTGCGGCAGTGGCTCGCCGACCCGAAGATCGTGCTCTACACGCTGTTCGTCGTGATCACCTGGAAGTACATCGGGTTCGGCGTGATCCTGCTGCTGGCCGGGTTGCAGGGGATTCCGGCCGAGCTGCGGGAGGCCGCCGCGCTCGACGGCGCCTCGGGCTGGCAGGCGACCCGGCACGTCGTGCTTCCCCTGCTGGGGCCGACTATCCGGGTGTGGATCTTCCTGTCGGTGATCGGGTCGCTGCAGCTGTTCGACCTGGTCTGGATCATGACGCTCGGCGGACCGGCCAACGCGTCCGCGACCATGGTGAGCTACCTGACCGACCACGGGTTCAAGCGCTACGAGTTCGGGTTCGGCAGCGCGGTCGCGGTGATCCTCTTCATCATCTGCTTCACCTTCGCGTTGCTGTACCAGCGGTTCGCGTTGCGCCGCGACACCGAGGGTGCGCTGACCAGGGCGGTGAGCTGAGATGGCACGTCGCAACACCGCCGGCTACCTCGCCGCGTTCGCCGTCGTGGGCGTCACGGTCGTGCCGCTGCTGTTCGTGCTGCTGGGCGGGTTCCGGACCACGGCGCAGATCAACTCCGCACCGGCCGGGCTGCCCGGCCCGTGGGTGTGGGACAACTACCGGGACGTGCTGACCTCGCCGGTGTTCTGGCGGCTGCTCGGCAACAGCGCGCTGATCGCGGTGATCGCGTCGACACTCGCGGTCGCGCTCGGCTCGATGGCGGCGTTCGCGTTGTCCCGCTACGCCTTCCGCGGGCGGGAGGCGTTCTACACGCTGTTCACGCTCGGCCTGCTGTTCCCGCTGGGCGTGGCCGCACTGCCGTTGTACCTGTGGCTGCGGCTGCTCGGGCTGCTGGAGAACCCGCTCGGCGTGGCGATTCCGGAGGCGGCGTTCTCGTTGCCGGTCACGATCGTGATCCTGCGGCCGTTCATGCACGCCATCCCCGGCGAGCTGGAGGACGCCGCACTGCTCGACGGCGCGGCCAAGCTCGGGTTCTTCTGGCGGATCCTGCTGCCGCTGTCCCGTCCCGCGCTGATCACGGTCTCCGTGCTCGCGTTCGTCAGCAGCTGGAACTTCTACCTGTTGCCGTTGCTCGTGTTCAACGACTCCACCAACTTCACGCTTCCGCTGGGCGTCGCGATGTTCCAGTCGGAGCACACCCAGGACACCGCGAAGGTGCTCGCCTTCACGGCGCTGTCGATGATTCCGGCGCTCACGTTCTTCGTGCTCGCCGAACGCCGCATGGTCGGTGGCCTCACAGGTTCAGTGAAAGGGTGACCAGCTAAGGAGAGTCACGATGATTTTGCGTGCCCGAATGTGCGTCACCGCGGTGGCGGCCGCGGTGATGGTGCTCGGACAGGTGGCTCCCGCGTCCGCTGCGGGACCGTTGAAGGACATCACCAACAGGTATGTGGGTAGCGCGGTGGCTGCCCAAAACCTGAACGAAGCGGACTTCAAGTCGGTGCTGACGCGCGAGTTCGACAACGTCACGCCGGAGAACGAGATGAAGTGGGCGGTCGTCGAGCCGAACCGCGGCCAGTTCAACTGGTCCGGTGCGGACGCGATCGTGAACTACGCGCAGCAGAACGGGAAGTCGGTGCGCGGGCACACGCTGGTGTGGCACAGCCAGTACCCCGGCTGGCTCAACAACCTCGGTTCGTCCGAGCTGCGCAGCGTCACCCAGCAGCACATCAACACGGAGATGGGCCGGTACCGCGGCCGCATCCGGGCGTGGGACGTCGTCAACGAGATGTTCAACGAGGACGGGTCGCGGCGGCAGTCGATCTTCCAGCAGAAGCTCGGTGACGGCTACGTCGCCGACGCGTTCCGCTGGGCTCGTGCCGCTGATCCGTCGGCCAAGCTCTACATCAACGACTACAACACCGAGGGCATCAACGCCAAGAGCACCGGCTTGTACAACCTGGTGCGCACGTTGAAGCAGCAGGGCGTGCCGATCGACGGCATCGGCATCCAGACGCACCTGGCGACGAAGTACGGGTTCCCGACGAGCTTCCGGCAGAACATGGAGCGGTTCGCCGCTCTGGGGCTCGACATCGCGATCACCGAGGCCGACGTGCGCATTCCGCTGCCTGCGGACTCGGCGAAGCTCGCGACGCAGGCGAGCTACTTCCGGCAGATCTGGGACGCCTGTCACGCCGTCTCGCGCTGCGTCGAGTTCACCACGTGGGGCTTCACCGACCGGCACTCGTGGGTGCCGGGCACGTTCCCCGGTGAGGGCGCGGCTTGCCTGTTCGACTCGAACTTGAGGCCGAAACCCGCTTACACCAGGCTCAACCCGTAGCTGGAGAGTCCACTTGGCACAGTTCTCGAACCCGGTCCTGCCCGGCTCGCACCCCGATCCGTCGGTGTGCCGGGTGGGACCGGACTACTACCTGGTCACGTCCACCTTCGAGTACTTCCCCGGCCTGCCGGTCTACCACAGCCGCGACCTGGTGCACTGGCGGCAGCTCGGCCACGTGCTGGACCGGCCGTCGCAGCTGCCGTTGCAGGGAGTGCGCGCCTCCGGTGGGCTGTACGCGCCGACGATCCGGCACCACTCCGGCGTGTTCTACGTGGTGTGCACGTTGGTTCACGGGACGCGGGAGACCGGCAACTTCGTCGTGACTGCCACCGATCCGGCCGGGCCGTGGTCCGAGCCGACGTGGCTTCCCGAGGCCGAGGGGTTCGATCCGTCGTTGTTCTTCGACGACGACGGGCGGGCGTGGTGGACCGGGACCCGCGAGATCCGCGACGGGCGAACCGAGGTCTACCTGCGCGAGTTCGACCTGGAGACGCTTTCCCCGGCAGGCCCGGACCACGTGGTGTTCCGCGGCGCGATGGCGGAGTCCCGGTGGCTCGAAGCACCGCATCTGTACAAAGTGGATGGACGATATGTGCTGGTGTGTGCCGAGGGTGGCACGGACTTCGAGCACTCCGTGGTGGTGGCGTTCGCTGACGAGGTGACCGGACCGTATCGCGGGTCGCAGCTGAACCCGGTGCTGACCCATCGGCACCTCGGGCGTTCGCATCCGATCGCTGCTGCAGGGCATGCGGACCTCGTGTGCACGCAGAACGGTCAGTGGTACGCGGTGTTGCTGGCGGTGCGCCCGTACGGCGGCTACTACTACAACCTGGGCCGCGAGACGTTTCTCGTGCCTGTCTCGTGGGAGGCAGACGGTCCGGTGTTCAGCCCGGGCACCGGGCGGGTCGAGGTCTCGTACCCCGTTCCGGACCTGCCTCCGCACCCGTGGCCAGAGGAGGATCCGGCGTGGATGTTCGTGCGCACTCCGGAGTCGGACTTCCTGTCGCTCGATTCCGGCCGCGTGCGGCTGCGCCTGCGTCCCGAATCGATCACCGGCCTCGTCAACCCGAGTGCCGTGGTGCGGCGCCAGCAACACCAGTCGTTCCACGTGTCGTGCTCGCTCGACTTCTCGCCCGCGGGGCCGTCCGAGGCCGCTGGGATGGTGCTGCTGCAGAACAACGACCACCACGTGCGGTTGATGCTCGGGGCCGGCCGTGAGGTCACGCTGGTGCGCCGGGTCGGCGGGCAGGACGAGGTGCTCGCCAAGGCCCAGGCCGGCGAGGGTGCGGTCAGGCTCGGTGTGGAGGCACACGGTCAGGAGCACCAGGCGCTGGTCGACGGGCGACCGCTGGGTGCGCCGTTCGACGGCCTGTTCCTCAGCACGCCGGTCACCGGCGGGTTCACCGGAGTCCACATAGGACTCTATGCGACCAGTGACGGCGTGCCGAGCGACTCGTGGGCCGACTTCTCCGGCTTCACCTACCGCGAAGTCCCGCAGGGGTCATCCAGCTGCCACCAGTAGCCGGCGTCGTCGTGAGGTGATGGCTGCCCACCGGCGGCTTCGTACAGCGCCTTCGCGGCGTGGTTGTCCTCGTCGGTGAACAGCCACATCTTCCGGTGCCCTTCGCTGACGGCCTGGTCGCGGAAGGCCGTCAGCAGCGCGCGCCCGATGCCACGTCGCCGCGCCGTCTGATCGACGCCGATCTCGTACAACTGCACCTGCGAGTAGCCGCACACGTGGCGCTGCCGCAGTCCCCACACCCAGCCGAGCACCTTGTGGTCTCCCAGTGCCAGCAACGCGATGGTCGCCGGATCCGTCAGGAACGGAGTGTGGTCACGCACCTCGACGCCGCGGAACTTCCGCACCGCGGCGTCGAGCAGTTCGTGGTCCTCCGCGGTCAGCCGGTGGATGCGCATCCCGCCATCATCCGCCGTGGCTACCGGATGCTGACGGGGATCGCGGGGGAGTAGTACAGCCTGCCGTGCGCGGCCACCCGCACCAGCGTCCACCAGTGCGCACCTCGGCGAGCTGTGGGTGCCGCGGTGGCCGTCACCGGTACGGTGATCTTGCCTGCCGGTGGGATCACGAACGGCTGGGTGCGCGGACCGATGGTGACGTCGTCGTCCCACGTGCCGAACGGGCTGATCACGGTGATCTCGCCGTGCAGTTCGCTCTGGACGCGGTTGTGCAGCGTCACCGGCAGCAGCGCGTGCTCGCTGGGCGCGAGCAGGAGGGCGCCTGCCCTGAGCAGGACGTCGACCAGGTCCCGGTCGGTGCTGGGGCCGGACACCACCTCGATGCTGTCCTCCAGCACCTGGCCGAGGTGGTCGCGGATGCGGGCGGCGTGCAGGTGACGCCCCGGCCTGGCCTTCAGGGTGGCGGTGAACTCGGCGAACTCGCCGGCCGCCAGGTCGTAGTCCCACGACTGACCACCGCTGAACTCCAGGCGACCCTTGGCCGGAGTTCCGCTGCAGCTCACGGTGATCCGCGCTGGGGCTGTGGCACCGGGCGCGAGACGGGTGAAGGACGGGGTGACGTGCACGGAGACCGGCAGGTTGCCGATCGGGGCCGGGCCGGAGTTGTGCCGCCAGTAGCGGGTGTAGACCGGCTGGACGGGTTCGAGCGTTTCGATCGGCGCGACGGGGAGCCGTGACGAAGGCACCAGCCGCAGTGTTGCTACGTCCGCCGCGCCCAGTGAGACCTCGGCCTGTCCGGAGTGGACGGGAAGCGGTTCGATTTCGCGTTCTTCCAGCAGGTCCAGGCGTTGAACCGCTTCGATTCCGCCGTGCAGCGACATCGAAGCGGTTACCGGCGTCCCGGTCGACTCGTACAGCCGCACCGAGAGGTCGGAGCCGTGGTCGTCGGTGCACGACGCGAGAGGGTTGCCGTGGATCTTGGCCGCGGTCAGCAGGACACTGGGCGGTGAGACGGCCAGCAGGCTCAACGAGGCAGGCAGGTCGCCAGGGCTCGACGGCACCTGGCGGGCGTGCAGCGGGTGGTTGACGTCCTGGCTGATGCGGGCGAAACCAGCGCGGCGCCAGTCGCCCGCTCCGGCGACCAGGCTGAGGTCGAAGGTGTGGGACCAGTGCTGGTAGGCGAAGCTGGACCCGTCCGGCACCGTGCGGCGGTCGCCGTCGACCCACACCTCCGCCGGCCAGCCGCTGCACGAACGCATCAACGACACGTGCAGGGTGCCGTCCGGCGACACGACGAACCCCGGGGTGCCGCGGTTGACGACGGCCACCGAGTGGTCGACGGCGGGATCGGTGGTGCCGCCGGACACTTCGACGCAGGCGTCGGCGAGGTCCTCGATCAGCGCCTCGACGTCCATCACGATCAGCACCGGCAGGTCACGCGGTCCGCGCAGGTCGGCGTCCGGCACCCACCGCTGTGCTCGCGAATAGGAGGCGGGCACGAGCACCCGGCCGGTGGCGTCGAGCGTCGCGCGGTACTCGGGCGCGCTGTCGAGCACCGCCGCCGTGAAGTCGTTGTGGCCGACGACGATGCGCACGTCGGGCAGGTTGGAGTCCACGTCGAGCGAGCCGTAGCGCGGCCCGGAAGCGCTGGTGCGGGTGGCGGTGACGCCCTTGGCCACCAACGCGGCCATCAGGTCGCGGGCGTCGTCGGCGATGACCTCCGCGACCCCGATGGCGTGCAGAACACCGTCGGGCAGCCGAAGCCGAACTGGTGCGGAGAGCCCGGCCCAGGTGTGCGCGGGGCTGTCCAGCGTCCACAGGTGCGTGGCCGCGTCGACGTCCGGGAAGCCGAACGAACGGCCCACCGCGGCGAACCCGACCTCGGCCACGGGCAGCGCGCCGGGCAGGTCGAACGCGAACCGGCTGCGCAACAAGCGGTCCTGGCCGATCGAACCGTCCACGAAGGACCGGACGTCGACCCGTGGCAACCCGTGCCACAGCGTGACCTGCTGCCTGATCCGCAGTTCGCCGAGCGAGCAGGAGCTGATGAGACGCTCGCCGACGGGGCTCGTCTCCGAGCGCACCACGGCCGGACCAGCGGTCACCCCTGGGCCCTTGGGCAGCAGATGCCACGGCCCCTCACCCCACACCGGATGCCCGGGATGTTCCTCCTGCACGAGCATTTCAGCCGCGAGACGACCAGGTCGTAGCAGTTCGCGCTCAGCCGCCACGTCGTACACGCGGGACAACGCACCGCCGCGCTCCGGATCGGCCTCGACCACGAACGCCTCGGACTCGATCGTCACACCGGGCTGTGGCATCCAGTAGGGCGGGACCTGGTAATCGTCGACCACCCGGAACACCCGGTAGCCGCAGGCGGGAACCTGCCGTGCCACGAACGTCAGCGTCAGTTCGAGCGTGTCGTCCGGATGCTTGATCACCGCCTCGGTGACCGCGGCGACCTCGACGCCATCGGCGTCCAGCACGCGCGCACCCTTGAAACCGGGCAGACGGAGTTCCACGGTCGCGACCGCATCACGGGCGAAGGCCAGCGAGTTGACGACGATCACCGCCTCGCCCACGCCGGAGGTGTCGGCGCAGGCGGCCAGGTGCGAGATCGCGTCGCCGAGAACCGCACGACCGAGCTCGTCGGCTTCCCGCCAGCCCGTCAGCAGATCGAGGTACACCTGGTCCGACTCGGTACCGGTGATCGCGTCGTGGTGCGCGCCGTAGACAAGTTGCCGCCAGGCCTTGTCCAGCGCGAACGCCGGATAGCCCGCGCCGAGCAACGTCGACAGCGCCGCCATCCGCTCACCGTCGAGCACCGCCACCTCGGCCGCGCGCTGCGCCTGCTTGGTGTCGATGTACGAGACGTCCTTGCCGGTGTAGACGGGATTCATGTCCCTGGTCTGCGGGCTGAACTTCACCGAACGCTCAGAGGCGTCGGCACGCACCGCGGCGAAGAAGTCACGAGGCAGGCCGACGACGAACCGCGGCCAGACATAGCGTGCGTTCCACGCGCGATGGATCTCCGTGCAGAACCGCGACGGCACGTTGTGGTCGTGCCCGACCGGCAGCAGCACGTTCCGGGTGGCCGCGACCGAACGCAACGAGGTGAACTGCCGGTACGCCTCCGCCATCGCCTCGTCCAAAGTGGACTTGCGCTCGATGTCCCACCCGGCCACGTAGTGATCGGCGAGGTAGGCCGTCAGCACCCCGCGCCCGCTCGGCGAGATCCACTCGAACTCGGAGGGGAACTGCATCCGCGTGATGTCACCGGTGTGCCGCTTGGCCCCCACGTGATGCCACGGCCCGCGCGCCCACACGCTCGACGTGAGCCCCGCATCCGCCATCAGCCCGGGATAGGAGGGATCGTGCCCGAACACGTCGAGCATCCACGCGGACTGCGGATCGGCACCAAGCACGTCCCGTTGGAACCCGACGCCGTAGACCGCGTTGCGCACGGTCGACTCCGGATGGGTCAGGTTCGTGTTGGCCTCGTTGTAGTTGCCGCCGACGATCTCGATCCGGCCTTCGCGCAGGAACCGCCGCAAATCGTGCCGGTCATGGGGGAACGCGTCCCAGTGCGGCTTGAGGTAGTCCACCTCGGCGAGCACGAACCGGTAGTCCTCATCCGTCCTGGCGGCGTCGAGATGAGCGCGCACCAGGTCGAACGCCGAGAGCTGGAACGGCATCCGCTTCGCCTGCGCGCCCGGCAGGTCGAGCCAGGTCTCGGTGAAGCCCGCCTGCGTGTTCCACCACACCGGGTCGTAGTGGAAGTGCGACACCATCCACATCGTCCACCCGGTCTCCGCGGCGGTCACCGTGACGTCCCAGGCGTGCGGTGGCGCACCGCTGACCGGCGCGACGAGCACGGTCGCCGGGTAGGCCGTGCCCGCGGTGGTCGGCGCGGAGAAGACCACGCCGACCTCGGCCACGACCTCGTCCGGACCTGCCGCCACGCGCACCGGTTCCGGTGTGCGCACAAGAGGCCCGGTGATCCGCACCCACGCCTGCTCGGACCGCGGCACCGAGACGGTGACGCGAACCAGCTGGCGCGGTGCGGAAGCCAGGCCGACGAACAGATCCGTGCTCTCGACGGACACCCCAGGATCAGTTGGCACGGTGTTACTTGGCCCCTTGCAATGCTGCCTCGGCGTCGCGGAAGTACTGCGCGACCGCGTCGGGGATCGACATCTTGCCGAACGCGACCTGCTTCGCCGCCGAGTCCAGCGCCGTCTTCGCGTCGTTGTAACCAGGAGGCGCCGTCGGGGCGTTCGGCAGCCCGTCCTTCGCCACCTCGTCGGCGACGTACTGCGCGTACGTCACATCGCGCTTGTCGGATGCCGTCAACGTCGGCGTCAACGTCTCCAAGGCCTTGCCCGACGGCGGGATTCCGCGCGACATGCCCATCGCCTTGATCGCGTCGACGTCGCTGATGAACAGGTCGATGACCTTGGCGGCGGCTTCCGGGTTCTTGCTCTTGGCCGGGATGCACAGGAGCACACCGCCGCTGAGGGCCTGTCCGGTCTTGCCGTTGCTGCCGCGCGGCACCACCACGATGTCGAGCGCGTGCTGGGTCAGCGGCGCCATCTGCGCGAGGCCCCACCCCGTGGTCATCGCGATCTGACCGGAGATCAACGGGTGGTTGCCCGTCGCGGAGTCGGTGTTGGACAGCATCTCGGGCGGGCAGATCGCACCGGCCTTGCGCAGCTTGTCCCACAGCGCGAACCACTCGGCGAGATCGTCCTTGGTGAACCCGAGCTTGCCGTCGCCGGTGTAGAGGTCCTTGCCCCGCTGGCGAAGCCACGGCTGCAATGCGCCGGAGTCGTCCTTGGAAGCGTCCAGCGCGCCGTACTTGCCCTGCCCCATCGCCTTCGACATCTCACCGGCGATGCGGCCGAAGTCGTCCCACGTCCACGTGTCGGCGGGGACGGGGATCTTCGCCTGCTCGAAGACGGTCTTGTCGTAGAGCACCGGCGCGTAACCGGACCCGGACGGCACGCCGTAGGTCTTGCCGTCCACCACGCCCGCCCCGCGCACCGCCGAGTAGAGCGTGTCGAGGTGGATCGTGTTCGGGATGAACGATCCCAGGTCGGTCAGCACGCCCTTGGCCGCGTAGGTGCTGACCAGCGCGGTGTCCATCTGGAAGAGGTCGGGCGGGTTGCCGCCGGCGAACTCGGTGTTCAGCTTGTTGAAGTACCCGTCGTACCCGGAGAACTGGGGGTCGACCTTGGTGCCGTTCTTCTGCGTGAAGATCTGCAGAGCGCTCTGGTACGCCTTGTTGCGCGCTTCACCACCCCACCAGCGGAACGTCAGCGAGTTGTTCGCCGCGCCACCGCTGTTGGTCGGCGCGAACCCGCAGCCGGCCACCGACGCGGCGGCGAGACCACCGGCAAGGCCGAAGAGGCCTCTCCTGGAGATGGACATGTGTCTCCCTTTCTTGGCGGTGAAAGGCGTTACTTGATGCCGGTGGTCGCGACGCCCTCGACCAGACGGCGTTGCGAGACGATGAAGACGGCGACGGTGGGGACGAGGGTGACGACGGACATCGCGAGCATTCCGCCGTAGCTGGACCCGCTGGCCCGGTCGACGAACGCGTTGAGCCCGAGCGGTGCGGTGTAGCGCGAGTGGTCCGACAGGTAGACCAGCTGGCGCAGGAAGTCGTTGAACGTCCAGATGAACGTCAGGATCGTCGTGGTGAGCAGCGCCGGCCGCAGCAGCGGCAGGATGATGCTGAAGAACACCCGCACGTGCCCGGCGCCGTCCAGCGCCGCCGCCTCGTCCAGCTCGCGCGGGATGCCGCGGATGAACTGCACCATCAGGAAGATGAAGAAGGCGTCGGTGGCCAGCAGGTAGGGCACCACCAGCGGCAGGAACGTGTTGATCCAGTTCAGCTGGTAGAAGATCGTGTACTGGGGGATCAGGGTCGCCTGGAACGGCAGCATCATCGTGCCGAGCATCACCGCGAACCAGAACCTCTTGAACGCGAAGTCCAGGCGCGCGAACGCATACGCCGCCACCGAGCAGGACGCCACGTTCGCGACCACCGTGCAGAGTGAGACCGTCAGCGAGTTGGCCAGGTAGACGGTGAACGAGTTGCCCGTCGCCGTCCAGCCGTTGATGTAGTTGGCGATCGTGAAGGCGAACGGGAACGGGTTCATCGTGCTGAAGATCTGGTTCTCCGGCTTGAACGACGCGCCGACCAGCCAGACCATCGGGTAGATCATCGCCACGAGCACGACGATCAGCACGGCGTGCGCCCGCCAGTGCACCTGCTTCTTCTCAGTCCGCATAGTTCACCCACTTGCGGGCCGACCAGAAGTAGATCGCCGTGAAGAGGCCGATCACGGCGAACAACACCCACGCCATCGCGGAGGCGTAGCCCATCTGCATGCTGCCGAATCCCTTGAGGTACAGATAAAGCGTGTACAGGAGGGTCGAGTCGATCGGGCCGCCGAGGCCGTTCGAGATGACGTAGGCCGGCGTGAAGGTCTGGAACGCGTTGATCGTCTCCAGCACGAGGTTGAAGAAGACCATCGGGGACAGCAGCGGCAGCGTGATCTTGAAGAACACGGTGAACCGCCCGGCGCCGTCGATGGCCGCGGCCTCGTACAGGTCCTGCGGCAGCTGCTTGAGCCCGGCCAGGAAGATGAGCATCGGCGTGCCGAACTGCCAGCCGGACAACAAGACCAGCGTCCACAGCGCGTAACGCGGGTCACCGATCCAGTCCGAGCCCTGGATGCCGAACAGTCCCAGGAACTGGTTCACCAGCCCGTCGCGGGAGAAGATCTGCCGCCACATCACCGACACCGCGACGCTCGCGCCCAGCAGCGACGGCAGGTAGAACGTCGCCCGGTAGAAGCCGAGCGCCTTCAATCCGCGGTTGAGCGCGACGGCGACCAGCAGCGCGGCGGCGAGCTTGAGCGGGACCGAGGTCACCACGTAGAGCAGCGTCACCTTGATCGACTGCAGGTACCGCTCGTCGGAGAACAGCCGGACGTAGTTGTCGAAGCCGATCCACTGTGGAGCGGTGAGCAGGTTGAACTTGGTCAGCGACAGGTACAGCGAGTACACCATCGGGATCAGCGTGAACGCGAACAGGCCGATCAGCCAGGGCGCGAGGAAACCGTAACCCGCGAGGTTGTGCTTGTGTCGCTTGCCTTTGCGTCGCACGGGCGGCGCCGCTTCCTCCGGGACAGGAGGGTCGAGCACGGCAACGCCGCTGTTCTCCGACATGTGCTTCTCCTGGGACGTCATCACTGGCCCTTGGGGCCTAGGCCGTGTCCTGTAAGTCTGTTCGATGAGAGTCACGGTCGAGACTGTCGCGGACGAGACTTACAGGACACGGCCTAGTTGCCGATGCCACGCACGGCGCAGATCCAGTGGTCCGTCCCAGGGAGCTGGAAAGCGCTTTCCGGGACTGTAGGAACCGGTTACCCACCTGTCAAGAACATCTTCTGGAAACCTTGTTCTCCAACGATTGAGTCGAATTTGCGTCTTGACTCCGACCGGGTGAACAAGTTTACGTTTAAACCAACTAGGCGGGTCCCAGCCGCGCCGCACACGAGAACGACGGGGAGGAGCTGCACTCCGGCCACGCACGCCCACCACTGCTGACGATCTTGGGCGAGCGCCCCGCGAGGAGTACCGATGACCGCCGCCGCGGTGTATCTGCCGAGCCAGCACGCGAGCGTGCACGACCTGCCCGACGACGACGAAGAGCTGCGGATGGTGCTCGCCAGGGCGGTGTCCGCGGTGATCGCGCGCCAGCGTCCCGACGGCAACCTCGAAGATCCGGCCGCTGACGATGACATCGGTGACATGGCGCTCGGCGTGGTGTCGTTGCTGTGCCTGGCATGGCACCGCGGTGACCGGCGGGACCCCGAGATCGTCGAATGCGTTCGACGCGGGCTGGACTTCGTGCTTGCCGAAAGGGTCTTCCGCACCGACAATCCCGGCGAGCCGTTCCTGCTCGTGCGCGACAGCGGTCTGCCGTACGCGCGCTACGTGCTCGAAGCCGGCGAGCACCCCTTCGGCGACTGGCCGAGCACGGTGTGGGCGTTGCTGCACGCGGTGAACGTGCTGGAGTTCGGCCGCGAGGTGATCACCGGGGAGCAGTGGACCGCGCTCGCCGAGGTGGCGACGGGGTTCTGGCGCTGGCTCACCGAGGCGAGCATGTTCAACCCGCAGCAGACGGCGAACCAGGCGATCGGCGCCGTGGTGGCCGGTTTGACGCTCGGGCGGTTGTTGTCCGAGAAGTCCATCGTGGACGTCGCGATGTTCCTGTACCACAGCGAGGTCAGGGCCAGCCGCGTCGTCGACCGCGAGCTGCGGCTGCCGGTCGAGCACGGCGCCGGGCACGACCAGAACTACCTGCCGATCTCGCTCACCTTCCTGGCGCGGGCCTACCAGGTGAGCGGCGAGAAGTGCTTCCTCGACGACGGCGAGGAGATCGCCCGGCACCTCGAGACCCGGCTGTCGGCGCGCGGTTTCGACTACGGCGGGCCCCGCTACAGCGAACAGCACTCCGGTTGTGAAGGCATGCTCGGGCTGCGGTTCTTCAGCGGTCGCATCCAGGCTGAGCTGGGGCGTTACCTCGGCGACCGGAGGGTGGCCTATTTCTGCGCCAGTACGCCCGGCCTGCCGAGCGGGCACTTCGCCTTCGCCACCGTGTGGTCCTTCCTCGACGACAGCCGGTGGTACCGCGAGCAGTCCGACGGCCCTGTGCACACCCGCTATTCGTTGCGGCACGGGAAGGTCTCCGTGTCGCTCACCGGCGCGTCGACCCCGTACCTGATCGACGCCGGTGGGACCGCGGTGATCGAGTCGATCGTGGACCACCAGCACGGCATCGGGCCGTTGGTGCGTTACGCCGACGGCCGCAGAACGCTGCTGACCCGGCCGCTCGGCCCGGCCCGTGTGCGCGACGTGGCCGCGGACGGACTGGGCGCCAAGCTGGTGACCAAGGCCGTGGTGACCTGGGACCAGGTCATGCACTCCGTGCAGCAGCTGTACGTCACCGACGGCGAAGGCCTGTTCGTGGTCGCGGTGCTCGACCGTGCCGCGGTGCCCCTCGACGCGGAGCTGACCTTCCTCGCCGGACTCCCTTATGCGACAGCGGAAGGCTCGCGGCAACGTCGCATCCGGACGGTCGGCGAGCCGGGCGGCGTGTCGTTCGATCTCGGCGACTCGTGGCGGGCGTTCGACACCGGGGGAGTGCTGCTCGCGGGCGGCCTCGCGCTGACCTCGGCCGCCGGCCTGCGGGTGGAGAACCCGCCGGACGGCCCCGCGTACTTCAACAACCCGCGCACCGCGGGCATGACCCAGGAACAGCTGTCCTTCTGGCTCGGCGACGACCCCAGGGGTTACGGCAACCCGGACGCGGGCTGGCACCGGGTGATCGCGACCAACCACGTGCTGGCCGACCCGATCGCCACCACGCCGCACGGGCGAGCCGTGTTCGTCCTCTGCTACGGACCGCACCCCGTCGCGCTCGAGGTCGCTGCCGAGGAGGTGCCGGACGGCGTGCGCGTGCGCACCCCGTTCTTCACGGCGGTGGTCGGCCACCCGGCCGGTGACGTGGGCGGCGAACCCGTCCTGCGCCTTGCCGCACCGTGAACTGTTAACGCTCACATCACCTCAACTTCGAGTACGGTCGCGTCTCGTTGCGTATTGTGCACCAAAATCCCCGCGTCGCCACACGCGTCCTTGAAGGACCATTGGGAGCGCTAACATGACCACCACCGCAGCCGCGACTTCTGGCGGGTTCGACCGCAGAGCCCTGTTGCGTCGTTCGGCGATGCTGTCCGCGGGCCTGCTGCTCGGCCCGGCCGCCCTGGACCGGGCCCTCGAAGCGGCCGCCGCCGAACTGCCCACGGGCGCGGCGCCGTTCGTCGACTCCTACCGCACCAATGTGACGGCCAACCGGACACCGGAGACCAACGCCGCCGTCCGCGCCCTGTCCGGGATGCAGGACCTCTGGCGCACCGGCGGCAGCTGGGACACCGGAGTCGTGCTCAACCGGAACGTGCTCAGGGCCAACGTCCGCCACGTCGCGCGGATCACCAGGGCGCGGACCGCCGATCAGGCCAAGCGAGCGTTCATCGTGGACCGTCAGCACCAGAGCTACAGCGCGATCGGCGGCCTCGGCCCGCTGGCCGAGCTGTACAAAGCGGGAGCTAAGGCCGTCACCGGCATCACCTCGGCACCGGACGGCACACCGCCGTCCACTGTGGACGACAAGCTGCCGCCGGACGCCCCGGCCGGCTCGGCACTCGGCGCGGGCTCGCAGGACTCCGAGCTCGGCCAGGTGGTGCTGCTGGTCAACACCCTGCGCGGGAACTTCGCCTCCGGCAACCCGTCCAAGTACGCCTACCAGTACCCGCGGCCGTGGCGGATGACCCCGGACAGCACGGTGGTGCCGACCGGTCAGACCGACCAGTTCGGCTTCCCGGTCTACCGCTCGGACGTCGTGGTCGCCCCGCAGTTGTTGCGCCAGCGCAACCTCAGTCCTGCCGACGACGCGGGCTACCCGAGCGGCCACACCAACGCGTTGCACCTCGCCTGCCTGGCGCTGGCCTACGCGATCCCCGAACGGTTCCAGGAGCTGGTGACCAGGGCGTTCGACACCGCCGACACCAGGATCGTGGCGGGCATGCACTCGCCGGTGGACGTGATCAGCGGCCGGATCCTCGCGACCGCGCTGGCCGCCGCGACGCTCGCGGACCCGCAGAACGCCACGCTCAAAGCCGCCGCCCGGACCCAGGCGAACGAGTTCTTCCGCCAGCACGTGGGCGTCGACCTGTTCGAGTACGCGCACTCCGCGGGCATCTCCGCCGACCCGTACGCCGACCGCGAGGCCAATGCCCGGCTGGTGGAGCCGTTGCTGACCTACGGGCTGCCCAGGATCGGCCACCGGGTGGCGATGACCGTGCCCAAGGGCGCGGAAGTGCTGCTGGAAACCCGTCTGCCGTACCTCTCGGCGAACCAGCGGCGTGAAGTCCTGCGCTCGACCGCGCTCCCGTCCGGGCACGCGCTGCTCGACGGCCCTGAGCAGTGGGGCAGGCTCAACCTCTTCGCCGCCGCCGACGGTTTCGGCGCGTTCGACGCCGACGTGCGCGTCGACATGGACGCGAACCGCGGCGGCTTCCACACGGCCGACACCTGGCACAACGCGATCGGCGGCCGCGGCGGGCTGGTGAAGATGGGTACCGGCACGCTGACGTTGGCCGGCACCAACGACTACACCGGCACCACCCGCGTCGAAGGCGGCACACTGGTCGCCGCATCACCGTCCGCGCTGGGCAGGGGAGATGTCGACCTGCGTGGCGGCACGCTGCGTCTCGAGACCGCGGTCCGGGTGCGGAACTACCGGCAGGCCTCCGGAACCACCCTGGCGGTGACAGTGCGGCGCGGAGGCTGCGCGGTGCTGTCCGCCGCACACCCGATCAGGCTGGCGACCGGCTGCGCGCTGGAGATCACGCTGGAGGACGTGCACGCCGGCGCGGTCGTGCCGGTGCTCACCGCACCAGGTCTGCTCGGCCGGTTCGCCGGCATCACCGTGGCAGGGGGAGAGCGCCGGGTCGAGCCCAGGTACAGCCCGGCCGGCCTCTCGGTGCGCGTCCTGGCCTAGTGTCCTGATCCGCTGGCACTCCTGGCGTATGCAAGTACCACCA
>NZ_JYJG01000111.1 GCF_000955955.1 Lentzea aerocolonigenes
AGTACCACCAACTCTTGATCAAACCGCCGCTAAGTACACCCAACTGCCCCGGAACCGCCGCCGCGCGGCGTGGGGCCGGGCGAGTTGGTAGTGGGTAAGTGCTGGATGATCTTGGGTTGGTGGTACTTGCAGACGCCGTGACAAACAGTCCACAGAGGACTGTTGTCGAACGGCGAGGTCTCCGTTCGACAACGGCGTTCGACGCCGTTCGACACCCTTGCTTGACGCTCGGGAAGCCGCCGATGCAGACTCCGGAAAGCGTTTTCCAGCCGACGGGGTCAGGGGTTCATGAGCGCGTTAGACGAACTGCGTCAGCTGCGCCATGGCGGTGCCCAGGTGCGCAAGCGCGACAACAAGGCGGCCTTCTGGTTCCTGGCGCCGTGGTTCGCCGGACTGGTCTTCATCACGGTCGGCCCGGTGCTCGCGTCCTTCGGGCTGGGCTTCACGAAGTACAACCTGATCCAGCCGCCGAAGTTCATCGGGTTCGACAACTTCGCCCGCATCTTCAGCGACGAGCGGCTGCACAACGCGCTCGGCGTCACGTTCACCTACGTGCTCGTGTCGGTGCCGCTGCAGCTGGCGTGCGCGCTGGGGGTGGCGCTGCTGCTCGACCGCGGGCTGCGCGGCCTGGCGTTCTACCGCTCGGCCTTCTACCTGCCCTCACTGCTCGGCTCGAGCGTGGCGATCGCGGTGCTGTGGACCCAGGTCTTCGGCGCCGAAGGGTTGCTGAACCGCGTGCTGGGCTTCTTCGGCATCGAGGGCAGGGGCTGGATCTCCGACCCGGACACCGCGCTGTCGACGCTCATCGTGCTGAACGTGTGGACGTTCGGCTCACCGATGATCATCTTTCTGGCCGGGCTGCGGCAGATCCCGGCGGTCTACTACGAGGCCGCGGCGATCGACGGCGCGAGCAAGTGGTCGCAGTTCTGGCGGATCACCCTGCCGCTGCTGTCGCCGATCCTGTTCTTCAACCTGGTGCTGCAGATCATCCACGCGTTCCAGTCGTTCACACAGGCGTTCGTCGTCTCCGGCGGCACGGGCGGTCCGTCCGACTCGACCATGTTCTACACGCTCTACCTGTACCAGCAGGGATTCAGCCGGTTCGACATGGGTTACGCGTCCGCGCTGGCGTGGTTCCTGCTGCTGATCATCGCGGCGTTCACCGCGATCAACTTCTGGGCGGCGAAGTACTGGGTGTTCTATGACGACTGATCTGCACCGAGCAACGACGTCCCCGCGCCCCGCACCGCCGGTGACGCCACCACCGGCCCGAATCTCTCTGCGGCGGCGCCTGGTCGTGCCGGCCAAACACGCCGGCCTGATCCTCATCGGGTTCGTGATGCTGTACCCGGTGCTGTGGATGATCGCGAGCTCGCTGCGTCCCGGCGACGAGATCTTCCGCAGCCCCGGCCTGATCCTCGACACCCTGAAGACCGAGAACTACACCGAGGGCTGGTACGCGCTCAGCCCGTCGTTCGGCACCTACCTGCTCAACTCCGCGATCCTGGTGCTGGGCTGCATCGTCGGCAACCTGGTGTCGTGCTCGATGGCGGCCTACGCGTTCGCCCGCCTGCACTTCAGCGGCAAGCGGTGGTGGTTCGGCATCATGCTCGGCACGATCATGCTGCCGGTGCACGTGATCATCGTGCCGCAGTACGTGCTGTTCTCCCAGATCGGCTGGGTGAACACGTTCCTGCCGCTGATCGTGCCGAAGATCCTCGCCACGGACGCGTTCTTCGTGTTCCTGATGGTGCAGTTCATCCGCGGGCTGCCCCGCGAGCTCGACGAGGCGGCGCGCATCGACGGCTGCGGCCACCCGCGGATCTTCGCGCAGATCATCCTGCCGCTGATGAAACCCGCGCTCGCGACCACCACGATCTTCACGTTCATCTGGACGTGGAACGACTTCTTCACCCAGCTGATCTATTTGACGGACCCGGACATGTACACGGTGCCCGTCGCGCTGCGCTCGTTCGTCGACTCGACGGTCGCCACGTCCTGGGGTTCCCAGTTCGCGATGAGCGTCGTGTCGATCATCCCGATCTTCCTCGCCTTCCTCATCGGCCAGCGGTACCTCGTCAAGGGGATCGCCACGACCGGTGGCAAGTAGCCGAAAGGAACGGACATGCCTGTTCGCCGCCGCACCGCGTTAACGGTTCTGGTGTCGCTCACCGCGTCCCTGCTCGCCGCCTGCGGTTCCGGTTCGGACGCGGGTGGTGATCTCACCGCGGAACCGGTGACGCTGCGGTTCACCTGGTGGGGCGCGGACGACCGGCACAAGCGGACCCAGCAGGTCATCGAGATGTTCCAGAAGAAGCACCCGAACATCACCGTCAAAGGTGAGTTCAAGGAGTGGAACGGCTACTGGGACAGCCTCGCCACGACCATGGCGGCGAACGACGCGCCGGACATCATGCAGATGGACGAGCTGTACATCGCTTCTTACGCCGAACGCGGCGCGTTGCTGGACCTGAACGAGGCCAAGAAACACCTGGACACGGCCGACTTCGACCAGAAGGCGCTCGCGACCGGTGCGGTCGACGGCAAGCAGTACGGGCTCCCGGTCGGTCTCGGCATGTACTCGATCATGGTCAACACGGATCTGCTGGCGAAGTACAACATCCCGCTGCCCGACGACACGAAGTGGTCGTGGGACGACCTGAAGGCGATCGGCGAGCAGGTGTCGAAGGCGGGCGGCGGTCAGGTGTTCGGCGTGCAGTCGCCGGGCATCAACGACACCGCGGGGCTGAGCATCCGGGCGCGGCAGCAGGGCAAGGCGCTGTTCGACGCGGCCGGCAAGGTCGTGCTGCCGCCCGAGATCGCGACGCAGTACTGGCAGTACATCTCCGACCTCGCGAAGACCGGGATCGCGGCGCCGCCGTCGGTGACCGTGGAGAAGGCTTCCGCGGGGCTGAACCAGTCGGCGACCGCGACCAACACCGCGGTGTTCGGCTTCTGGTGGAACACCCAGCTGACCGCGCTGACCGCCGCGAGCGGTGCGAAGTTGAAGCTGTTGCGCCTGCCCGGTGAGTCGCAGGGCAAGCCCGGCGCGTACTACAAGCCGTCGATGTTCTGGTCCGTGTCGGCCCGGTCGAAGCACCCCGCGGAGGCGGCGGCGTTCGTGAACTTCCTCGCCAACGACGAGGAAGCCGCGAAGATCCTGCTGACCGAACGCGGTGTGCCCGCGAACCAGAAGATCCGCGCGGCGATCTCCGGGCAGCTCAAGGAGACCGACAAGGCAGCCAAGGAGTATCTCGACACCGTGCCGGTCGGCGACCCGCCCCGGATCACGCCGAACGGTGCCAGCACGATCGACGCGATCCTCAAGCGGCACACCGAGGACGTCCTGTTCGGACGGGCCACGCCCGAGCAGGCCGCCGCCTCGTACATCAAGGAAGTACAGGCCGAAGTGGACGCGGCGAAGTGAGGCGCGCGGCCATTGTCGGCACCGGCGCGATCGCCTCTGCCCACGCCGAGGCGTTGCGAGCCGCGGGAGACCGGATCGAACTGGTCGCCGTCGTGGACGTCGACGAGCAACGTGCCCGGGAGTTCGCCGCGGAGTGGGGTGTGCCGCGCGTGCACTCCAGGCTGGCGGCGTTGCTCGACACCGAAGACCTGGACGTCGTGCACATCTGCACTCCGCCGCGGGCGCACGTGCCGTTGGCGCTCGAGTGCCTCGCCGCGGATGTGAACGTGCTCGTGGAGAAGCCGCCCGCGTTGTCGTTGAGCGAGGTCGACACGTTGATCGCGGCGGAACGCGGGTCGGCCGGGCGGGTGGCCACAGTGTTCCAGCACCGCTTCGGCCCGGCGGCGATCCGGTTGCGGCGCATGGTCTCCGAGGGCGTGCTGGGCAGGTCTTTCGTGGCGAAGTGCGACACGCTCTGGTACCGGGGTGACGCCTACTTCGACGTGCCGTGGCGGGGTTCCTGGGACAGCGAGGGCGGTGGCCCGACGATGGGCCACGGGATCCACCAGTTCGACCTGCTGCTGTCGGTGCTGGGGCCCTGGCAGGAGGTCCGGGCGGTGGCGGCCCGGCAGGCGCGGGACGTCGCGACCGAGGACGTGTCGATGGCGCTGGTGACGTTCGCGGACGGCACGGTGGCCTCGGTGATCAACTCGGTGCTGTCGCCGCGCGAAACTTCGGAGCTGCGGTTCGACTTCGAGCGTGCCACGGTGGAGGTCGAGCACCTCTACGGCTACACCGACGCGCATTGGACCGTGACGCCTGCACCGGGCCACGACGAGGTGGCGGCGCTGTGGCGGGAGGAGCAGTCGGCGGTGGTGAGCGGTCACGGGTGCCAGCTGACGGCGTTCCTCGACGCCCTCGATTCCGGCGAGATGCCACCGGTGACGCTGGCGGACACCCGCAACACCATGGAGTTCATCGCCGCGCTGTACGCCTCGGCGTTCACCGGCACCGTGGTGAAGGCCGGCCAGATCGGCCCGGACAGCCCGTTCTACGCGACGATGGAAGGAATCGGTGCCCCATGGGCGAACGCCCGGTGATCACGCGGCAGGACGACGAGGCGCTCGTCGTGTCGGTGGGCGACGTCGAGCTCTTCACCTACGTGCACCAGCCGGCGACACCCGCGTTCGAGGGCCCGAAGCCGTACCTGCATCCCGTGCGGACGCTGGCCGGTGACGTGGTGACGGCGTTCCGGCCGCACGACCACCGGTGGCACAAGGGCGTGCAGATGACCGCGACCGACGTGTCCGGCGAGAACTTCTGGGGCGGCGTCACGTACGTGCGCGACCAGGGGTACGTGGTGCTGCCGAACGTCGGCACCATGCGGCACGAGGACTTCGCCGTCAACGAGTCCGACGGTGAGGTGCGCGTCGGTGAG
The DNA here is from genome assembly GCF_000955955.1 of Lentzea aerocolonigenes. Taxonomy (GTDB): domain Bacteria; phylum Actinomycetota; class Actinomycetes; order Mycobacteriales; family Pseudonocardiaceae; genus Lentzea; species Lentzea aerocolonigenes_A. The sequence goes on from NZ_JYJG01000111.1 coordinate 4,845, forward strand.
CTGCTGTCGTGGTTCACCGAGGCCGGGCAGCACTGGGTGCACGAGATGCGCGAGCTCACCGTGCGCGACGTCGAGTCCGGCGCGTGGACGCTGGAGTTCGCCACGACGCTGACGAACCTGCGCTCGGAGCCGCTGATCTTCGGCAGCCCGACGACGAACGGCCGTGAGCTCGCGGGCTACACGGGGTTCTTCTGGCGTGGCCCGCGTTCGTTCACCGAGGGCACGGTCATCGCGGCCGACGGCGGATCGGGCCAGGAGATGATGGGCAAGGCCGCGCGGTGGCTCGCGTTCGTCGGCCAGCACGACGAGGTGGACAGGTCGTCGACGCTGCTGTTCGTCGATCATCCGGACAACAAGGGCACGCACTGGTTCGTGCGCAGCACCCCGTTCGCGGCGGTGAACCCGTCGTTCGCCTTCCACGACACGGTCGAAGTGGCGCCGGGCGAGTCGCTGAGCCTGCGCTACCGGCTCGTCGTCGCTGACGGCGCGTGGGACCGGGACCAGCTGGAGTCCTATGTGGAGGCTCACCCGTGGTGACGCCGTTTCCCGGCGGCGTGGGCATCTCCGGCCTGCGTGTGTACGACTGGCCTACCGTGGACGGAGTGTGCGGAGGCTCGCCGCACGTCCACCTCACCTGCGCGGAGTGCTACTACGTGATCGGCGGGCAGGGCAGCGTGCAGACCCTGACCCGCCGCGGGTTCGCCTCGACACCGTTGCGCGAGGGCACCGTCGCGTGGTTCACGCCCGGCACGATCCACCGCCTGGTCAACGACGGCGACCTGCGGATCCTCGTCGTGATGCAGAACAGCGGCCTGCCCGAGGCGGGAGACGCGGTGTTCACCTTCCCGCCCGCCGTTCTGTCCGACGCGGACTCCTATGCCGCGCACGCTCAGGCTTCCGACGAGTCCTCGGCCCGCCAGCGTCGTGACCTCGCCCTCGAAGGGTTTCTGGAGCTGCGGAAGCGCGTCGAGGCGGGCGAGGACGCGCTGGACGGCTTCTACCGGTCCGCCGTGCGCCTGAAGCAGGGCGTGCTGGACGACTGGGAGAAGCGGTGGCGTTCCGGTGCGCTGGCGTCGGCCGAACGCACCGGCGAGCACCTGGACCTGTTGCGGGGTGGCGACATCGGGCACCTGGCCGACGCGGACATCCACGTGATGCGTGCGGAGGGGCCGCAACGGTTCGGCATGTGCGGTCGGCTGGACGTGCACGACCCGGCCGACGGGCAGTCACCGCACTAAGGACAGAGGCAGAACGCAACTACGGCGCCGATCAGGGCGGCGACGAGCACCGTCGTCGCCATGACGAGCAGGCGCCGGCGCCGTGCCGCCCGCGCCAGGCGGGGCAGCACCGTGGCCGGCAGGGCGGCGCCGGGTTCGAGCGACTCCACCGCCCACTCGGCGGGCACGCGGGACAGGAGACCCGCCGTGCCCGCCAGCCGGCCCACCTCGTGTTCGCACGGAGGGCATGCGGACAGATGGCGTTCGTAGGCCTGACGGTCGCCGGGGGACAGCGACCCCAGCACGTAGGCCACGTCCCACTCGCGGAACGGGCATGTCACCGCCCGGTCACCCCGTTCTCCTCCAGCGCCAGCCGCAGCGCGCGCAGGCCGTAGTGCAGGCGCGACTTCACCGTTCCCGGCGGGACGCCCAGCGCCTCGGCCAGTTCCGGGATGGACTCACCGCGGTAGTAGGCGCGCACGATCACCACTCTGTGCTCGGGTTTGAGCTGGGACAACGCGTCGGCGATCAGCCAGGTGTCCAGCGTCTTGTCGGTGTGATCGCACCGGGAGCGTTCTGGCAGGCTGGCTGACCCGATCTCCCAGCGGGCGCGGGCGCTGCGGGCCTCGTCGATGGCGAAGTTGCGGGCCACCGCGTAGAGCCACGCCTTCGAGGCCGTGATGCCCTGTTCGAGGATGTCCGGATGGCGCCAGGCCCGCAGCAACGCCTCCTGGACGACGTCCTGGGCCAGCTCCTTGTCGCCGGTGAGGCGCAGGGCATAGCGCCAGAGCGCCTCGGCGTGGCCGTCGTGCAGGGCGCGGAGCAGGGTGCTGTGGTCGGCGTTGATGGTGCACCCCTAGGTCCGGAAATCGGGCGTCCGCTTGGCCAGGAACGCCGCTGTGCCCTCGCGCATGTCGGCGGTCGTGAACGCCTGGCGAAACGCTTCGAGTTCCACTCGCAGGCCGTCTTCGACACCAAGGCCGTCGACGGTGTTGATCACGGACTTGCAGATCGTGACCGCGGTGGGGGAGTTGGCGGCGATGTCGGCGAGCACGAGCCGGGCGGCGGCGAACATCTCCTCGCGGCTGTCGAACACCTCGTTCACGAGCCCGAGTCGATGCGCCTCGACGGCGTCCACGCGGCGGCCGGAGTAGATCAGCTCGCGTGCCTTGGCCACGCCGACCCGGCGGAACAACCGGACGCACCCGCCGAAGCCCGGGATGAGACCCAGCAACACCTCGGGCTGGCCGAACACGGCCTTGCGGGTGGCGTAGATGAAGTCGCACGCCATGGCCATCTCGCAGCCGCCGCCGAGCGCGTAGCCGTCGACGCAGGCGATGACGGGCACGGGCAGCTGTTCGAGCAGCCTGGTCACCTCCTGGCCCAGCGCCCCGAACCTCTCACCCTCGTCCGGAGACATCGCCGCCATCTCGCGGATGTCCGCCCCGGCGATGAACGCGGGACCCTCCGAACCCGTGAGGAGGATGGCGCGCGGTCCCGTGACATGGGTGAGGAGGTGGCGCAGTTCGATGAGTGTCTGCTGGGACAACGCATTTCGTGCGGGCGGCCGGTGCACTGTCACCGTGAGGACGCCGTCGTGCTCGTCGAGTACGAGTGTCTGATAGTCCATCGTGGTCTCCTCACGAGTCCCAGATCGCGCCGTAGGCCGGAATACCCCGGGATTCCATCTCCTCGACCACCTGCCAGGTGGTGGGCTTGTTCGAGATGCAGATGACCGCCTCCGCGTCGAAGCGCTTCCACGCGTCGTACGCGAGCGCGACCAGATCCGGTTTGCCCCGGCTCTCGGTGTCCCAGACGACGGCGTCGGGCTGCACGCCGAGGATCTCGTCGACCAGCGCGTCCCCATAGGTGCGACGCGGGTTGCGGGTCGACCACACCAGCACCGAGGGCGTGTCCCCGGCCAGCAGGTGGGGCAGGCACGGGCCGATGCCGCTGCCGGTCGCGACCCACACCACCCTGGTGAACAGCTTGTCGATGTTGCCGACGCCGGCGGTCGGGATGCCCTTGACCCACACGTGACTCGGCTGGTCCGCGATGAACTTCGCGGTCCAGTCACCCGCGCGGGAGATCGTGAGCCGGAAGCCGCTGCGGCCCGGCGCCGGGACGTTGGCGAAGGAATGCCACTCCAGCAACGGGTTGCGGCTCACCGTCGTCGACGAGCCCGCGAACGGCGTGACGCCGTGGTCGAACGACACGAGCGCGACGTGCGGTGACGGGCTGACGATGTGCACCGGAACCCGCCGCAGCCTCAGCCACGGCAACGCCACGCTGGCCACCACGAGGGCGAGGGGCCAGAGGAAGACGGGGTTCTGGACGGCGGAGAGCACGCCGAAGAGCACGAGCACGGACCACCCGCCGAACCGGTGCGTGCGCTCGAACAGGTCGTGGTGCTTGGCGCGCAGACGGGGGAGCGCGAGCACGATGAGGGCACCGAGCAGAGCCATGATCGTCCAGGTCAGCGCCAGGACGAGCGGAGGTCCGGTGGTCGTGGTGGCGAGCACGAGGAACCACGCGGTGGCGCAGATCGCGGCACCGACGTGCAGTCCGCCGAAGTGGTAGACCTTGCCCAGCGTCCAGCGGACTTTCAGCGGCCAGTGAGTCGGGACGCTGGTGGCGAGCCGGAAGAGCAGGTTGATCACGAGCTGCTGGCGGATGAGGGCGGCCAGCGTGAGGTTGGCGACGACCAGGGCGGTCAGCCTGTCGGCGTCGAACGAGCCCACGAAGCAGAGGTTCGCCAGCACGACGGCGGCGACCAGCCGGTTGTGGTGGTGGAACGGCCTGCGCCGCAGGACCGTGCGCCAGGAGCGGTCGGCGGGCGGCAGCTGGACGGCGTGAACTGAGGTCATGCCACGGTTTCCTTCTGTCCGTCCAAACGCGACAGCAGCGCCCGGCGGTCGACCTTGCCGCGATCTGTGGTCGGCAGCGTGTCGACCGGCACGATCAACGTGGGCACGCAGTAGTAGGGCAGCCGCTCCGCCACGGCCCGGCGTGCCTGCTCCGGTGCGGCGCACGCCGGGCTGATGAACCCGACGAGCTTGCCGTTGTGCAGCAACGTGGTGGCCCGTTCGCAGTCCATCGCGCGTTCCAGCGCCGATGTTACGGCGTCCAGCTCCACCCGGAACCCGCGCACCTTGACCTGGTCGTCGGTGCGGCCGTGGTGTTCCAGCTGGCCGTCGCGCGTCCACCGCCCGAGGTCGCGGGTGCGGAACATCAGGTGATCGCCGCCCAGGAACGGGTCGGGGCGGTAGCGCTCGGCCGTCAGCTCCGGATCACCCAGATAGCCCGCCGTCACGCACTCGCCGCCCGCCCACATCTCGCCGACCTCACCGATCCGGCACGGCCGCAGGTCCGCGTCGAGCACGTACACGGTCGTGTTGGGCACGGGCCTGCCGATGGTCAGCGGACCACCGCGTTCGTAGCGCTGCACGGTGTTGACGATGGTGACCTCGGTGGGCCCGCACGAGTTGTGGAAGACGGCCTGGCGGGCCCAGGCGTCGGCCAGCGGCTGCGGGCAGCGTTCACCGGCGACCGCGACCGTGCGAACCCCGTGGCACACCTCGGGATCCAGTCCTGCCAGCACACTCGGCGTGGCGATGACGACGTCCACCGTGCTCGCGGTCTGCTCGATGTCGCTGCCGCGGATCACGAGCGTGCCGCCGTGCGCCAGCGTGCCGAGGATCTCCCACATCGCCATGTCGAAGGCGATGTTGAGCAGCTGCGACACCCTGGTTCCCGGTGTCACGCCGAGACATCCGGGGGCGGTCAGCAGGACGTTGCACAGGTTGGCGTGCGAGACCTGCACTCCGTTGGGACGCCCGGTGGTGCCGGAGGTGAAGATGACGGCCGCGATGTCGGAGTCCGCGGCCGGGGTGCGGCAGAACGACGTGGCGTCCGGCACCTCGTCGATCGCGATGACCGTGCCGAGGTGGCCGGGCAACCGGTGTTCGCTCGTGGTGAGCACGAAGTTGATGCGAGCGGTGCGGACGATGTGTCGCAAGTGGACTTCGGGTGCGATGCGCACGTCCTGCGGCACATAAGCCGCGCCTGCTTTGAGGACGCCGAGAATGCCGACGACCATCGAGAGCGACCGGGTCAGGAACAGCCCGACGCGTTCGCCGGGACGTACTCCCGCGCGGGTCAGGAACTCGGCCAGCAGTTCCGCCCTGCGGTTCAGCTCGGCGTAGGTCATCGACTCGCCGAGATGCTCCAGCGCGACGAGGTCCGGATGGCGCGCGGCCTGTTTCTCGACCGCGTGGTGGATGTGGTGGAACGGCGGGACCCTGGTCGGCCCGGCGCCGAACGACTGGAACAACGCGCGGTCCAGCGGTGGCAGGTCGCGCAGGGCGGAATCGTGGAACACGGCTTTCACTGCAGGGCGCCCTTTCGGCAGCGTTGCGCGGTCACCCGTTCCTAACGAGACGGACCCTCACATCGTTCACGTCGAATCGAACTCGCTGTCGAATCGACGAAGCCGTTGCACCACAGCAACTTTGTGCTTCACAGTGTGAAAAATGAGAATCGCAGTGACTGTACTCGCCCTCTTGACGGCCTTCGCGAACACCGCGTATGCGGCGACTTGGGAGGACGTTGTCGGTACCGGCTCCTTCGGCAGTTACGGAGCCCTGGAGTCGGAGTGGAACTACCGCTACCCGTGGGGTTCGGACCACAAGGGCTCGGCCCGCGTGTACGCGAGCTCCAGCGACCACAACCACGTCTCGCTGTCGGGCGGCGTGCTGACGGTGAAGGCGACCCGCATCTCGTGGGACGAGGGCAACAGCGGCGCCAGCCCGCACCTGCCGATCCGCTACCACTCCGGCGCGATCCACGCCAAGGAACACGTCGTGGTCACCGACCAGTTCCCCAACTGGGAGGTGAAGGGCGACTTCCAAGCCCCTTCTACCCGCGGCACCTGGCCCGCGTTCTGGCTGACCGGCGTGAACAGCTGGCCGCCGGAAAGCGACATCCTGGAGTTCAAGGGGGACAACCGGAACTGGTTCAACACCTTCCGGACGTCCAGTGACGTCTCGACCAGCACGGTCGCGGTGTCCTCGCCCGGCTCGTGGCACACCTACCGGGCCTGGATGACCAAGGTGAACAACACCGACGTCGACATCCACTACTACCTCGACGGCAAGTGGATCGCCAAGCACAGCGCGAGGAACTTCGTCGGAAGACCGCTGTGGGTGATCACCAACCTGCGGATGGAGGGTTCGTCCGGCAGCCCGGGGCCGACCGCGGACACCGTCTACCGGGCTCGCAACGTCTACATCGGACGGACGCGCGCGTGAAAAAGAGGGGGCCCCGGACGACGCCGGGGCCACCTCCTCCGGTCAGGCTCCCGCCGGTTTGCCCGACCAGGCCTCCTGCGACGTCAGCGGCCGCAGCGTGAGGGTGTACTCGTAGGTGCTGTCAGGACGTACCTGGCTGCGCGGCCGCACCGGGTTCGGCGTGTCACCGACACCGGTCACCGCGTGGTCCGCGTGCAGCGTGAAGTAACCCTTGTTGCGCTGCAGCATGAACGGGTACGCGGCCCGCTCGAGGTCGTCGTACTGCGTGACGCTGACCTCGGGGACGCCCGACACCAGCAGACCGGACGTGCGGCCGTCGGTGAGCAGCGCCCACCGGGTGTCGGTGTGGTTGCCGTGGTCCTGCGGACGGTGGTACTCGACGTACTGGTCGGCCACCGAGCTGGAGTGCACCCCGATCGGCGTGCCGTCCTTGCGGTCGACGTAGCTCTCCGCCTTCCTGCCGTACCAGGAGAACTCGGAGTACCGGTCGGGCACGGACAGCTGGACGCCGATGCGCGGCAGGTACGGCAGCGTCCGCATCGAGCCCTGCGGCGTCACGCGATGTCCGAGCCGCAGCACACCGGACGAGTCGACCGCGTAGACCATCGTCTGGTCGAACCACGCCCCGCTGACACCGGGAGCGGCGACCTTGCTGTCCACGACGATCCGGGTGGCCTTCAGACCGTCCTTCTCGACGCGCACGCCGGTCACGGTCGTCTCCAGCCGGTCGAGGCCCGCCCTGCGCCAGTCCTCGCCCTCTGCGCGGCCCCACGTGTAGGTCTCGTTGCTGATCGGCGCGCGCCACGCGTCCAGCTTCGGCCCGCTGGCGAGCAGCTCCCGGCCCCACGACTTGATCGACGTCAGCGCACCGGACTTCTTGTCGACCGTGTAGGTGGCACCGGCCGCGGTCGCGGTGACCTTGGCGGCGTCGTCCTGGGTGAAGACCAGACCCCAGTCGAGAGGCGCCTTGTCCAGACCCGGCACCCGGCTGCCGCCTAGCGAGAACTGGTCATGGGCAAGCACGTGGTCGGACGTAACCGCTTCGACGGTCAGGAACCGTTCACGGTCGGCGGCGTTGACCGGCACGGGCAGCGTGATCTGCGCGGTCGAAGCGCTTGCGACCCGCAACGGCTGCTCGCCGCTCTTCACCGTCCGCGAGCCCTCGGTGACCTTCCACCGCAGCGTGAGGTCGTCGGTGCCGGTGAACTGCCGCTCGTTGGTCACCGACAGCACGCCACCGGAGTAGGCGTACCGGATCGGCTGGTGCACCCACGCCAGCTGCGTGGTCTCGGGCTGGAGCGTCCGGTCGGTGTTGATCAGACCGTCCACACCGGACAAGGTGGATCCGTACGCGAAGTGCGTGCCCTTCTCCTGCACGCGGTCGAAGTCCAGCGCCAGTACGGCTCCACCGGCCGGCGTCGAAGCGTTCAACTCGGCGGCCGACAGCGCGCGGTCGTAGATCCGCACGTCGTCGACATCCCCGCTGGCGAGCCGCCCGACGGTCGACGGGTCGTTCCACGACATCTCGAAGTCACGGCCGATGTTCACGTCCGCTGCCGAGTAGTCGATCGCGCCGGTGAACGGCAGGCCGGCGACCTCGGCGCCGTCGATGTACAGCTTCACCGCGGTGCCGTCGTACGTACCGCTGACCCGGTGCCACTTGCCGTAGAAGTCGGCGGGCACCTTCGCCTGCACCGCGCGCCACGTGCCGCTGTAGATGAAGAACTCGAGCGTGGTCTCGTTCTTCATCTTGAGCGTCCACTGGTGGTCGCCCTTCGCGATGATCGGGAACTGCCCGGTCCACTTGCCGGGCTTCACCCACGCGTCGAGCGTCAGCGCCGTGCCGGTGATGTCGAGCTTGCGGTCGCGGTAGACCTCCACGAAGTCGTCCAGCCCCGACAACGACAACGCCTTGCCGCGGTGCCCGTCGACGAGCTTCGGCGCACCGGAGAGCAGCGCGGCGATGTTGTTGCCAGAGGAGTCCGGGGTGAGGCGCGTCTTCTCCTTGATGTTCTGCTCGGCCCAGTCCCAGATGAACCCGCCCTGGGTCTGCGGGTTGGCGCGGATGATGTCCCAGAACTCGCGGAAGTTGCCGAGGCTGTTGCCCATCGCGTGCGCGTACTCACCAAAGATCAACGGCTTGGTCGTGCTCTTCGCCTGCTCCGCGAACCTCTCCGGCGACGGGTAGCGCGGTCCCCACACGTCGGCGAACGGCGCGTCGCCGTCGGGGTTGTTCGACTGGTGGTAGACCGGGCGGGACGGGTCGTAGGCCTTGACCCACTTCGCCATCTCGTAGTGGTGCGCGCCGAGCCCGGCCTCGTTGCCGGTGTCCCACATGAACACGCTCGGGTGGTTCTTGTCGCGCTCGACCATGGCGATCATGCGGTCCATGAACGCGTCGCGCCACTCCGGCTGGTTCGCCTCGCACCACCGGGCGCAGTTCTCGTGGTTGTGGGTCTCGATGTCGACCTCGTCGTCGATCCAGATGCCGTGCTGGTCGGCGAGGTCGTAGAAGTACGGGTCGCTCGGGTAGTGCGAGGTGCGGACGGCGTTGACGTTGAGCTGCTCCATCAGCGCGACGTCGCGTTCCTGCGCCTTGCGGGGCACGTGCCGGCCGTGCTCGGGATCGGTCTCCGCGCGGTTGACGCCCTTGAACAGCACGCGCTTCCCGTTGACGAGCAAGGTCCTGTCCTTGATCTCGATCTTCCGGAAACCGGTGGTGTCGCTGACGACGTGCTTGGTGCCGTCGGGCGCGGTGAGTGTCACGACCACGGTGTAGAGGTTCGGCGTCTCGTCGGTCCACTTGGCGGGGTTGCGCACCGGCAACGTCAGACGTGCCGTGCTGCCCTCGGTTTCCGTGCTCGTCGAACCGACTTCCTCGCCCTTGGCGTCACGCAGGCTGGCGGTGATCCGGTGCGTGCCGGTGGTGCCTCGCGGTTTGTGGCCGAGTTCGACGTCCGCGGTGAGCGTCGCGTCGGTGTAGGTGGCGTCGAGATCGGTCTTGAGCGTGACGTCCTGGACGAACGTGGCCGGCGTCGAGTACAGCGAGACCGAGCGGAAGATGCCCGAGTACCGCCACTGGTCGTAGTCCTCCAGGTAGGCGCCGGCGCTCCAGCGGTGCACCTGCACGGCGATCTTGTTGCGGCCTGGCCGGAGCGCGGGGGAGATGTCGAACTCGGCGGGCGTGTAGCCGCCCTGGTCGTAGCCGACGTACTTCCCGTTGACCCACACGAAGTAGGCGGACGTCACGCCCTCGAAGCGCAGGAACGTCTCGCGCTTCGTCCAGTCGGCGGGCACGTCGAAGTCGCGGACGTACGCACCGGTCGGGTTGATGTCGCGGGGCACGCGGGGCGGGTCGTCCGGCTGGATCTCGGTCGCGATGTTGCGGAAGATCGGGTGGTCCAGGCCGTCTGTCTGCCACGTGTGCGGGACGTTCACCGTGCGCCAGCCGGACGTGTCGTAGTCCTCGGCGTAGAACCGCGCGGGCACTTCGGAAGGCTTGTCCGCCATGGCGATGCGCCACTTGCCGTCGAGCGTCTTCGTGAAGCCCGGCTGCTGGTCGAGCAACGCGTGGTGCGGCTCCTGCCCCTCTTCGACTCGGCGTGGATCTTCGAGATAGGTGTGCACGTCGGGAGGGGGATCGACGGCGGCGGCCACTGGTGTCATCGAACCAGCCGCAACCAACATGACTGTCGCAAGAACGATCGCGCGCCGCACGCTGAACCTCCATGTTCAGACAGAAGTGCACACAAGTGAACAGTTGGTGCTGAGAGGCGACAAGGGGCCACGAGGTCCGAGCCGTTCACACTGCGGCCGCTGTTATCGAACGAGGTGTCCCTTGCGTTCGATTTTGTTCGACATCACGCTGCCGGTCAGCACCCGAACCACGACCACTGGGGGATCCGTGAAGAGGACAGTCCTGACCTTGGTAAGCGCTTTCCTGCTCGCCTCGCCCGTCGTCGCGCAGGCGGACCCCGGCAGCTGCACGGCGACGCCGGGATCCGGTTCGGCTTCCAATGCCGGCACCGCGACGTGCCCGGCGCACGCGGGCGACTTCTGGTTCCGGGTCGCCGTGGACTGCTACGACGCGTACCCGTCGGGGTTGCGCTTCATCGGCGTCGGCTACGGGCCGTGGAAGTGGGCCGGTGGCGACACCACCACGACCTCGTCCGTGCCCTGCAACGGGGCCGTGCCCGGCTCGGGTGTCGCGTTCAACGGCCGCCTGGAAGTTCGCTGATCCCTCGACGAAGAGGAAGTGCAGATGAAACGCAAGACGGCGCCGGTCGTGCTGGCGACAGGAGTGCTGCTGGCGTCGCTGGCCGCACCCGCGACCGCGGCACCCCAGGCGGCACCGACGGCGAGCCTCGTGAGCGACACGTTGCTGGATTCCTCGGCGCTGTACTTCGTCTCCTACGACGGGGTGGTGAACAACAACTCGTTCCAGCAGGACGCGATCGTGACCTACCAGGGGCGTCAGTACGCCACCTGGTACACCGCGAGCCGCAACGCCGTGATCGCGCGCAGGAGCCTCGGCAGCACCAAGTGGGAGACCGTGGTGCTGCCGCACCAGCTCAGCGTCGACGACTCGCACAACGTGATCTCGCTCGGGATTTCCCCGCAGGACAACACGATTCACGTCGCGATGGACACGCACAACACGCGCTTGTTCTACTTCCGCTCCAAGCCCGGCCTCGCGATCGGCGCGCAACGGTGGAACGCGGAGTCGTTCGGCGAGGTGCAGCGGACACTCGGGAGCGCCGAGCTCGGGTCGATGACCTACCCGCAGTTCCTGGTGACGCCCGAGGGCAGGCTGCAGTTCAGCTACCGCACCGGCGGTTCCGGCAACGGCGTCAACGAACTGGCGGAGTACACCGGCGGCACGTGGCGCAAGCTCGGCGGCTGGTCGTCCGCGACCGGGTCGTACACAGGGCCGAACGGGGTCGTGTCGACCACGCGGAACATGTACCTGCACGGCCTCACGTACGACCGAAGTGGACGGTTGCACGCCGCTTTCACCTGGCGTGAGGGCAACTCCGGTGTGCTCTGCAACTCGGGCGGGCTCACCAACCACGACACCGGCTACGTATACAGCGACGACCGCGGCCGGACGTGGCGCAACGGCGCGGGAACCGTTGTCGGCACGACCGGGGGCACGCCCGTCAGCGTCACGTCGCCGGGACTGGTGGCGGACCCGCTCGACCCGAACCACGGCCTGATGAACCAGGAGAGCCAGGCGGTGGACACGAGCGGCCGGCCGCACGTGGTGATCAGCTACGTGCCCGGCCGCTTCACCCAGTGCGTCTCGAACTACGCCCAGCAGCGCGCGCAGTACGGCCGCACGTTCCACGTCTTCCGCGGCGCGGACGGGAAGTGGACCAAGATGGAGGTCCCGATCGCACCGAACCACACGCAGCGCACCAAGATCGTGCTCGACCGCAACGACAACGCGTACCTGGTGATGCCGCGCGGCAGGATCGTGGCGGCGAGCAGGGCCAGCGGGTGGACCGACTGGACCACCGTCTTCGACCGGCCGTCGTTGCAGGCGTTCGGCGAGGTCAACGTCGACACCTCCCGCGTCGCGTCGCAAGGAATTCTGTCGGTCCAGTACCAGCAGGCCTCCGCCGGCAGCACGCCTTCGCCCATCCGCGTCGCCGACTTCCGGCTCGGTTAAAGGAGGACTGACATGCGCTTGTCCCGACTCGGCGGTCTGGTGGTGGCCTTCGCGGCCACCTTCGCGCTGACCGTCCCTGCCCAGGCCGCGCCTGCCGAGGTGCAGGTGCAGGGCACCCTCTCCTGGCGGCTGGCGCGGGTGTCCAACCCCACGGCCGACCAGCAGCGGGCGTACGACCTGATCACGCGCGCGATGAACGCGGCCGTGGCCAGGTACAACAACCTCAGCGGCCTCAGCAAGAGCATCACCGCCCACTACGAGCCGGGAGTGCCGACCGCGGACGGCAGCATCAACGGCACGATTCGCTTCGGCGCCTTCGCCTCCATGAACGAACGCACGGCGCTGCACGAGATCGGGCACACGATCGGTGTCGGCACCAGCGGTAAGTGGGGATCGCTCGGCTGCGGCGGCACCTTCAAGGGTGCGAGGACCACGGCGCTCGTCAAGCAGTACGACGGTCAAGGCGCGTCGATCAAGTGCGACAGCCAGCACTTCTGGCCGTACGGGCTGAACTTCGACAGCGAGTTCTCGCAGACCAGCGCCGACCGGCACGTCAAGATCGTCGAGGCAATGGTGCGTGACGGACTGTGAGCATCAGACGTCGTTTGTCAGCGCTCGCCCTCTGCTGCTTGACGGGCCTGGGCACGGTCGCCACGGCAAGTGCGGATCCGGTGCCGCAGAACGGGATCACGGTCCGGGTCGACCCGTCGTACCAGCAACCCGAGTTCGAGGGCTGGGGTACGAGCCTGGTGTGGATGGCCAACGTCACCGGCGGCTACCCGGACCCGATCCGCCGCAAGCTCGCCGACATGCTGTTCGGCCAGGACGGGCTGCGGCTCAACATCGCGCGCTACAACATCGGCGGCGGCAACGCGCCGGACGTCCGCAAGGACTACATGAAGGTCGGCGCGACCATGGAGGGTTTCTGGAAGGCCCCGCCCGGCACGACGCGCACCGACGTGGACTGGTGGCGCGCGGACAACCCCGACCACTGGAACTTCGCCGCGGACGCCAACCAGCGCTGGTGGGTCGACCAGATCAAGCGCAAGGTCACCAAGTGGGAGGCGTTCAGCAACTCGCCGCCGTGGTTCCAGACCGTCAGCGGGTACGTCTCGGGCGGGTTCGACGCGAACACCGACCAGATCCGCCGTGATCGCGTCGACGACTTCGCCACGTACCTGGCACGCGTGGCGCAGCAGCTGGAACGCGCGCACGGCATCAAGTTCGACACCCTCGCGCCGCTGAACGAACCCAACACGAACTACTGGGGCACGCAGCTCGGCACCGACGGCCAGCCGACCGGTGGACGGCAGGAGGGCGCCCACGCCGGACCCGAACTGCAGCAGGAGGTTCTGCTCGCGGCACGTAAAGCGCTCGACGAGCTCAAGTCGAGGACCAAAGTGTCCGCAATGGACGAAACCAACCCGGGCACGTTCGTGCGCAACTGGAACGGCTACGGCCCGGCGCGTGACGTGATCGACCAGCTCAACGTGCACACCTACGGCACCGGCCAGCGCACCAGCGTCCGTGACATCGCCAAGGGAGCCGGCGAGAAGCTCTGGATGAGCGAGGTCGAGGGCACCTGGGGCAACGGCACCACGGACTACACCGGCATGGAACCCGGTCTGGGCATGGCGACCCGGATGCTCGAGGACATCCGTGAACTCGAACCGTCGGCATGGGTGTTCTGGCAGCCGATCGAGGACGCGATCCCGCAGCAGGCCGCGGGCAAGAACTGGGGCAGCATCCACATCCCGTTCAACTGCAAGTCCACCGACACGCTCGAGACCTGCCCGATCAAGACCAACTCCAAGTTCGACACCATCCGCAACTTCACCCACTTCGTCCGGCCAGGAGACAGGTTCGTCAAGACCGACGACCCGTCGACCGTCGCCGCGGTGAAACGCTTCGACCAGGGTGTCAGCGTCGTGCACGTCAACAACGGCTCGACGGCCCGCGCGGTCACCATTGACCTCACCCGGTTCCGAAACGTTTCGACGAACGCGCGGGTCACGCCGGTGGTGACCAGCGCGGACGGCGCTCTGGTGCGTGGCAAGCCGGTGAAGGTCTCCGGCGGGTCGGCAACGCTCGCGGTGCCGGCGAAGTCGGTCACCACGTTCGAGGTCGACGGCGTGTCCGGGGTGTCCAAGGACGCCGCCCTGGTCCAGTCCGGCCACGTGTACCGGCTGGCCATGGGCGAGAAGTCGCTGCAACCGTCCGACGACTGGTCGGGTGCGGTGGCACGCACGACCGACGTCACCAGCGGACGGCAGCTGTGGTCGGTGCGCAAGCTCGGTCACGGCAACGGGAACCGCGAGCACTACGAGATCGTCAACGCGGTGTCCGGCACCCGGCTCGCCGCCAGTGGTGACGCGGTGGTGTTGCAGTCCGCCAAGGACACCGCCGCGGAGTGGATCATGTCCACGACGGGTGACGGCAGCTGGACGTTCGTCAACGCGGCCACGGGGGCGTTGATCGACGCGGCCGGCGAGGTGGTCCAGGCGAAGACACCGACGTCGGGTGCGAGCCAGCGGTGGACCGTGACGGACCAGACCGTGCTGCGGGCTCAGGACGCCGCTGTGTTCACGGTTCCGAAGCTGCGTCCCGTGCTGCCGAACACGGTGACGCCGGTCTACCGCGACGGTGCGCGAGGCGCGCTGCCCGTGGTGTGGGACCTGCCGTCCGACTCGCGGTGGAACCAGCCCGGCACCGTCCGGGTCCGCGGCACGGCGACGGATCCGCTGGGGCACAAGCTGGACGCGCTGGCCGTCGTCACCGTCGACACGATCGCCTCGACGATTCCCGCTCGTGCCGGCACCTACGTCGGCGGGCGGCCGGATCTGCCCGCCACGGTGACGGGAGTCGGCAAGCGCGGTGGCACGGCTCAACTACCGGTCACGTGGGACGCCGCGGTGTTCGACAAGATCGGCACGGTGACGGTGACCGGGCGCGCCCAGGTCGTCGACGGCAGCACGGTCGCGGCCACGGCGGTCGTGGAGGTCACCGAACCCGTCGAGGTCAACGTGGCGCCGGAGTCAGCGGTCACCGCGACCTACACCGAGCCGGGCTACTCCGCGGACCGCCTGCGCAACGGCGTCACCGACGAGAAGGCGTGGTCGAACTGGAAGTCCGGCACCAAGAACACGTCCGACACGATCACGTTCACCTTTCCGAAAGCACGTGACCTCACGAAGATCGCCGTGCACTCCTACCGCGACGGTGACGGCGGTGTCGCCCAGAGCGTCAAGGTGCAGGTGCTCAAAGCCGACGGCACGTGGGTCGACGCGAGCGGTGAGGTCGCGGTGACCGCGCCGAGGACGGAAGTCGCGCTGAACCCGTCTCCTCCGGCGACCGCTGTCCGCGTCGTCCTGACCGCCAAGCCCTCCGGATATCTCACTCTCGGCGAAATAGAGGTGTTCGCGAAGTCGAATCGAGTCGAAACGTAAGTCCTGTTTGAGTTTCTGCGCGCATGAGAGCGACCATCGCTGAAATCGGCGAGAAGGGAATTCTCAATGCGGAGAGTCCTCGCAGGCGCATTGGCGGCGGTGACGACGGCCGCGCTCGTCGTGGTGGCACACACGACGAGCGCGAGTCCCGCGGCGGCCGCGTCCTACTCGTGGGGCAACGTCGACATCGCCGGTGGCGGGTTCGTGCCCGGCATCGTGTTCAACCAGAGCGAGCCGAACCTGGTCTACGCGCGCACGGACATCGGCGGCGCGTACCGGCTGAACCCGCAGACGAACAGATGGATCCCACTGCTCGATCACGTCGGCCTCGACAACTGGGGGCTCAACGGCGTGGCGAGCCTCGCCACCGACGCCGTCGACCCGAACCGCGTGTACGTGGCGGCGGGCATGTACACGAACGGCTGGGATCCCAACAACGGCGCGATCCTGCGTTCCACCGACCGCGGCAGCACGTGGCAGACCACGCCGCTGCCGTTCAAGATCGGCGGCAACATGCCCGGCCGCGGCATGGGGGAGCGGCTCGCGATCGACCCCAACCGCAACAGCGTCCTGTACTTCGGCGCCCCGAGCGGCAACGGCCTGTGGCGCAGCACGGACTTCGGTGCCACCTGGAGCAAGGTCACGGCGTTCCCGAACCCCGGCAACTACGTCCAGGACCCGAGCGATCCCAACGGCTATCTCAACGACAACCAGGGCGTGCTGTGGGTGACGTTCGACCCGCGCACCGGAAACGCTTCGACGGCCACCCAGACGATCTACGTGGGCGTCGCGGACAAGGAGAACAACGTCTACCGCAGCACCAACGGCGGTACGACGTGGGAACGGGTGGCCGGGCAACCGACGGGTTTCCTGCCGCACAAGGGAGTCCTCCAAGGCGACACGCTCTACCTCGCCACGAGCGACACCGGCGGTCCGTACGACGGCGCCAAAGGTGACGTCTGGAAGCTGAACACCGCGACCGGCGCGTGGACGCGGATCAGCCCGGTGCCGTCGACCAGCACCGACAACACGTTCGGCTACAGCGGCCTGACCGTCGACCGCAAGAAGCCCGGCACGCTTATGGTCGCCACGCAGATCGCATGGTGGCCGGACGTGGTGTTCTTCCGCAGCACGGACTACGGCGCCACCTGGACGCGTGTCTGGGACTGGACGAGCTACCCGAACCGCAGCTTCCGCTACAAGATGGACATCAGCGCGTCGCCGTGGCTCGACCTCGGCGCGAACCCCGCACCGCCGGAGGTCTCCCCGAAGCTCGGCTGGATGACCGAGTCGCTCGAGATCGACCCGTTCAACTCCGACCGGATGATGTACGGCACGGGCGCCACGCTCTACGGCACCACCGACCTCACCGCGTGGGATCGCGGCACCCAGTTCACCATCAGGCCGATGGCCGCCGGGCTCGAGGAAACCGCGGTGACGGACCTGATCAGCCCGCCGGCCGGGCCACCGCTGATCAGCGCGCTCGGTGACATCGGCGGGTTCCGGCACGACCGGCTGGACGCGGTACCGGCCAGGACGTTCAACCAGCCGTACTTCACGTCGACGCGCAGCCTGGACTACGCCGAGCTCAGCCCAGCGACGATCGTGCGCGTCGGTGACTTCGACAAGACCAGCAGGCCCAACGACAACCGCGTGGCGTTCTCGACCGATGGCGGCGCGAACTGGTTCCAGGGCCAGGAACCGGGTGGTGTCACCGGCGGCGGCACGGTGGCCGCGGCGGCCGACGGCAGCAGGTTCGTCTGGAGCCCGGCGGGAACCGGTGTCCACCAGGCGACCGGCTTCGGCAACTCGTGGACGGCGTCGACCGGCATCCCGGCGGGCGCGGTCGTCGAGTCGGACCGGGTCAACCCGATGAAGTTCTACGGGTTCTCCGCCGGGAAGTTCTACGTGAGCGCCAACGGCGGTGCGAGCTTCACCGCGACGGCCGCGACCGGTCTGCCCAGCGAGGCGCGCTTCAAAGCCGTGGCAGGTAAGGAAGGCGACGTCTGGCTCGCGGGCACCGGCGGACTGTGGCACTCCACGGACTCCGGCACGAGCTTCGCGAAGGTCACCGGTGTGGCGAGCTCGCTCAACATCGGATTCGGCAAGGCGGCCGCGGGACGGACCTACCCGGCGCTGTACCTGATCGGCGAAACCGGTGGTGTCAAAGGCGTCTTCAGGTCCGACGACACGGGTGCGAACTGGGTGCGGATCAACGACGACCGCCACCAGTACGGCAACATCGGCGACGCCATCACGGGCGATCCGCGCGTGTACGGCCGCGTCTACCTCGGCACCAACGGACGCGGCATCGTGCTCGGCGAGATGACCGGAACCCCGCCCACCACAACGACCACAACCACCACGACGACCACCACCACCACCACCACGACCACGACGAACCCGCCGGGAACCGGGTGCTCGGTGAAGTACACCGTGCAGAACCAGTGGCAGGGCGGGTTCCAGGCAGCCGTCGACGTCACCAACACCGGTTCGACGGCCGTCAACGGCTGGACGGTCAAGTGGTCGTTCGCCAACGGCCAGGTGATCAACCAGCTGTGGAACGGCACGCTCACCCAGACCGGCGGCGCGGTGACCGTCACCGACCAGGGCTACAACAAGGAGATCAAGCCGAACGCCACAGCCGGCTTCGGGTTCACCGCGAGCTGGACGGGCACGAACGCGAAACCCGTCTCGTTCACGCTCAACGATCGGCCGTGCTCGGTGCCGTGACCGTGCTGCCCCGATCGGTGAGCGCAGGGGCGAGCAGCCTGACCTCGGCCGGCTGCTCGCCCGCCAGCCCGCGCATCAGCATCTCCACCGCGATCGCGCCGACCTCGTCCGCCGGGATCGCGATCGACGTGAGCGGCACCGGCTGGGTGGCGGCGACGGGGTCCGGGCACAGCGCGATGACGGAGATGTCCTCCGGCACCCGCTTGTTCCGCCGCCGCAGCTCCAGCACCACGTCCGCGAGCACCGCCTCGTTGTGCACGACCAGCCCGGTGATGCCGAGCTCGGGCCGCAGCAAGCTGTCCAGGTTCTCGCTGAGCGCCGCGTAGGTGGGCGCACACGGGCTGATGTGGACGGTGACGCCGCGCTTGCGGGCGCTCTTGGTGACACCGGACCGGAACCGCGTCGCGTAGCCGGTCCTGCGCTCGTAGACGGGCGGCGGGGAACCGATGAGCCCGACCGAGCGGTGCCCGAGGCCGGCCAGGTGCTCCACGGTCCGCGCGCCGCTGGCGGTGAAGTCGAGGTCGACGCAGCTGAGCCCGGTGGGGTCGGCGGGCACCCCGATCAGCACCACCGGCACGTCCAGCTCGCGCAGAGCGGGCAGGCGCGGGTCGCGGGCCTCCACGTCCATCACGATCACCGCGTCGGCGCGCGCGGACGCGGTCACCCGGTGCACCTCGTCGGCCTCGGACTCCTTGGTGAGCAAGAGGACGTGGTAGTCGTGCGCACGTGCGGCCGTGACGATCGACGCCACGAACTCCATGATCACCGGCAGGTTGAGATCGGTCCTGAGTGGAACGACGAGCGCGAGGACGTTCGTGCGGCTGCTCGCCAGGGCTCTCGCCCCGGCGTTGGGGTGGAAGCCCAGCTCGTGGATGCTGTGGCGCACGCGCTGCGAGGTCGCCGTCGAGATCGGCCTCTTGCCGCTGAGCACGTAGGACACCGTGCTGACGGAGACGCCGGCGTGCTTGGCGACGTCCTTGATGGTGATCAAGCGGCCTCCCGGGGCACGTGTCGTTGTGCCCGCAACCTTAGCGCCGGGGTCTGACAGTCCCGGTCGTCCACGTCGAACACAGGTCGAAGGATTGCGCGCGCCGCATTCGATTTATTCGACGCTAATATTCCTGGAGGTGAAACGTTTCAATTTCTCGGAAGGAATGGTCCATGAACAAGTTCACGCGAGCGCTGGTGGTGGCATTGGCCGCCACACTGGTGTTCCCGCTGGGCGTGCAGACCGCTTTCGGTGCGGACTGGACGTCATCGGTCTCGGGCGGTTGATGCGAGATGAAGCGGACAACGATGTCAGCACTGCTCGCGGCGATCCTGGTCGCGGGCGGCGTTCCCGCAGTCGCGCAACCGGCGGCCACCGCGGACCGCGGGCTCGTCAGCATCCGGTCGGTCCACGGTGACGGCAACTTCGTGTCGTGGCGGCTGCTCGGCTCCGACGCCCCTGACGTGGCGTTCGACGTCTACCGCGACGGGGTGAAGGTCAACCGCGCGCCGGTGACGACGGCGACGAGCTACCTCGACGCGGGTGCGCCCGCGACCGCGTCCTACTCGGTGCGCCAGGTGGGCGGAGGCGTGGAATCGGCGGCCACGCGATCCGTCGGCACCCTGGCGACGAGCAAGGACGTGCCGATCCAGAGCCCTGGTTCCGGCTACGTGGCGAACGACGCGTCGGTCGGGGATCTCGACGGCGACGGCGAGTACGAGATCGTCCTGAAATGGGATCCCGCGGATGCAAAGGACAACTCGCAGAAGGGCCGCACGGGCATCGTGTACCTGGACGCGTACAAGCTCAACGGCACCCGGTTGTGGCGCATCGACCTCGGCCGCAACATCCGCGCGGGCGCGCACTACACGCAGTTCCAGGTCTTCGACTACGACGGTGACGGCAAGGCCGAGATCGCCGTGAAGACCGCGGACGGCACGCGGTCGGGCACCGGGCAGGTGATCGGCAACGCGAACGCCGACCACCGCAACGCCGACGGGTATGTGTTGTCCGGCCCGGAGTTCCTCTCGGTGTTCCGCGGCACGGACGGCGCGGTGCTCGACACCGAGAACTACGTGCCACCACGCGGAAACGTCTCGTCGTGGGGGGACAGCTACGGCAATCGGGTGGACCGCTTCCTGGCGGGAACGGCCTATCTGGACGGTTCTCGGCCGAGCATCGTGATGGCGCGCGGGTACTACACCCGGAGCGTGATCTCGGCGTGGGACTTCCGCGGTGGCCAGCTGACGCAGCGCTGGACGTTCGACTCGGCGTCCCAGTCGAACCGGTCGGCGTGGGAGGGCAAGGGCAACCACAACCTCTCGATCGCCGACGTGGACTCCGACGGCCGCGACGAGATCATCTACGGCTCGATGGCCATCGACGACAACGGCCGCGGCCTGTGGCAGAACGGCACCCACCACGGCGACGCGCTGCACGTCGGCGACTTCATCCCGTCGAGGCCGGGCCTGGAGGTGTTCAAGCCGTCGGAGCACACGAACGAGGTCGCGCACTGGATGGGCGACGCCCGCACCGGCCAGATCCTGTGGAGCGCGCCGTCATGCGGCTGCGACAACGGCCGGGCGGTCGCCGCGGACATCTGGGCGGGCAACCCCGGCGCCGAGGCGTGGTCGGCCGCGGTCGGTGGATTGAGGTCCGCTGCCACGGGCGCGCAGGTCGCCGCGCGCAAGCCGGGTTCGACCAACTTCGTGATCTGGTGGGACGGCGACGCGCAGCGCGAGTTGCTGAACGGCACCACGATCGACAAGTACGGCCCCAACGGTGACACGCGGCTGCTCACCGGTTCGGGCGTGGCCTCCAACAACGGCACCAAGTCCACGCCGGCGTTGCAGGCGGACATCCTCGGCGACTGGCGCGAGGAGGTCATCTGGCGCACCTCGGACAGCCGGGCGCTGCGCATCTACTCCACCACCGAACCGACCTTGATCCGGCGGGCCTCGCTGATGGAGGACCGGCAGTACCGGGAAGCCGTGGCGTGGCAGAACACGGCCTACAACCAGCCGCCGCACCCGAGCTTCGCCAGCCCCTGATTCCCGCGGGGCACAACTGAAGATCGAATCCGCGGACGCGCCCGTCCGCGGATTCGGCATGCGCCCGTTTCGGTTCGTTTTCTATTTGTGAATTGCACGCTTTTCATCGTTGTGAATCTTTTTGGGCTTCGTTGCGTTTCTCGAAGTTGGTGCGTTAGTTTGCGTGGGAGCGCTCCCGGAAATCCTTTCGCACCCAGGGAGAAAATGATGAAGTCCATAGGTGTGGCGTTGGCCGTCGTCCTGGCGTTGCCATTACCCGCGTCCGCTGCCGACAGCGTGTTGTACGCGTCGCCTTCCGGCCGTGACGGAGCGACCGGCACGATCTCCGACCCGACCACGCTGACCTCGGCGATCACCCGGATCGCGGCGGGCGGCACGATCTTCGTGCGTGGCGGCACGTACAACCTCGCGAAGACGGTGACGATCGCTCCCGGCAACAACGGCACGGCGAGCGCCCGCAAGAAGCTGACCTCCTACCAGGGCGAGAAGCCGGTGCTGAACTTCTCGGCGCAGACCGAGGACCCTGCCAACCGCGGCCTGGCCGTGAACGGTTCGTACTGGCACGTCTACGGCCTGATCGTGGAACGGGCCGGTGACAACGGCATCTTCGTCGGCGGCAGCAACAACATCCTCGAACGCACCATCACCCGGTACAACCGCGACACCGGCCTGCAGCTCTCGCGGATCGCGTCCAGCACACCGAAGAACCAGTGGCCGGCCAACAACCTCGTGCTGAGCGCCGAGTCCCACGACAACCGCGACTCCGACGGTGAGGACGCCGACGGTTTCGCCGCCAAGCTGACCGTCGGCTCGGGCAACGTCTTCCGGTACGCGGTGTCGCACAACAACATCGACGACGGCTGGGACCTCTACACCAAGTCCGACACCGGCGCGATCGGCGCGGTGACCATCGAGGACTCCCTGTCGTACAAGAACGGCACGCTGAGCAACGGCGGCCAGGCGGGCAACGGCGACCGCAACGGCTTCAAGCTCGGCGGCGAGGACATCGCCGTGCCGCACGTCGTCCGCCGCACCATCGCGTTCGACAACGGCAAGCACGGCTTCACCTACAACCGCAACCCCGGCGCCATGACCGTGTCGAACAACCTCAGCATCGACAACGACGAGCGCAACTTCTCGTTCGACGCGGGCAGCACGGTGTACCGCGGCAACACGTCGTGCCGCAGCAGC
The DNA here is from genome assembly GCF_000955955.1 of Lentzea aerocolonigenes. GTDB lineage: Bacteria > Actinomycetota > Actinomycetes > Mycobacteriales > Pseudonocardiaceae > Lentzea > Lentzea aerocolonigenes_A. The sequence goes on from NZ_JYJG01000111.1 coordinate 27,451, forward strand.
AAGGGTTCCAACGACAAGACCGTCGGCAACGCGGACAGCTCGAACCAGTTCTGGCTGGGCACCAACGGTTCTCGTTGCTCCAGCTATTCCGGTGCCCTCGGCTGGTCGTTCGCCTCGGACGGCAAGCTGCTCGTGACGCTGGGCGGCAAGCCGGTCACGCTGTAGCCCTGACCACGTCTGCAAGTACCACCAACTCACGAGTTGGTGGTACTTGCAGGACTCTGCAGGCGAATCCGCGCCTCGTCGTTTTGTTTGGCGCGATAGGCACGTTCGTACGAACTAGCCGTACCAACGTGCCATTCCAGACAGATGCAGAGCACCTGGACTCTAGATCTTCGCGGCCACGATCGGCGCCAGGCGGTCGGCGATCTTGCGGTGGCCCTGGTCGTTGGGGTGCACGTTGTCGGTCGTGTCAGTCGACTCGTTGATCCAGCCGGTGGTGTCGACGAAGTACACGTTGCCGTCGTTGACATCCTTGACCGCCGCCTGCGTCTCCGGCAGGAACCGCTTGCGGAACGTGCCCAGCGCGAAGATCGCGGCGGTCGGGTACTTCTCCCGTGCCCGCTTGAGCAGCGTGACGTAGGAGGCGTGGAACTGGTCCTTGGTGACACTGTGCCCGACGTCGTTGGTGCCGAGGTTGATCACGACGGCGTTCGCCTTGTACCGGCCGAAGTTCCACGCGGGCGCGTTCAACGCGAGTCCGGTGCGCAGGAAACCCTCGCGCATGCTCAGGCAGCCGTCCGCCGCGGGGTGCAGGCACGCGCCGCCCACCGCGATCTGCGTGTGGCCGGCCTTGAGCTTCTCGCCCGTGAGCCAGCCGTACGCCGTGAGCGCCTGCTTCGACGACTGCTGGCCCACGGTGATGGAGTCGCCGACGAACTCGATGATCTTCGACGGCACGCTCGGAGCGAACGTCTTCGCGCCGGTGTCGAGCTCGATGCCCTGGTACACCGCGTCACCCTTGTACGAGCCCGCGATCGGGCGGTAGGACACGCGGAGGGTGTGGTTGCCCGCGGCCAGTGGCGCCGGGGTGAGGTTCACGGTGCCGGTCTTGTTCACATAGGACACATCGGGCCCGCCGTCGATGCTGACGAAGAAGTCGATCGCACGGCGCTGCTTGAGCTTCACCGTCCGGCCGGTGAAGCCGACGACGAGGTAGGCGCCTGCCCACTCGGAGACGTAGGCGCTCGACGTGCTGGTGTTCCAGCGGCCGAAGTACTTGACGTTCGGGTCGGTCGGCGTGCTCGCGGCCGACGCCGATGGGGTTATGACGACGCTGCTGACGAGGACTGTTGCTGCGACCAGGAGTTTCACGGTGCGTCCTTCCGGTGCGAGGGCAGGGGAACGCGCGTCCAGTCGACGTCCGAGGCGAAGTAGAAGCCAGGGTACGACGGCTGGTTGTAGGTGGTCTGCTGGCGGGCGACCTCGACGCGGTACTGACGGTCGTGCATGAGCGTGTACATCTTGTGGCTGGTCGGTTCGGTGCTGAGGTAGAAGCGCAACGCGGTGCTGTCCTGGGTGCGCATGACGAGTTCCTCGCGCCAGTCGCCGAACACGTCGGCCACGAGCGAGGGGTTGCCCTTGGTGCCGTTGTTGGCGCGGGTGCCGGTGGCGGTGAGCACCGTGCCGCGCCGCCAGTCGTCGATGGTGGGCGTGACGTCCTGGGCGCCGTTCACGATCTGGGTGGTCAGGTCGCCGGCCCAGCGGATGCTCATGTTCGTGCCGGGAGAACGGTCCTCGAGCCTGCGGCCGTCCGCGCTCCAGAGACCGCCGGAGTCCGAGCCGTTCGGCATGGACGACCACGTCTCGATGCCGGGCACGTCCGGGCGGACGTCGCCGATCATGCCCCGGCCGGTGTCCATGCCGGAGTACGCGCCGTAGATCGTCTGACCGGTTCCGGCGTCGCGCAGCGCGTAGCCGTACGGGGCGTAGCGGGCGCCTTCGTGGACCATGAAGATCTCGAGGCCGGGGCGGGCCGGGTCGATGTCGGTGACGTGCAGGGCATCACCGTGCCCGACCCGGACCGCGGCTCCCGGCTCGACGCTGCCCGGTGGCAGGACGCCGGACGAGCTGTACTTGAGCGAGCCGTCGTCGTCGAGGGTCGCACCACCGTAAATGATCTCCTGGCGGCCGTCGTGGTCCACGTCGGCGACGCTCAGCGAGTGGGCGCCCTGCGTGGTGAGCTCGGCGTGGCTCGGGTTCGTGCCGTCGCGGCCGTGCGGGGTGTCGCGGAACGGGTTCGTCATCGGCACCCAGCCGCTGTCGACGAGCCAGCGCTTCTTCAGGTGCCTGCCGTCCCAGTCGTAGGTGGCGACGGCGGAGCGGGTGTAGTAGCCGCGGGCGAAGATCGCGGACGGACGTTTGCCGTCCAGGTACGCGACCCCGGACAGGAAGCGGTCCACCCGGTTGCCCGGTTCGATGCGAGGCATGGCGTAGTCGCCCCACATCAGGCCGTCGTCGGTGCGGCCGGGCTCGTAGCGGACGGTCTGCAGTTCGTGGCCCGTGGCGCCGTCGAACACCGTCAGGTACTCCGGTCCGTCGACGATGAAGCCCGCGAACTGACGCAGCTTGTTGTTGGCGCTGCGGGAAGGCGCGTAGACGTCGAGGAAGTGGTCGACGAGCTCGGCGGCGTGCTCTGCGGACAACGGGTAGGTGTAGCGCGGCTCGATGCCGAACGCCTGCTCCAGCGTCGCGGGCCAATGCCCGGCCACGACCTCGGGATGCCGGTCCCAGCCGCGAAACGTTTCGACGAGGTGGGTGCGGTAGCCCTCTGGGCTGAGACGGTAGTCGTCGGTGTTCTTGAACCCGGCGCGCACGTCCTCGCGCGGCATCGTGATGTACCGCTGGCGGCCGTCACGGGTGCCCGGCGCGGTCTTCGTCATCAGCTCCGCACGGCCGTCGCCGTCGAAGTCGTAGACGAGGAACTGGGTGTAGTGCGCGCCCGCCCGGATGTTCACACCCAGGTCGATCCGGTGCAGCAGCGTGCCGTCGAAGCGGTACGTGTCGAGGTAGACCGGACCGGTGTAGCCGACCTGCGAGACGTCCTTGGAGTTGCTGGGATCCCACTTGACGACGTACTCGTACTGCCCGTCGCCGTCCATGTCCCCGACGCTGACGTCGTTGGCTGAGTAGGTGTAGCGCTCGCCGGCCGGAGTCACGCCGTCCGCGGGTTTCCGCAGCGGCAGGTCGTAGTGCGACGCCGTCCACGCCGTCACGGGCTTGCTCCGTCCCAAGGCGACACCGCGACGCACGGGTGCCACCTGGTAGCGCGCGCCCGGAATTGGCTTCGCGTCGACGAACGTAGTGCTGTCCGTGACGGTCGCGATGCGCTTTCCGTTGCGGTAGACGGCGAAGTCGGGCCCGGCGAGGCCGGTGGGAGTCGCGCCGGTGGCCTCCTGACCGAGCAGGCGCCAGCTCAGGTGCACGCCGTCGCTGACAGTGGCCGCGACGAGCCCGCGGTCCAGGCGCTCACCGGGCAACGGGTGCGCGGAAGCGGGCAGCCCTCCGGCGAGGACGAGGGTGGCCGCCAAGGGGAGCAGAACGCATCGTCGCAGGTCCACGGCGGCTACGATGGACCGTTCCGGCACGTGACGCAAGGGTCAAATGTGTTGCGGCGCAATGTGGAAAGCGTTTTCCTAATCGAGACGTCGAATCGGGCGCGGCGTTCGACAGAAAAAGTGTCGAACAAGTCGAAACGGGCTTACTCCTTCTTGACGCCCAATGTGAGTCGTGCCACGTTCACGTCGTCCGGTCGAAGCGATTCGATTCACCCTCGGTGACCAAGAAGGGCGCGCCTTGAGCATCGAGACACCCAATGGGGAACTACCTTTCCGGAATCGGGACCTGCCGCTGCGGGAACGGGTCGCCGATCTGCTGGAGCGGCTGGCCATCGCCGAGAAGATCGCGTTGCTGCACCAGTGGCAGGCCGCCGTCCCCAGGCTCGGGCTCGGGGCGTTCCGCACCGGCACCGAGGCGTTGCACGGGGTCGCGTGGCTGGGGCGCGCGACGGTGTTCCCACAGGCGATCGGCCTCGCGAGCACGTGGAACCCGGACCTCGTCCAGGCGGTCGGCGACGTGACCGGCACCGAGGCGCGCGGCTTTCACCACAAGGACCCGGTGGCGCACGGGCTCAACGTGTGGGCGCCGGTGGTGAACCCGCTGCGCGACCCGCGCTGGGGCCGCAACGAGGAGGGCTACTCCGAGGACCCGCTGCTGACCTCGGTGATGGGCACGGCCTACGCGAAAGGGCTGCGCGGCGACCACCCGGTGTACCTGAAGACCGCGCCGACGTTGAAGCACTTCCTGGGCTACAACCACGAGACCGACCGGTGCGCGACCTCGTCCGTCATGCGGGCCCGTGTGCTGCACGAGTACGAGTTCCCGTGCTTCCGCGGCCCGATCGCGGCGGACGCGGCAGTGGCCGTCATGTCGTCGTACAACCTCGTCAACGGCAGGCCGGCGCACCTGACCCCGTACCTCGAGGACCACCTGCGCTGCTGGACCGGCAACGAGATCGCGGTCGTCAGCGATGCCTGGGCGCCGTCCAACGTGGCCGGTCTGCAGAACTACCACGAGGACGACGTCGCCGGGCACGCCGCGATGCTGCGGGCAGGAGTCGACAGCTTCACCGACCACGACGCCGATCCCGCCGCCACGATCGCGAGCGTGACCGAGGCGCTGGCCCGCGGGCTGATCACCGAGGAGCACGTGGACCGGGCGGTCACGCGGCTGCTGACGCTGAGGATGCGGCTCGGCGAGTTCGACCCGCCGGAGCTCAACCCCTACGCGGTGATCACCGAGGACGTGATCGACGCGCCCGAACACCGAGTGCTCGCCCTGGAGGCGGCCCGGCAGTCGATCGTGCTGCTCAAGAACGACGGCCTGTTGCCGCTCGACCCCCGTGGCAGCGGGAAGATCGCGGTCATCGGCACGCACGCGGACGCCCTGTTCGAGGACTGGTACTGCGGCACGTTCCCGTACTCGGTCACTCCGCTCGACGGGATCAAGCAGCTCCACAGCGGACAGACCACGTTCACCGAGGGGATCGACCGGATCTCGCTGACCACCGCGGACGGTCGCTTTCTCGCCTTCTCCCCGGAAGGCGAGGCCGTGCTGGAGGAGCACTGGAGCGACGGCTCGGCGTTCGACCTGTTCGAGTGGGGCCAGGACGCGATCACCCTGCGCTGCGTGCTCACCGGCAAGTACATGGCGGCGACGAGAGAAGGCGCGCTCGTCACCGAACGAGACATGCCGGGCGGATGGGACGTCCTGGAACTGTTCGAGCTCGTCCGGGTCAGCGATGACGTCTGCCTGCTGCGCAACACGGTGCTGGACAAGTACGTGGCGGCGCACCAGGACGGCATCCGGTTCGCCGACGCGGACTGCCAGGCGGCGCGGTGGCGGCTGGAGGTCGACCGCTCCGGCATCGCCCAGGCCGTCGCGCAGGCCGCGGCGGCGGACGTCGCGATCGTGGTGGTGGGCAACGACCCGCACATCAACGGCCGCGAGACCCAGGACCGCGTGGACCTGGACCTGCCGCCGGGGCAGGTGGACCTGATCCGGGCGGTGCGGCACGTCAACCCGCGCACCGTGCTCGTCGTGGTCAGCAGCTACCCGTACGCGCTGGTGTGGGAGGACGAGCACGTCCCGGCGATCCTGTGGTCGTCGCACGGCGGCCAGGAGTTCGGACGCGCGCTCGCCGAGGTGCTCTTCGGCGAGATCTCGCCGTCCGGCAAGCTCACCCAGACCTGGTACCGCGGCGTCGAAGCGCTTCCGGACCTGCTCGACTACGACATCATCTCCTCGGGTGGCACGTACCTGTACTTCGAGGGCGATCCGCTCTACGCGTTCGGGCACGGGCTGAGCTACACCAGGTTCTCCTATGGCCCGTTGGCCGTGTCCTCGCAGTCTGTGTGGCAGCACGACGAGTTCGAGGTGTCGGTCGAGGTCACCAACACCGGTGACCGGCCAGGTGCCGAGGTCGTGCAGCTCTACGGTGCGCAACGTGATTCACGCGTGGCGCAGCCGTTGCGCGAACTGCTCGCCTTCGAACGCGTGGAGCTCGCCCCGGGAGAGCGCCAGGTCGTCCGGTTCCCGTTGCACGGCAGGGATTTCTGGCACTGGGACGTGGTGAGCGACCGCCGGGTCGTCGAAACGTCCGTGCACGAGCTGTGGGCCGGGTCGTCGTCGGACCGCCGGGCACGCGGGGAGGTGCTGGTCATCGGTGAGGGGATCGCGTTGCGAGGCCCCGTCATCCGCGCGGAGGGGTTCGACGACTACGCGGGGGTCACCCTCGTGGACGAGACCCGCGAGCGCGGCACCGTCGTCGAGAGCACCGATGCCGGTGGCTGGATCCTGCTCGGCGACGTGCGGGCCGACGCGAGCGTCACCCGCTGCAGGGCCCGTGTCGCCGGGCGGGCAGGAGACGTCGAGGTGCGCGTCGGCAACGACGGCGCAAGGTTGTGCACGTTCACAGTCGCGCAGGACCGCGGACGCCACGACTGGCGTGAGGTGAGCATGCCGATGACGTGGGGCGGCGGTGCACATGACCTGCTCATCGTGTTCGGGGAGCCGGGCATGCGGCTGGCCAGCATCGAGTTCGACTGTCAATCGTGAATGTGCACGTTCCCACCAACAGGGGTGAGCAAGGGGCATTCGCCGCCCGTAAAGTTGTCGAAACGCTTCAATTCGGAGGTGCCGACGTGGTCACCATCGCGGATGTGGCGAGGCATGCCGGCGTGGCGCCGAGCACCGTCTCGTACGTGCTGACGGGTAAGCGGTCGATCTCGCCGCAGACCCGCACCAAGGTCAGGGAGAGCATCCGGCTGCTGGGCTACCACCCGCACGCCGGTGCCCGCGCGCTCGCGACGAGCAGGGCGAACGTGGTGGCACTCGTGCTGCCGCTGCGTCCCGGCGTGCACCTGCCCGTCGTCATGCGGTTCGTGACGGCGGCGGTCACCACCGCCCGCAGACACGACATGGACGTGCTGCTGGTGACGGCGGACCAGGGCGCGCAGGGCCTGCGCCGGGTGGCGGGCAGCGCCCAGGTCGACGGTTTCCTGGTGATGGACGTGGAACTGGACGACGACCGCGTGCCGCTGCTGAGGCAGATGGCACAGCCGTCCGTCCTCATCGGACGTCCCGCCGCGGTCAAGGGACTGACCTGTGTGGACCTCGACTTCGAGTCCGCCGGGGCGCGGTGCGTCGACCACCTGGCCGACCTCGGCCACCGCTACATCGGGTTCCTCGGCGCCCCGAGCGTCGTGTACCAGCGCAACACCGGCTACGCGCAACGCACGATGGCCGGGTTCGGCGCGGCGGCCATGCGGCGGGGCATCGCGTCCACAGCCTTGCCCGCCGAGGACGACTACGAGTCGGTGCTGGCGTCCGTGCGGTCGTTGCTGCGCACACAACCGGCGATGACCGCGCTCGTCGTGCACAACGAGGCGGCGCTCGGCTGGGTCGCGGGCAGCCTGCGGGCGTTGGGCCGCAGGGTTCCCGACGACGTGGCCGTCGTGGCCATCTGCCCGGACGAGCTCGCCGAGCAGATGCAGCTGACCTCGGTGCAGCTGCCCGCCGAGGAGCTGGGACGGCAGGCGATGGAGCTGCTCGTGGCCAGGCTGAACGGCCATCCGACGGCGCCGCTGACCCTGCTGCCGCCGAAACTCGCCGGCCGCGCGAGCACCGCCCCGCGTCTGCGCCGCGCCTGATCCTCGCCGAATTTCCCGCGGTGGCACAGCTGGGCCGGCTGTCGGAACGCGACGCTCGCGGTGAAGATGACCGTGGTCGTCATCGCGAGCATGCCGGTGCTGTTCGTGTACCCGTTCGTGCAGAAGCACTTCACCAAGGGCGTCATCCTCGGCGCCGTCAAGGGATGACACATGCGCAAGCTGTCCGACGTCACGCGCGGCCGCCTGGTCTACGGAGGCGACTACAACCCGGAGCAGTGGCCGGAGGCGGTGTGGCTGGAGGACGTCGCGCTGATGCGGGAGGCCGGGGTCAACCTGGTCACGGTCGGCGTGTTCTCGTGGGGCAGGCTGGAACCTTCACCGGGCTCGTTCGACTTCGGCTGGCTCGACCGGGTGCTGGACCTGTTGCACGAGAACGAGATCGGCGTGAGCCTCGCGACCCCGACGGCCTCACCGCCGCCGTGGATGAGCCTGCGTCACCCGGACACGCTGATGGTGACGGCCGACGGTGTCAGGATGTCGCACGGTTCCCGCAACCACTACTGCCCCTCGTCGCCGGTCTACCGCCAGTACGCGCGGGCGATCGTCACCGCGATGGCCCGGCGCTACGCCGAACATCCTGCGCTGACGTTGTGGCACATCAACAACGAGTACTGCGAGGTCTGCTACTGCGACGGCACCGCGCAGCACTTCCGCCGCTGGCTGCGGGAGAGGTACGAGACGCTCGGCGCGCTGAACGAGGCGTGGGCGACGGCGTTCTGGAGCCAGCACTACGGCGAGTGGGCCGAGATCCTGCCGCCCCGCGCGGCCCCGTACCTGCGCAACCCCACCCAGGTGCTGGACTTCAAGCGGTTCAGCTCCGAGTCGCTGTTGCAGTGCCTGCGGGCCGAGCGCGAGATCCTGCACAACACCACGCCGTTCGTGCCGGTCACGTCGAACTTCATGGGGTTGTTCGCCCCGCTGGACTACTGGCAGGCGGCGGCGGAGCAGGACTTCGTGTCGCACGACTGGTATCCGGACCTGACGGATCCGGCCGCGCACGTCGAGACGGCGATGAGCTACGACCTGATGCGCGGGCTGGCCGGGCGCAAGCCGTGGTTCCTGATGGAGCAGTCCGCGAGCGGTTCGCACGGCGTGCGGCGGCCGCCCGGCCATCTGCGCACCCAGTCGTTGCAGGCGATCGCGCGCGGTTCGGACGCGGTCTGCTTCTTCCAGTGGCGGGCTTCCCGTGCGGGAGCGGAGAAGTTCCACTCCGGCATGGTGCCGCACCGCGGTCCGCACAGCCGGGTGTTCCGCGAGGTCGCCGCGCTCGGCCGGGATCTCGCGGAACTGTCGGAGGTCGTCGGAGAACACGTTCCGGCCCAGGTGGCGATCCTGATGGACTGGGACAACTGGTGGGCGGTCAGCGGCGCGCACCTGCCGGCGGAGATCGACCTGCTCGCCCGGCTGCGCGACTTCTACGAACCGTTGTGGCGACTGGGGATCGTCGTCGACTTCGTGCGGCCCCGCGACGGCCTGACGAAGTACCCGGTGGTGATCGCCCCGAACCTCTACCTGCTCACCGCCTGCGACGCCGACCGCATCACGTCCTATGTGGACGACGGCGGCACGTTCGTGATGGGCTTCTTCTCCGGTGTGGTCGATGAGCACGACCACGTCCGGGTGGGTGGCTGTCCGGCACTGCTGGCCGACCTGATGGGCCTGCGGATCGACGAGTTCCTGCCCCAGCGCGACACGTTGACGTGCACGTCGGAGCTGCTCGGCGAGTTCACCGCGGACTTCTGGGCCGACGAGCTCACCCCGTCGACCGCGGAGGTGGTCGCCGAGGTGGCCTGCGGTGAGCTCGCCGGCACCCCGGTGGTGCTGCGCAACGGCTTCGGCGATGGCACGGCCTGGTACGTGGCGACCAGGCCGGAACCCGCCGCGATGGGGACGTTGCTGGCGCACATCGCGGAGCAGGCGGGTGTGACCGCGTCACCTCAGCCCGAGGGCGTGGAGGTGGTGCGCCGCGGCGACCTGCTGTTCGTGATCAACCACCGGCCAGAGCCCGCGAAGGTCGTGGTGGACGGCGCGCGCGTCGACCTGCTCAGCGGTGAACGGGTCAGCGGCGTCACGGAACTGCCCCGCTACGGCGTGCGGGTGCTGAGGTGAGCGTCAGACCTGCTCACCCAGTTCGAGGGGCGGTGGTCGGCGAGCGATTCGGTTCCTTGAGCGCGGTCGTGGCTGACGGACGACGCGGCGATCGTGCTGCTCGGCAGCGAGTCGGCCGTCAGTGCGGTCGGGGTGGCGCAGGCGAGTGCGGCCGCTCAGGAGCACCTCAAAGCCGGTGACCTGGTGTTCTCGATCAGCCAGACGTACCTCGGCACGTTCCTCACCGACGTGATGATGCTGCTCCTGGCCGTGGGTTTGTTCGCCGCTTTGCTGGCATTGCACAACTCCGCGGCCCGCTACATGTTCGCGCTGGGCCGGGCACGGGTGCTGCCCCCGGCGCTCGGCCGCACGAACCCGCGCAACGGCGCACCGCACGTGGCGAGCGGCGTGCAGATCGGGTTCGCCACGCTGATCGCCGCCGTCTACGCCGCGGCCGGGCTCGACCCGCTCGCCGGCCTCACCGCCGGCATGACCGGCATCGGCGCGCTGGTCGTGATCACGTCGCAGGCCATGGCCTGCAACGCCGTGGTCGCCTACTTCCGGCACCGCCGCGACCCGCGGATCTGGCGCACCGCCGTCGCACCCGGCCTCGGTGGACCGGGCCTGGTCGCCGTCACCGTGCCGGCGGTGGCGAACTTCCCGACGCTCGCGGGCTCGCGGTCGGGCTCGGTGTCTCGTACCGGTTGAAGTCCAGTCGTCCGCAGGTTTGTGCCGCACTGGACCAGCTGTCCACTGTGGAGGCTACTCGCCCGACGGCGCGGCGAGCTGGGTGCCGAGGCGGACCGGGGTGCCGAAGTTCGGTGTCCCGTCCGCGTTCCAGCCGAACTTCTGCGCGCGGGCGGAGCGGTTCATGTCGCAACCGCCCGACGCGCTGGAGTTGGCGTGGTAGACGATCCAGTCCTCGGTGCCGTCGGGCGACTTGAAGAACCCGTTGTGGCCGGGTGCGAAGACACCGTTGCCGTCGTTGCGCTGGAACACCGGGTTCGGCGACTTCGTCCAGTGCGCCCGGTTGAGCGGGTCGGACCCGGTGAGCGTGAGCAGCCCGAGCTTGTAGTCGGGGCCCCAGCACGCGCTGGCCGAGTACACGATCATGACGCGACCGTTGTGGTACAGGGCTTCCGCGCCCTCGTTGACCGCGCCGGTCTGCCGTTCCCACGCCAGCGTGGGCAGGGAGATGGTCCGCCGCGGGCCGCTGATCGTGTAGGGGTTGGACAGCGGGGTGATGGTGAGGCTCTGGGTGCCGTCGATCGCGCTGCCCATGAGGTAGAGCTTCCCGTTGTGCCGCAGGATGCTCGGGTCCAGCTCCCAGGTGGAGCCCAGGTCGGCCTTGAACGTGTAGGGGCCCATCGGGTCGGTGCCCGCGCTTTCCAGCACGTGCAGGCGCTGGGTCGGGTTGTAGTCCGGCACGTTCCGCCCGGCCACGTAGTACAGGTACCAGCGGCCGTTGATCAGGTGGAACTCCGGCGCCCACATGTTGCAGCACCCGTTGGGCCTGCCGGACAGGTTGAACACCACGGTGTCCGCGGCGCTCGCCAGACCGGCAAGCGTGCGGGACTTGCGCATGGTGATCGTGGAGTTCCACGTCGTCGTCGCGAGGTAGTAGTAGCCGTTGTGGTACTGCATCCACGGGTCGGGGCCGTTGCGTTTGATCGGGTTGGTGAAGGTGGCAGCCGCTGCGGGAGCCGCCGTCGTCACGGCCAGCACCACGGCGGCGAGCAAGGCGGTGATGCTCCTGAGGATCGTCACGTCCTTCTCCCTATTCCAGCACGAAGGTCGCGTCGGCCCGTCCCTGTGCATCGGACACCGCCTGCAGGTTGACGAGTCCGTTGCTGTGCCGGACGTAGCGGCCGGGCAGGTTGAGCGACTCGAACGACGCCGCGGAACTGCTGGCGAGTCCCGCGCGTTGCGTGAAGCTCGCGTCATTGCGGAACTGGGTGCCGCCGTCACTGCGGTCGACCCACAGCTCCATGTCGCGGTGCCGCAGGTAGTAACCGGGGAAGTTGGCCGACTCCAGCGACACCGTTCCGGAGCCCGCCAGCCCCGGCACCACCTTGAACTGCGAGTCGGCCAGCGGGGACACGGCTGCTTCGAGCTTGGCGCGGTACTCCCAGTGCCGCACGAACCGGTCGGGGGTGTTGTACGACCTCAGCCGGACCGGCGTGGGGCCGTCGGCCACCGGGATGCCGAAGTCCGGCGTGCCGTCGGCCTGGTAGTAGACCTTCTGCACGCGGGTGCGGCGGTTCGGGTCGTTGAGCGGGTCGCCGCTGATGTCGCGGTAGTTGCGGTCGTGGTAGACCATGACGTCGCTCTGGCCGTCCTCGGAGACCGTGAACGAGTTGTGGCCCGGCCCGTACTGACCGGTCGTGGCGTTGGTCGCGAACACGGGGTTCGGGCTCTTGGTCCACGACGCCGCGTTGAGCAGGTTCGCCGAAGCCGGCGCCGTGAGCATGCCCAGGCAGTAGTTCGCGTCGGTGGCGCTGGCCGAGTAGGTCAGGAAGATCTTTCCGTTGCGCTGCAGGACTGCCGGCCCTTCCGCGACCTTGTACCCGCGGGTCTCCCAGGACAGCGTCGGCACGGTCAGCCGGGTGGTCGCGCCGGTGATCGTCCACGGGTTCGCGCCCATGCGGGCGATGTAGACGTTGGAGTTCGTGGAGATGCCCGGTTCCTGCTGTGCCCAGATCAGGTAGCGCACGCCGTTGTTGACGAACGTGGACGCGTCCAGCGAGAAGGTGTCCCACGGGGTCGTGATGCGGCCGCGTTCGGTCCAGCTTCCGGTCACCGGGTTGGCGCTGGAGCTCTCCAGCACGTACATCCGGATGCGCCAGATGTCGTCACTGCGGCCCGCGGCGAAGTAGACGTACCACTTGCCGTTGATGAAGTGGATCTCCGGCGCCCAGATGTGGGCGGCCATCTCGCCACTGGAGTGCTTGCGCCAGATGACGGTTTCCGGTGCCGTGGCCAGGCCCTGGATCGTGGTCGCGCGGCGCAGGACGATCCGGTCGTACTCCGGGACGGTCGCGGTGAAGTAGTAGAAACCGTCCGTGTGCTTGAAGATGTGCGGGTCGGCGCGCTTTTCCGCGATCGGGTTCGTGTACCGCACGGCCGATGAGGCGGACGCCTGCGGCACGGGCAGGGTCAGGACGCAGGTGACGACGGCGAGCAGCAGTACGGCGAGACGGGACTTCATCGACTGTCCTTTCAGACCAGTTGCGGCCAGCCGGCCGAGTCGTAGGTCAGGCGGTTGATGCCCAGCAACGACACGCCGTTGTCGGCGTAGTAGTGGTAGACGAGCAGATCACCGCCGGTGTCGGTGAGCACGGCCTGATGGCCCGGCCCGTGGATGCCGCCGTGCCCTGCCAGCACTTCCGTGCCGCCGCCCGAGGTCATGGACTTGCCGGCGCGGTCGAAGTAGGGGCCGGTGACGCTGGTGGAACGCCCGACCATCACGCGGTAGGTGCTGGACGCGCCCTTGCAGCACAGGTCGAACGAGACGTACTGGTAGAAGTACTGGCCGTGCTTGACGATGTACGGCGCCTCGATCGCGCCGCCGTTCCGTCCGGCGACGGCGGTCATGCCGCCGCCGAGCCGCAGTCCGGTGGCGGGGTCGAGCTGGGTCCACGTGCCGGAGCTCCCGCTGGTGCTCGTGGCCAGGAAGATCGCCGAGCGGTTCGACTCGAACGTGGACGCCGAGTAGTACAGGTAGTAGAGGCCGTCGCGGTAGGAGATGTCCGGCGCCCACAGGGTGCGGCTGCCGTTGGTGTACGTCGTGGTCCACGGTGCACCGTTGGGGAAAACCGTGCCCGCGTTGCGGAAGTTGACGCGGTCGGTGGACGTCTTCAGCGCGATGTCGTCTCCGGTGTGCGCCAGCAGATAGCTGCCGTCCGGTCGTTTCACCACGGCCGGGTCGTGCACTCGGATGTCACCGGTGACGCGGGCGGGGTTCGGATAAGCCGCGGCGTCCGCGGGGGGTGCGACGATCAGCGCTGTCACGAGCAGGAGTGCGGTGATTCGAGCGATCGACATGGACGCCTCCGCTGGGCAACTGTTATCGCTAACAAGACTGGCGGTGGCGGCTCGCTCCTTCGACGCACGTTAACGCACTGTTTTCTTTCCTGGCAAGGTTTGTCGAACGCCGTGTCGAATGCGGTGAACGCTCACATGTCTGTCAATTTCGGCAGCCGAACGCAGGCTGGCACGGACCGGGAGACGCTCGGCAGCATGCGTGCGCATGACGGTCCAACCGAAGGCGCTCCGGGCGATCCTGCCGCTGGGAGCGCTCACCCTGTCCCTGATCGCCGTCCCTCCGATCGCGACCGCCGCGGTCACCAACCTGGCGCTGAACAGACCCGCCACGGGCTCGGCCGCGTGCGCGAGCTCCGAAGGCCCCGAGAAAGCGGTCAACGGCAGCGTTTCCGGCGGCAACAGCGACAAGTGGTGCTCACCGGCGAGCACCAAGTACCTGCAGGTCGACCTCGGCGTGCCGGCGTCGATCACCAGCTTCACCGTCAAGCACGCGGGCGCGGGCGGTGAAGCCGCCACCTACAACACCAAGGCGTTCGCCATCCAGCTCTCGACCGACGGCAGCACCTGGACCACCCCGGTGACAGTCACGAACAACACCGCGAACACGACCACCCACCCGATCGCCGCGACCACCGCCCGTTACGCCAAACTCGTTGTCACCACACCGACTCAGACGACCGACGCGGCCGCGCGGATCTACGAGTTCGAGGTGCACGGCACCAGCAGCGGCACGCCCGGCGGCGGCACCATCCCGGTGTTCGACCACATCCCGCAGTTCGGCATCTACACGAGCAACGACCCGGTCGGCTACACCCCGCCCGCCGGCGTGCTGATGTGGAACCGCGGCACCGAGTTCGCGCGGAAGCTGACCGACGCGGAGAAGGCGTTGATCGGCGACGACCTGCGGGTGCGGGTGAGCTACCACGCGCAGTGCGACAACTACGACCGGATCGGCACGGTGTTCTACGTCGCCGTGCCGAAGGGAACCACCCCGACCGCGACCACGCCGAGGGTGACGCTGCAGGACTTCATCACGCCGTTCAGCAACTACTGGCGCGGCGCCAAGGCGAACTACACCTTCCCGGACGCCGACCTCGGCCCGTACGCCGGCGCGCTCGCCGACCCGGCCAAGGACGTCTACCTCGGCATCGGCGGCGGCTCCAACCCGTACCGCGGTGACGCGTGCGAGTCGCATGCCGAGGTCACGCCGGAGTTCCGGGCGATCGGCTTCAAGTACTCGCTGTCGCTGATCTCCACGGCCGCGCTGACCGCACGCGACCACGACGTCGCCGGGATGATCTCCGGCGTCCGCGAGACCACCAACAAGATCACCGCGGGCCCGGTCGCGCACACCGCGGCCGGAAACCGCGGTGACATCGCGCTGGTGATCGCCGGTTACGGCTCGGCGGCGGGCGGCGAGGAGTACTCCAACACCACCGTCACCGTGGCGGTCAACGGGACGCAGGTCGGCTCGTTCTCCACGGCGGTCGACTGCGCGAGCCTGGAGCAGTACAGCCCGGACGGCAACCCGGGAATCTTCCGCAACAACACCACCGGCAACCCGCGCAGCTGGTGTCCCGGCGGGCTGGTCCCGAGCCGCTACTTCCCGGCCGGGGACATCGCCGGGAAGGACGTCACCGTCACGGTCGGCATCGGCCGCTCGGTGCCGTACGTCGGCGACTCCGGTTACCGCACCAGCGTTTCCCTGCTGGAGCACTGATTCAGAGATCGAGCACCAGCCGGTCGGAGCGGGCCCGGGACACGCAGATCATCATCACGTCTCCCGCGGCCCGTTCCTCGTCGGTCAGCAGGGAGTCGCGGTGATCGGGCGTACCGGACAGCACCGGCGTCTCGCACGTGCCGCACGTTCCCTCCTGACACGACGACAGCACGGGCACACCGGACCGTTCGACCACATCGAGAATCGAACGGTCGGCGGGCACTCGCAGCACGCCGCCGGTCCGCGCCAGCTCGACCTCGAACTCCTGGCGCGGACCGTCGGCCGCCCCTGCTTTCGGCGTGAAGCGTTCGACGTGCAGCTTGCCTCTGGTGTGGTGCTTCTCCACCGCCGCCAGAAGAGGTTCAGGCCCGCAGCAGTACACGGCGGTGTCGTCGTCGACGTCCGCGAGCAACGCCGGCAGGTCGAGCAGACCGTGCTCGTCCTGCGGCTGGATCAGCACGTTGCCGCGGTGCTGGAGCTCCTCGCGGAAGGCCATGGACGACCGGGTCCTGCCGCCGTAGACCAGCCGCCAGTCCCGCGCCGCGACCTCCGCGAGCATCGGCAGGATCGGCGTGATGCCGATACCGCCCGCGATGAACAGGTAGCGCGCGGCGTCGACGAGCGGGAAGTGGTTGCGCGGCCCGCGAATCTCGACCGTGTGCCCGATGGCGAGCACGTCGTGCACGTACCGCGAGCCGCCGCGGCCGGTGTCCTCGCGCAGGACGGCGACGCGGAGGACCGAGGTGTCGTCCGGGTCTCCGCACAGCGAGTACTGGCGGACCAGGCCGTCGCCGAGCACCAGGTCGACGTGGGCTCCCGGCGTCCAGGAGGGCAGCTGGTGCCCACCTGGATGCCTCAGGGTCAGCAACACCACACCGTCGGCGATGGACTCCTTGCCGTCGAGCAGAAGTTTCACGGCGTGTGCCCCGTTGGATGAGCGAGCAGCCACTCCCACAGCTCGACCGGATCCTCGAACTCGCGTTCCGCGCGGCAGTGGCACACCGCGCGGAGCCGGTCGGTGCCCAGCACCCAGTGGATGCGGAACACGCGGTTGCCGGAGAGCGCGTTCACGACTTCTCGCGCATGCGCTGGAGCATCCGCCGCGCGGCGAGCCCGCCCGTGTCGATGTTGACCGACAGCTCCTGATACCCCTCCGGTTCGGCGGCGATGACCTGTTCGAGCACGTTCAGCGCGGCGACGTCCTGCAGCACCACGGTGCGGTTGCTCTCGGCCAGGAACGCCGAGACCTCCTCGTCGCCGAGCGCGAAGTCCCTTGCCACGCACCAGAAGTTGTGCGTCGAATGCTCGGTCTCCGGCACGATCGCGTAGACGACCTCGACGTGGAACGCGTCCGGGTCGGACCCGTCCGGATTCGGCACGGATCCGACCGGCGCGATGCGGGCGTGCAGTTTGTACAGACACGGCGGCGTGTACTCGATGTCCTGCCAGCGCGCGATCCTGCCCTGCAGTCCGGTCGACTTCGCGTAGAACGGCGGGCATTCCGCGTCGTCCATGTGCCGGGAGACGTAGACGATGCCCGCGTCCTCGTCGACCTCGGTGGTGATCGGCGTCGCGGCCACCTCGGGCGTGCCGATGTACCCGCTGTGCAGATAGGTCTCGTGGGAGAGGTCCAGCAGGTTGTCGACGAGCAGCTCGTACCTGGCGCGCAACGGTTCCATGCCGTTGAGCGTCGTGTAGTCCGGCGAGACCAGCCACGGCGCCCGCGGGATCCGGGACGCGTCGGCGTTCTCCCGGTCGCCGATGAAGACCCACACGAACGAGTCCTGCTCGACCACCGGGTACGCCGAAAGCCTTGCCGTGCGCGGAATCCGGGTCTGGCCCGGCACCGCGACGCACTGGCCGCCCGCGTCGTAGGTGAACCCGTGGTAGCCGCAGACCACCTGGTCGTCGACCAGCCGGGAAGGCGGTTGCGACAACGGGAAACGCCGGTGCACGCACCTGTCCGCCATGGCCGTCACCGCGCCGGCACGGGTGCGCCAGAACAGGATCGGCTCGCCGCACACGGTGCGGGTGAACAGGTCGTGCCCGATCTCGGAACCGTACGCGGCTACGTACCACTGGTCGCGCGGGAAGCCGGTCATCGGCCGCTCCTTCTCCGTGGTGGGGAGTCACAGCGTGGCCGAGAGCACCACCCGTGCCGTAGCGGGCTTTCCGGAAAATGGAAGCTGTTAGGCCGAGAGGGCGCGCGAGATCGCCTGCCCGCTGGTGCGCACGAGCGGTGCCAGCGCGTGCGCCGTGGTGCTGCCGTGCCGCACCACCAGCGACACCGCGGCGATGACCGCGCCGTGCCGGTCGCGGATCGGCGCGCCCACCGACAAGGAGTCCATCGTGACCTGACGGTCGCTGATCGAGAAGCCGTTCGACCTGGTGTCGGCGAGCATCCGGCGCAGCCGCGAGGGATCGGTGACGGTGTTCGCGGTGTACCGGTCGATCGGGCTGCCCAGCACGTCCTCCTGCACCTCGGCGGGCGCGTGCGCGAGCAGGACCAGGCCGACTCCGGTGGCGGTGAGCGCGAACCTGCCGCCGACCCTGGTGAGCACCGGTACCGCGCCGGAACCCGCGATCCGCTCGACGAAGACGACCTCCGTGCCCTCCCGGACGGCGAGCTGCACGTTCTCCCGCGTGATCAGCGACAGGTCCTCGAGGAACGGCAACGCGGTCTCCCGCAGCCCGGGACCGCGCGGTGCGAGCGAGCCGAGCTCCCACAGCCGCAGACCGATCCGGTACAGCCCTTTGTCGTTGCGCTCCACGGCACCCCACGCGCAGAACTCGTTCAACAGCCGGTGCGCGGTGGACAGCGGCATGTCGGCACGCCGCGCGAGCTCGCTCAACGTCAGCTCGCGGCGTTCGGCGTCGAACGCGTCGAGCAGCCGGAGCGCACGGCCGATCACCGGGCCCGTCGGACCTGCGGGCCGTCCTCGCCTCGACACGTTCACCCAGCCATCTTGCCCTCCCTCGTCGACGAACTGTCGACGAACTGTCGACGGGCCTCGCCATGGTGATCCGCAGAGGGCGGCCTTCAGGCGCCCAGGTTCAGGGGAGGTACCCGAATGAGAAAGTGGATCGCCTCGTCGGCGTTCGCCGTGACGACCGCCGTGGCCGGTTTGGTGGCCACGGCGGCGCCGGCGCTCGCCGACGACCACTTCGACGTGACCGTCCGGAGCACGGTGAGCGGCAAGTGCCTGGCGCCGCAGGGCAACTCGTCCGCCGACGGCGTGCCGATCGTGCAGACCACCTGCAACGGCAGCCCGTTCCAGCGGTGGGACTTCGTCGACCACGACAACTCCAACTTCCAGATCCGCAACGCGGTCACGCTGAAGTGCATGGACGCGCTGGGTGGCGCCACCAACGGCACGCCGGTGGTCCAGTGGCCGTGCGCCAACATCAGCAACCAGCGGTTCCACGCGAACCGGAGCCTGCCCGACTTCGTGGAGCTCCGGTCGCGGGTCGCCGGCTCGAACACCCACTGCCTCGACGTTCCCGGTGGACGGTCCGACGAGAACCTCGCGTTGCAGCTCTGGGTGTGCAACAACACCGCCGCGCAGCGCTACGGCGTGTTCCCCGTCTAACCGCAAGCGGCAGTTTGCCCGCCTCCGCGTCTTCGCCCGTATCCCCGTGCCCGATGATTGCTCTCTCATTGCGGCGCATCAGGGACGGGCGGAGGCCGGATGGCGGAGCGATGGATGCCGGACGACGGTGTTCGCGTGCTCGGGCCGTTCGAGGTCGAAGCCGGTGGACGGCTGCTCGATCCCGGCGGCCCGAGGTTGCGGGCGATGCTGGCGCTGCTCGCGGCGTATGCGGGCAGGCCGGTGAGCATCGCGACGTTCGTCTCGGAACTGTGGGGCCCGCAGGCGCCCCCGGACGCCGAGCGGACAGTTCGGACATATTCGTCCAGGCTCCGCAAGGGTGTCGGCCCGTTGGCGGTGCTGGTCGCCACGCGTGCGCCGGGGTACGTGTTGCTGGAACCGGACATTGTGGACGTCGTGCGGTTTCAGCGGCTCGCCAGGGAGGGACACGCGGCGCTGGCCGACGGAACCGTTGTGGTCGCTCGCGAACGGCTGACCTCCGCGCTGGAACTCTGGCGGGGCAGGCCGTTCGACGAGTTCGACGGGGTCGCCGCGCTCGAGGCGGAACGGATCCGGCTGGCCGGGGTGCGCCTCGACGTCGTGCAGGACCGTCGACGTCGTGCAGGACCGCGTCGACGCCGACCTGGCCGCCGGGTCCGGTGCGGAGCTGGTGACCGAACTTTCGGACCTCACCGCCGCGCATCCCGGCCACGAACGGCTGTGGGGCCAGCTGATGACAGCCCTGTACCGGGCTGGCCGCCAAGCCGAGGCCCTCGAAGCGTTTCAACGGGCACGGCGGCGACTCGTCGAACATGTTGGTGTCGAGCCGTCTCCAGCACTGGCGGAGATCCAGGAACGAGTTCTCGCACACGACCCGCGGCTGCTGGTCGCGCCGCAGCCGGTCAGGGTCGTGGACCCGCGTCCGGCACAGCTGCCGCCGCTGGTGCCGGGCTTCACCGGTCGTCAGGCCGAGCTCGCCGCCGTCGACACCGCGGTCGCCGCGGCGCGGGACACGATCGCCGTCGTCGCGGTGTGCGGCACGGCGGGCGTGGGCAAGACGGCTTTGGCCGTGCGGTGGGCACATCGCGTCGCCGACCGGTTCCCCGACGGGCAGCTGTACGTCAACCTGCGCGGGTTCGATCCGGAAGGAGCCCTGCCGCCGGAAGAAGCGTTGTACGGATTCCTCGCCGCACTCGGGGTCACCGCGGACCGCATGCCAGGCGTCCTGTCCGCCCAGGTCGCGCTCTACCGGAGCCTGACTGCCGGAAAACGTGTTCTCGTGGTGCTCGACAACGCGCGCGACGCTGCCCACGTCCGTCCGTTGCTGCCCGCCGAGAGGGGCAGCGTCGTCGTGATCACCAGTCGCGACGACCTCGTCGGGCTCGTGGCACGCGACGGCGCGCATCGGGTCGGGCTGGACGTGCTCGGTCCCGTCGAAGCGGTTCAACTGCTGCGCCTGCTCGTCGGCGACGAGGTGGCCACCGCCGGCGAACTCGAAGATCTCGCGGTGCACTGTGCCCGGCTGCCACTCGCACTGCGGGTCGCGGCCGAGCTCGTCGCCCGGCGCGGGCGGGTCGGTCTCGACGACCTCGCCGACGAACGGCACCGGCTGGACCTGCTGGAGGCCGGGGCCGACGCGGACACCGCCGTGCGGGCGGTGTTCTCCTGGTCGGAACGACACCTGCCACCCGCGGCGAACCGCCTGTTCTGGTTGCTGGGACTGCATCCGGGCCGCGACACCGATGCCGCCGCGGTTGCCGCGCTCGCTGGTGTGGACGTGCGCGCAGGCCGGGATCTGCTCGACGTGCTCCACCACGCCCACCTCGTGGAGAGTGCGGGCGAGGGCCGCTGGACGATGCACGACCTCCTGCGCGCTTTCGCCCGTGAGCGTGCGGAACAGTTGCCGGAGTCCGACCGTCAGGACGCGCTGAGGAATCTCTACGAGCACCACCTGACCGGCGCGCTGGACGCGATGGACGCCCTCTACCCGTACACAAGACGGTGGCGTCGCGGCGAATCCGGGCTGGACCGGCAGCCGGCGATGACCGCGGCCGCCGCGAAAACGTGGCTGGACACCGAACGGCTCACGCTCGTCGCGATCACCGGCACCGCCGGCGGTGACCTGGCGGGATACGCGGTCAAGATCGCGCGGGTGATCGACCAGCACCTCAACGTGGGCTACCACAACGCCGACGCGTTCTCGGTGCACCAGAACGCGCTCTCCGCGGCCGAGGACCTCGGTGACGCGGCAGGCCGGGCGCGGTCGTTGCTGGAACTGGGGCGTTCCCACGCCCGTTCCGGTGCGTACAGCGAGGCCGACGAGCACTACCGCCGGGCGCTGCGGCTGTACCGGCGGCTCGGCGATCTGGCGGGAGAGGCGCGGACGCTGCACGCGTTGGGGAACAACGAAGGCAGGGCTCGCCGCTACCACGACGCGCTCGCCTCCTACAGCCTCGCGCTGACGCTGAGCCGGGAAGCGGGCGACCGCGGTCAGCAAGCCGTCGAGCTGGCCAGCATCGGACAGGTGCAGCACAGCCTCGGGCGGCACGAGGCGGCCATGGGGTGCTACCGGCAGGCGGCCGAGATCTACGCGGAGATCGGCCAGCGGGTCGGGCAGGGGCGGATCCTCAACGACCTCGGCAGCGCCCTGCAGAGCTACGGGCGGCTGGAGGAGGCGCACGACCACCACCGGCGAGCGTTGCAGATCCTGCACGACGTCGGCGACCGCGCGGCCGAAGCGATCGCGCACACCGATCTCGGCCGGATCTGCTCGCGGTGGGGACGGCACTCCGAAGCACTTGAGCACCACCGGCAGGCCATCGAGGTGTTCCGCGAGATCGGCGACCCCGTCGGCGAGGCCGAGGTGCTGATCAACCTCGGCACCGCCCACGAGCGCATGGGGCAGTACCGGAAGGCGGCCGGCCTGCATCAACAGGCCGAGACGGTCGCGGTGAAACTGGGCGACCGCCTGCTCGAGTGCGCGGCGCTCAACGGGCGCGGCCGGGCGGTCCGTGCGGACGGCCGCCACGCAGAAGCACTGGCGTGCCACCGGGACGCGCTGATGCACGCCCAGGAGATGGAAGATCGCGAGCAGGTGGCCCGGTCGCTGGACGACCTCGCGGCGGCGCGGGCGGACATCGGCGAGGTCGCTGAGGCACGCCGGCTGTGGGAGGCCGCTCTGCCGATCTACGACTCGTTGCACATGCCGGAGGTCGACGTGGTGCGGCAGCGGCTCGCCGAACTGCTTGTGGGGGATGGGGGACCGTGAGCTGGAGGCCTGGTGGCTGGGCGAGTTGAGGGGATGTGCGGGAGGGCGCCGTCGAGTTCCGCTGTTGTGGGTGATGGTGCTTTGCCACCTACGACTTACTGGGCGGGTTGGAGCTCAGGTGGTGCGGCAGCGGCTCGCCGAAACACCCGCGAAGCGTTGACGCAACTCGGCGTGCCGCCTATGTTAGCGCTCACAATTTGAGCGTGAGGAGCAGGCGCATGGCGGACGGGTTCGCACGGCGGGACTTCCTCAAGGTGACCTCCCTGGCCGCCGCAGTGCCGCTGCTCGGCACGGTGGAAGGTGAGGCCTTCGCGGCTCCGAACGCCGTCGCGCCGGGAAGCCTGAGCCCGTTCGCGCTGTCCGAGGTCGCACTGTCCGAGGGTGTGTTCTCGAAGAAGCGCGACCTCGTCCTGGCCTACGCCCGCGGTTACGACGTGAACCGGCTGCTCCAGGTGTTCCGGGCCAACGCGGGCCTGGACACGTTGGGCGCCATCGCACCTGGGGGCTGGGAAGGCCTCGACGGCGAGGCGAACGGCAACCTCCGCGGCCATTACACCGGGCACTTCCTGTCGATGCTGTCCCAGGCGTACGGCAGCACCGGCGACGCCGTGTTCCTGGAGAAGATCCGCACGATGCTCGGCGCGCTCACCGAGTGCCGGGCCGCGTTGCGCCGTGATCCGCAGGTGTTGAGCGTGCCGGGGAAGTCCGGCCGGGCGGTGGAACAGGTGCGCGGTTCGTACCAGTTCGTCGAGCTGCCGGCCGAGCCGCTGCCCGCGATGTTCACGCTAACAGCGCGGGTGCGGCCGTCGCACCACGCGAACTGGGCGCGGATCTTCGACTTCGGCAACGACACCACCCGCTACCTGTACCTGGCCGCCCGCAACGGCGACGGTGTGCCCCGCTTCGCCATCACGACGAACGGGCCAGGAGCCGAGCAGGGCATCAACGGCACCGCGCCGTTGCCGTTGAACGAGTGGAGCCATGTCGCGGTGACGATCGCGGGCACCACCGGCACGCTGTACGTCAACGGCGTGCAGGCCGGCGTGAACACCGCGATGTCGTTGAACCCCGCCGCGCTGGGCACGTTGGCGCACCACTGGCTGGGGCGGTCGCACTTCGGTGGCGACCCGGTGTTCGCGGGAGCGCTGGACGAGGTGAACCTGTTCTCCCGTGCGCTGACCGCGGAGGAGATCAGCCTGCCGCTCAAGGGAGATCTGGCTTCCTACGCGTTCGACGAGACGACCGGCGGGACGTTCGCCGACGCGTCCGGACGTGGGCGGCACGCCACCCTGCGGCGCACCTGGGGCGGTCCGAGCCATCCCGGTTTCCTGGCCGCCTACCCGGAAACGCAGTTCATCACGCTGGAAACGATGACCCGCTCGGACTACCTCACCGTGTGGGCGCCCTACTACACCGCGCACAAGATCCTCAAAGGCCTGGTCGACGCCTACCGCAACACCCAGGACGCGCGAGCGCTGGATCTCGCGGACGGGCTGTGCGACTGGATGTTCTCGCGGCTGGGCAAGCTGCCCGCCGAGGTGCGGCAGCGGATGTGGGGCATCTTCTCGAGCGGCGAGTACGGCGGCATCGTCGAGACGATCATGGACCTGCACGCGATCAACGGGAAGCACCTGGAGCTCGCCCGGCTGTTCGACCTCGACTCGTTGATCACCGCGTGCGCCGAGAACCGGGACGTGCTGGACGGGTTGCACGCCAACCAGCACATCCCGATCTTCACCGGGCTGGTCCGGTTGTACGAGGCAACCGGCGAGCAGCGGTACTGGCTCGCGGCGAAGAACTTCTGGGGCATGGTCGTACCGCCGCGCATGTTCAGCATCGGCGGGACCAGCACGGGCGAGTTCTGGAAGGCGCGCGGTGTCGTCGCGGGCTCGCTGACCGACGCCACGGCCGAGACCTGCTGTGCGCACAACATGCTCAAGCTCAGCCGGCAGCTCTTCCTGCACGAGCAGTCGCCGAAGTACTTCGACTACTACGAACGCGCGCTCTACAACCAGATCCTGGGGTCCAAACAGGACCGTGCCGACGCCGAGCTGCCGTTGATGACGTACTTCATCGGCCTCACGCCGGGTGCCGTGCGGGACTTCACGCCGAAGCAGGGCACGACGTGCTGCGAGGGCACGGGCATGGAGAGCGCGACGAAGTACCAGGACTCGGTGTACTTCCGCGCGGCCGACGACTCGCGGCTGTACGTGAACCTCTACAGCCCGTCGGTGCTGAAGTGGAAGGGCGTCACGCTCACCCAGACCACCGGGTTCCCGTTCGAACAGGGCACCACCCTGCGGATCACCGGCCGGGCGCGGTTCGACCTGTCGCTGCGGGTGCCGGCGTGGGCGGGGGAGTTCACCGTGACGGTCAACGGCGAACGGCAGCGGCTCAACGCCCTGCCCGGCACCTACGTCACGTTGTCCCGGTGGTGGCGCGACGGAGATGTTGTGCGCGTGCGCATGCCGTTCGCGTTGCAGGCGGAGCGGACACCGGACCAGCCGCTCGTGCAGTCGCTGAGGTACGGCCCGATCAACCTGGTGGCGCGGGACGCCCGGCGCGAGTTCCTGGAGTTCGGCCTGCTCGGTCGCGCGGCGCTGTCCGGTGACCTGGCGGCCAACCTCCAGCCGATCGCGGGCAGCCCGCTGCACTTCCGGCTCGGCGAGGTCGAGCTGGCGCCGTTCTTCGAGGGCACCGAGCACGCCTTCCACTCGTACTTCCGCCGCGCGGAGCCGAAGATCGTGTTCGCCGGCGTGGACTCCGGCGTCGCGAACCCGGTGCGCGCGAACGGGTCGACGTTCCTCGACGAGGTGTGGGTGGCCGCGCCGTTCTCGGCCAGGAGCGTGTTCCTGGACCGGGTGACCGCGGTGGCGCGGCAGTGGGTGGGGGAGGGGCTGATGTCCGTCGCCGACCACGACCGCGTGATCCGCACGGCCCGCAACGCGCCGATCCGCTAGTCGCGAACCAGTCCGTCCAGAACCCGGTCCAGTACCCACGCGAACGCCTGTGCTGGAACGGCTTCGAAGCATTTGCGGCGTTTCTCGACCCGCTCGCGTTACTGCTGCACGGACGCACCGCCTGGCTCGGCGTCACAGCGGCGGTCGTGCAGGTCGTCGGCCTGCTCAGACGGCCGCTGGTGGTGCCGCACCTGACCGACCGGGCCACGCTCAACCTCGTGCTGGGCGTCGTGATCGGCGAGACGCTCGGCTACCTGTTCACCGCGGTCTGGACGGTGGCGATCGTCCGCGCCCTGCGCATCGCCCCGTGGCTCGGCCGGCCCGCCGCGATGATGATCGCGACGGGCGTGCTGACCCCCGTTGGACGTGCCGGGCGCGGACGTCGTCAACTTCGCCGGCCATCTCCTGTGGAGCGTCTGGGTGGTGATGGCCGGCGTTCGGTCACTTGGGAGCGAAGATCGCACCCAGGCGGTCGACCTCGTCTCCTGATCGGCCGGTGAACCCGGCGATGCGCCACCCGGCGGGCGCGGTGACGGTGAGCGTCTCACCGGTCTGCTGCCCCGCCGAGAGCGTGCGTCCGCGGTCCGTGGTGAACGCCGCCAAAAACACCCGAGTGCGGCCGTCGTACTTGCCCTGGCTCAGTTTCGCGGAGACGAGGTGCTCGCCGGGCTCGAGCGTCAGGGTCGACGCGCTGCCGCCGTTGCCACCGTGGCTGAACGTCCTGCCGTTGGCGAGCGTGAACGCGATCTGGTCGAGTCTGCTGCCACCACGCAATGTGAGCGTGCGCACGGCGCCCAGATCAACCGCCGAGAGGTCGGTGAACGGGCTTCCGTGCGGGCCACCGATCTCGTCGCTGAGCTTGATGCCGTCGTCGGCCGTCCAGTCGAACTTCGTGGCGATCGGGAAGTGGTCGGAGAGCGGTTTGCCCTGGGCGTCCAGGAAAGCCGCGTTCTCGTTGCGGTAGTCGCGGGCGGTCAGGGTGATCTGCCGGTTGCCCCGGTAGAGGATCTTGTCGACCACCTCGCACGAGTCGGTGGGCGCGGCCTGGTCGCACACCAGTGCAGGGTCACCCGCCGCCGGCGGCTGGCCGCCGCGTTCCAGCTGCACCCAGGCGTCGGTGAGACCGTTGGTGCTGACCAGTTCGCGGATGTTGTCGTCCGCACGGGTGTAGCGGGTGTTGGTGTCGCCCATGACGATGACCGCGTTGCCCGCCGAGTTCGCCGCGATGAACTGCGACAGCTGGCTGATGTTCGACCGGCGTGCGGCGAGGTCGGCGGTTTCCGTGCCGGCGTTGGGGTGCAGGTTGTAGAGGTCGACGTACACACCGTCGGCCAGCCTGATCCGCTTGTACGAGAATCCCTTGGGCGTCAGGCAGTCCGTGCCGTTGCAGGATGACCACTTCGTGCGTTCGAGGTCGTTGTAGGGCAGGTGGGACAGCGTGTTCAGGCCGCTGCCGAACGGCACCCCGCCGCTCGTGGGTGTGCGGTAGGCGTGGTTGTCGCCCGCGTAGAGGGCCGCGTGGTAGTTGAAGTCCTCCTGGACGTTGATGACGGCGTAGGGCGCCAGCCGAGGGCTGATCAACGGCGTGTTCACCGCGGGATGGCCTGAGGACAGACCTTCTGGCAAGCCAGCCACGTTGTAGGTCAGCACTTCGAAGCTGCCGCCGGTGGCCGCGCTGGCCACCGGCGTCGCCAGGGTCGCCAGTACGGCCGGGATGACGAGCAGAGTGGATCGTCGCATGCTGCTCCTCGCAGGGTCGGAGCGTCCGCAAACGGGAACGCGGCATGATGATCCACGCTTTGTGAGCGTTAACATAGACCCTTTCGAATTCGTGACCTCGACGCAAGCTGCTGGTTGCCTGCGGCTCAATTGACAGTCAGGTGTGACTGTGAAATGGTCCGGCCCATGTCATCAGGCGTGCGGGCGGCGCAGCGGGAAGCGACGCGCCAGCGGATCGTGCAGACCGCGGTGGATCTCCTGGTCGAGCGCGGGCTGGCCGCGACGACGACGGTCGAGGTGCAGCGGGCCGGTGGGTTCAGCCGGGGTGCTCTGCTGCACCACTTCCCGACCAGGGAGGCGATGCTGGGTGCCACCATCCGGTTGTTGATGGAGCACAACGAGGCAGCGGTGCGGCAGGCCGAGGCCGAGGTGCCCGCCGGGCCGGACCGGATCGAGCGGGCGATCCGGGTGCTGTGCGCGTCGATGGTGCGGCCGGCGTTCGTCGCCGAGCTGGAGCTGTGGGCCGCCGCCCGGACAGACCCCGCGTTGCGAGAGGTGTTGCGCGACGAGGAGAAGCGGGCGCGCACAGACCTCTACCGGGTGATCGACGGGGTCTTCGGCGCGGACCTCGTGGCCCACGAGCGCTATCCCGTGGTGGCGGCGCTGACCGTGCAGTTCCTGCGCGGTCTCGCGATCTCCGACGTGCTGCGCGGCGAGCGCGGCACCGAGCGCCTGATCACCGACTGGGCCGCGGTCGTCAAGGCCGTGCTGGAGGGAGAGAACCGTGAGTGACGTCATCGGCTACGAGGTGCGCGACCGCAAGGCGTACCTGACGTTGAACCGGCCGGATCGCCTGAACGCGATCACGACCGAGGTGGCCCGCCGGTTGCGCGAGCTGGTCGAGCGGGCCAACGAGGACCCCGCGGTGCACGTGATCGTGCTGCAGGGCAACGGACGTGCGTTCAGCTCCGGCTACGACCTCAAGCAGTACGCGGAGGACGGCGAGCTGACGCAGCCACCGGTGTGGGACCCGATCAGGGACTACCAGCTGATGAAGCGCAACACCGACGACTTCTTCAGCCTCTGGCGCTCGTTGAAGCCGACCATCGCGAAGGTGCAGGGGTACGCGGTCGCGGGTGGTAGTGACATCGCGTTGTCCTGCGACCTGGTGGTGATGGCGGAGGACGCTCGCATCGGCTACATGCCCGCACGGGTGTGGGGCTGCCCGACCACCGCGATGTGGGTCTACCGGCTCGGTGCCGAACGGGCCAAGCGGATGCTGCTGACCGGGGACACCATCGACGGCACGACGGCCGCCGCCTGGGGTCTGGTGCTCCAGGCCGTCCCCGCCGCCGAGCTCGACGACGCGGTGGAGGCGCTCGCCGATCGCATCGCGGGGGTCCCGGTGAACCAGCTGGCGATGCAGAAGCTGATGATCAACCAGGCCTACGACAACATGGGCCTGCACGGGACCCAGATCCTCGCCACGCTCTTCGACGGGATCACCCGGCACTCGCCTGAGGGCCGGTGGTTCCAGGAGTTCGCCGCGCAGCACGGGTTTCCGGCCGCGGTGCAGTGGCGTGACTCGGGCAAACCGATCCCCGACGGCGGCGGACCGATTCCCGCCGCGGCGGAACTGGGCGGGGAGAAGTCGTGAACCAGGCTCATTGGCCGGCGGACACGAGCAGCGCCGTTCTGGAACTGTCCACAGGGGACCTGCTGCGTGCGGCCGCTCTGGACTCGGGTGACCAGATCGCGCTGGTCGAGGTCGCGCCGCCGGGCTCGCCGTCACTCGCGGGCGCGGACCGGACGGATCGGCAGTGGAGCTACCGGCAACTGCTGGCGGAGGCCGAGCAGTGCGCACACTGGTTGCTGACCAGGTTCTCGCCTGGCGAGCGGATCACCGTGTGGGCGCCTAACATCCCCGAGTGGATCATCCTGCAGTACGGCGCCGCGTTGGCCGGGGTCGTCCTCGTCACCGCGAACCCCGCCCTGCGCGCGGCGGAACTGCGTTACGTGCTGGAGCAGTCCCGTTCCGCCGGGTTGTTCCACACCGCGGAGTTCCGCGGCAGCGACATGTCGGCGATCGCCAGGCAGGCAGGCGAAGGGTTGCCGGAGCTGCGTTCGACGTTCTGCTTCGCGGACTGGCAGGAGACCGTGCGTGCTCATCGCGACGGCGGCGAGCTGCCCACCGTCTCGCCAGGCGATCCCGCGCAGATCCAGTACACCTCCGGCACCACCGGTTTTCCCAAGGGAGCCTTGCTGCACCACCGGGGCCTGGTGACCAACGCCCGGTTCATGATCGACCGGTCGCAGCTGCCGCAGCAGGGCACCCTGGTCTCGGCGATGCCGTTGTTCCACACCGCCGGATGCGCGATCGGCGTGCTCGGGTCCGCGCACCAGCGGGCCACCTACGTGTTGTGTCAGCTGTTCGAGCCCGCACTCGTGCTGGGCGCGGTCCAGGATCACCGCGGCGACCTGCTGGCAGGGGTGCCCACGATGCTGATCGCGATGCTGGGGCATCCCGGCTTCGACAACGTCGACCTGGCTCACCTGTCGACGGTGCTCTCCGGCGGCAGCCCGATTCCCCCGGAGCTCGTGCACCGGGTCGAACAGCGCTTCGGTGCCCGGTTCACGGCCGTCTACGGCCAGACCGAACTGTCGCCGGTGGTCTCGCAGACCAGCCCGGACGACTCGCTCGACGACAAGGCCACGACCGCCGGACGTCCCCTGCCGCAGCTCGAGGTCGCCATTCGCGATCCGGCCAGCGGGCGGACTGTGCCCATCGGGCAGCAGGGCGAGATCTGCGCCCGCGGCTACCAGACCATGATCGGCTATTTCGACCTGCCGGAACGCACCGCCGAAACCGTTGACGCGGACGGCTGGCTGCACACCGGTGACCTCGGCACCATGGACGACCGCGGCTACCTGCGGGTCACCGGCAGGCTGAAGGACATGATCATCCGGGGCGGGGAGAACATCTACGCGACCGAGATCGAGCAGGTGTTGTTCACCCACCCCGGCGTTCGCGACGTCACCGTGCTGGGGCTCCCCGATCCCACGTGGGGTGAGATCGTCGCCGCGGTGATCGTGCCCAACGGGCCCGGCGAGGTGCCGGGCGCGGCCGAGCTGCACGACTTCTGCCGCGCCCGGCTCGCGCCCCACAAGACGCCGGCCCGCTGGTTCAGAGCCGGTGAACTACCGCTCACCGGCTCGGGGAAGATCCAGAAGTTCCGCCTCCGCCAGCAGATCGAGAGTGCTGACCTCGAGGAGCTGCACGTGTCCTGAGAGCCGATCAGGCCGGCACGCGCACCACGTGGACCGTGCCGCGGGTGGCGTTGATGGTGAACTGCTCGCCCGCGGCTCGGACCGTCAGCGGCCCGCTCCGGCCGGCCGTGAGCTGGATGCTGGTCGGTTTTCCGTTGACCCACTTGATGTCCACCGTCACGTCGCCGCGCGCCCGCAGGCCGGTGACCGAGCCGGTGTCCCAGAAGCGCGGCAACGCGGGCAGGATGTCGATCACCCCGCGATGGCTCTGCAGCAGCATCTCGGCGACTCCCGCGGTGGCGCCGAAGTTGCCGTCGATCTGGAACGGCGGATGGGTGTCCCACAGGTTGTTCAGGGTGCTGGTCGCGAGCAGTTCGGCCAGCATCTTGTGGGAGTGGTCGCCGTCCAGCAGCCGTGCCCAGAAGTTGATTTTCCAGGCCTTGCTCCACCCGGTGCCGCCGTCGCCGCGCGCGGTGAGCGACACCCGTGCCGCCTTGACCAGCACCGGATCCTCCTGCGGCGTGATCTGCCGGCCGGGGTGCAGCGCGAACAGGTGGGACACGTGCCGATGGGTGTTCGTCTGGTCGTCCCAGTCCGATTTCCACTCCTGCAGCTGACCCCAGGAGCCCACCCGCAGTCCGGGATCGAGTTTGTCCACAGTGGACTTCACCTGGGCGGCGAACTCGCGGTCGCCGAGGATGGTCGCGGCTTCGGCCGTGTTGGTCAGCAGGTCGTGCACGATCTGCTGCGACATCGAGGCGCCCGCGGAGAACGGGCCCTGTTCGGGGGAGTAGCTCGGGTTCACCACGAGCTTGCCGTCACGTGGATCCGGCACCAGCTCGTCCATCCAGAACTGCGCGAGTGCCCGCAGCACCGGATAGGCCCGCGTCCGCAGGAAAGACTCGTCCTTGGTGAAGAGGTAGTGCTCGTAGTAGTGCTGGGCAAGCCAGGCGCCCGCTTCCGGGAACCAGAACGCTGTCGCCCAGTCGTGCACACCGGTGAAGCCGAACGGCGTGGTCTCGTTGTGCACCACCCAGCCGCGGTCGCCGAACATCTCCCGCGCGGTGACCTCGCCGGGTGGTACCAGCGAGTCCACGTAGTCGAACAGCGGTGCCGTGGTCTCGGAGAGGTTCGTGGTCTCGGCCGGCCAGTAGTTCATCTGCAGGTTGATGTTCGTGTGGTAGTCCGCACTCCACGGCGGTGTCGCCGAGTTGTTCCACACACCCTGCAGGTTCGCGGGCAGTGATCCGGCCCGTGAGGACGCGATCAGCAGGTAGCGGCCGTACTGGAAGTACAGCGCCTCCAACGCTTTCCGGTGCGCGACCGGGGTGTTCGCGTCGCGGTAGGCGCGCAGCAGTTCGTCGGTCGGCAGGTCGGGCATCTGCTGGCCGACGTCGAGGCGCACCCGGTCGAACAGCCTCCGGTGGTCGGCCACGTGACCGCCGCGCAGCCGGTCGAATCCCTTGGCCACCGCCCGGTCCACCCGTTGCGTGACCGCGTTGTGCGGGTGCACGCCGGAGCGGTAGGCCGGGTAGCGGGTGGTGTAGTCGGTGCCCGCGGCCAGGATGAGCACGACCGAGTCGGCGCCGCGCACGGTCACCGAGCCGTCCGCGTTGTCCGAGCGGGTGCCGCCCTGGTTGATCACCCTCACCTG
>NZ_JYJG01000112.1 GCF_000955955.1 Lentzea aerocolonigenes
AGAGATGTGTATAAGAGACAGGACTCGAACCGGAGCCCGTTGTCGTTGAGACGGCCGGACAGGGTGATCCGGCCGGATCGCGAGGTGATCGTCGCGGTGCGGTTCGACTGCGTGCGCACGGCCGTGGTGAAGCTGATCCGGCCCGGCTTGTCCGCGGACAGCCGGGCCACGATCACGTTGTCCGGTGCGGTGGCGAAGTACTCGCGCGTGTAGTGCACACCGCCGGACGTGTAGCTCACCCCGGCGACGGCGTCGGCGATGTCGAGGTGCCGCCGGTAGCCGCTCACCGCGCCGGGGCCGGCTGCCTGGGTCAGCACGAGGTCGCCGAACGACTGGTAGGCGCCGTAACCGTTTCGAGGCTGGCCGAGCTGGCCCGCGACCCAGTCCGGTTCGGCCCTGCCGTCGACGTCGATTCGACGTTGAACCGTTTCGATGGCGCCAGGCCTCGGGGTCCGCCAGTTCCCGAAGTCGTACCCCGGCGATCCCGGTCCGCCGGTCCAGAGCGTCTTCTCGTTGAACTGCAGCAGCTCGCTCGCCACGCCGCCGAACACGCTCGCGCCGAGCGCGCCGTTGCCGATGGGCAGCGACTCAGACTCCCAGTTGGTCGCGGGTTTGCCGTACCAGAGGGTGTGACCGGCCTGGGGATCCGCTGCCGCCCGGCCGATCGCGGCGCCGCCCACCGCAGCCGCCGCGGTGCCGGTGACGAACAACCTGCGGGACATCTTCACGGGCTCGGACGTGCTCTCCACAGCTGGCTCCTCGTCGGCGCGCACGGGCGGTTGAACGATCAAGCAAGCCTCCAAGTTCGCGCCGGTCGTGGTCAAGGGGAGCGGCTTCAACGGAACTTGACAATCCGCGGACGTGTTGACGGTTCTGTCGACAGATTCCTTGGTCACGAGCCCGTTGACTTGACCGGCGCCAGGCGGGACCGGCAAGACCCGCCTGGCGCTGTGGGTGACCGAGCGTCGCAACTCCGCAGTGGACGGTCTCTGAGCTCGCGTTGGTGTGACGTTGGTACGCCGTTGGCGAGATCAAGTGGAATCCACGGTGCACTGGTGTCGCTGATGGAGGCTGCCTTGGATCCGTACGCGTGGATCAACGACTTCGAAGCCCGCACGACGGAGCTGCAGCGAAAGACCGCCGAGGCGCAGGAGAACCTCGCGGCCGTCGCGGGGGTCGCGTCGAGCAAGGACGGCGCGGTCACGGTCACCGTAGGGCCCAACGGCGGCCTGACGAACCTCCAGCTGGGACATCGGGCGGTCGAGCTGGGCGCACCCCGGCTCACCGCGCTGATCCTGGAGACCGCGCGGCAGGCCCAGAAGAACGCCACGGCGCAGGTGCTCGAGGCGTTCGCGCCGATCAGTGAGAACGCCCCGCTGACAACGTCGATGATCATGGACGCCATCGCGGCGAACGAAGACGAAGAGCTGGACGAGACGAACGCTCTCGACCAGATCGAAGAGGACGACGAGCCGGTCGCCGAGACGAAGCCGGCGCCCATGTCCGCCCCCGCACCCGCCCAGCCGCGTCCGGCGCGTGGCCGCCGCCCGGCGGACGAAGAGGACGACGAGAACCAGCCGTGGTGAAGGGAGCCCAGCGATGACCGACAACCCGCTGCTGGTCAACATGGACGACAAGAGCATGCTCAAGGGCACGCTCTTCATCGAGGCCTACGACAGCCTGATCGACTCGATCACCGGCGAGGCCCAGAGCGAGCTCGACCTCACGTTCAACGCGATCGGCGCGGTGGCCTCGACCGTCGCGTTCTTCGTCGACCCGTTCGGCTCCATACTGGGCGCGGCCTTCGGCTGGATGATGGAGCACCTCGGCCCCCTGAAGGAACTGCTCGACCAGTTGCTGGGTGATCCCGAGGACATCCAGGCCAACGTGGAGGCGACCAAGGCAAAGGCCGCCGAGTTGCGGGTGCTTGCCGAGGACCACCGCCAGGGCCTGGCGAATCCCGACGGCTGGACCGGTGCCGCGTCGGAGAAGTACCAGGCGAGCATGGACGTGATGGGCAAGGAGCTCGACGGCCTGGCCAAGGCGGTGGACGGCAAGGCCAGGCTCGTGGCGATGATGGGCACGCTGGTCGGCGTCGTGCGCGACATCGTCCGTGACGCGATCGCCCAGTTTCTCGGCAATGTGATCTCGAACGCGGCCGAAGGGCTGCTCGGCGCGCTCTTCACGGTTGGTGGGTCACTGGTCACCGCCGGCATCAAGATCGCGGCCCAGGCCGCTGATCTGGCCCTCCAGCTCACCAACAAGGTCAAGCGGGTCATCTCCGCGCTGGCCAAGCTGATGAGCAAGATCGGCGACCTCGACGGCGTCATGGCGAAGATCGGCAAGGGCTGGGACCGCTTCGACAACATCGCCGACGTCGCCGAGGTCAGCTACGCGGAGTACCAGGCCTACGACAGCGTCGACACCACGATCGACAAGGCCCTCAAGGACGACGCGGAGAAGGACAAGCTCGACGCGGCCTACGACAAGAGCAAGGAGGCGTCGGACAAGTACCAGACCGCGAAGGAGGCCGAGTCGAAGGAGGCTGACGACGTCTCGAAGGCCAACGCGGACCTGAAGAAGGAAAGTGACAACACGGCGGCGGCGGCGAGTGACGTGAAGAGCACGGTCGCCGACCTGAACCGCACGACCAGCGAGTTGAACCGCTCAGCCGACGAGTCGAACCGCGCTCTCGACGCGGTCAATCGCGCGGCCGCGTCCGGCGACCGGGCTGCTTACGACTCCGCGATGACGAAATACGACGCCGCCAAGGCCAAAACGGACGCCGCCCAGGCCGAGTACGACTCCGCCAAGAAGAATTACGACACCGCCAACGCGAAGTACGACACCGCCAGGGAGAAGGCCGTGGGCGCGGCGAAGGAGGTGGCTCGCGAGTCGCGGGAGTTGAGCGACAAGGCCAAGGCGAGCTACGACGCCCTCCAGGCCGGCAAGCCGGCGGACACGGCGGCGGCGAAGGCGTACGACGAGTACCTGAAGTACACCGGCGGCACCCCCGACCCCGACGTCACCGCCAAGAACGACGCCGCCAAGGTCGCCAACGAGGCCTACGAGAAGGCGAACGTCGACTTCATGGACAAGAACGCGACAGCGGCCGAGGCCAGCGCCAAGGCGTTCGCGTCCGGCTCGGAGGCCGACATCAAGGCCGCCGAGCAGGCGTCGCAGGAGGCTCAGGCGGCGGGCAAGTCGCTGGAGTCGGCGGCCGCCGAGGCCAAGTCCGCGGGAGAAGCGGCCCTGCAGGCTTCCCAGCAGGCAGGTGGCGGCGGTGGTGGCGGGGCTCCCGCGGCCACGCCGGCCGACCCGCTGGAGCACGCCCGCAAGGTGAACGCGTCCACCGGCTACACGGACGCACTCAAGGGCAACAGCTTCTTCGGTGCCTTCGGCGAGTCCGAAGCCACCGGAAGCGGCTCCGGCGCCCCGGACACGTCCAGTCCCCCCGTGAAGAACTAGTCGTCTCCTGGAGAACCGGTAATGGCCAAGGGGAGCGTCAACCCCAACCCGTCCGTTCCCACGAACCCGGCGCCGTCCCAGCCTGCCCCGCCCCCGCCCCCCACGGGAACGGGGTCGGGCCCGAGCGGCAACGCCGGCTTCTCCATGAACGACTCCTCGATGTCGCGTCTCCAAGGCAACGCCGGAGACCTGCAGTCACGCCTGTCGTCGATCTCGAGCGGCTTGCGCGGCCTCAACCTGGGCTCGTACTCAATGGGCCCGATCGGCCTCTTCGCCGTCCCCTCCCTGAACGCGGCGAACGACCAGGCCATCGCCCAGGCCGACGCCGGCGCCAAAGCGTTCGGCAACGTCCAGTCCGGCCTCAAAGCCACCGCCACCACCTCCACCAACGTCGACTCCCACAACGCTTCCTCGCTGAAAGCCATCGACCCCACGACCAACGTCAAACCCCCGCCGGGCGGTCCTGGCGCGGGCCCGGTGAAGGCGGCCGGTCCGGGCGGGCCGAAGGTTTCGGCGCCGGGCACGATCGCGGGTGGTACTGGTGCGGGTCCGGCGAAGCCTGCCGCGTTCGGCGGGCCGAAGGTTGCGAAGCCGGAGACGGTCGCGGGTGGCACTGGTGCGGGTCCGGTGAAGGTTGCGGCGCCGGGCGGACCCACGGTTTCGAAGCCGGGCACGGTCGCGGGTGGCACTGGTGCGGGTCCGGCGAAGGTTGCCGCGCCAGGCGGACCCACGGTCTCGAAGCCGGGCACGATCGCCGGCGGTACCGGTGCGGCTGCGGCGAAGGCTGCGGTGCCAGGCGGACCCACGGTTGCGAAGCCGGGCACGGTCGCCGGCGGCACAGGCGCGGGTCCGGCGAAGGCGGCTGGCGCGGGTGGTCCTGCCGTGTCGCAGGCGCCGACGGTCAAGGACGGAGCTGGTGCTGGACCGTCTGGGAAGGTCGCCGCTTCTGGTGGTCCGGGGGTGTCGCAGGCACCGACGGTCAAGGGTGGTGCCGGTGCTGTGCCTGGGAAGGGTGCCGGTCCGGTTGGTCCTGCGGTGTCGCAGGTGCCGACGGTCGTGGGTGGGGCGGCTGCGGCTGGGAAGGCTGCTACCGCTGGTGGCCCTGCGGTGTCGCAGGCGCCGACGGTCACCGGTGGAGCGGGAGCGAGTTCTGGCAAGAGTGCTGCCGCTGGTGGGCCTTCGGTCTCGCAGGCGGCGCCCGTTGGTGGCACCGCGGCAGGGCCTGGGAAGGCTGCCGGGCCAACAGGTCCTGTCGGTCCGCAGGCGCCGACGGTCGCCGGTGGACCTGGTGCGGGCAAGGGTGCCGCCGCGGGTGGCCCGGTGGCGGCGTCGGCCGGCCCAGTTGGCGCCTCGGGCGGCAGCGGGGCCCGCGCGGGCGGCCCGTCGGGCTCGAGTGCACCGCCGGTCTCGGCTGGACCAGGCGCGTCTGGCGGGCGGAGCGCCACTCCAGGCGGGTCCGCCGGGCCGCAGGTAACGGGCGGGCCTGGCCCGTCGGCCGCGGCAACTGGTGGCCCGGCGAGGTCGAACGCTCCAACGGTCGCGGACGGCACTGGCAAAGGCCCGGTGCCGGGTGGACCGGCCGCGACGCCCGGGGTGGCGAGTGCGCCGGGCGGCCGGCCTGATGTTTCCGGTACCGGTCGGGGTACCGGCCCTGCGGCGCCGGTCGCGGGTGGTCCGGCGGCGACTGATGCGAAGTCTGGTGCGGTGCCTGGCGGCAAGGGCCCCGGGCCTGCGAACGTTGCCGGGCCAGTTGCTGGGCCTGCCACGCCCGCGGTCGCAGGTGGGCCGGGCGGACAGGGCACGCGGTTCACTGCCCCGGACGGTGGCAAGGGGGCAGGCGTTGCGCCGCCCGTTGCCGGTGGGCCTGCCGGCCTCGACGCCAGGACGGGTTCTCCGGTTGGTGGCAAGGGCGCCGGCCCAGTGCCGGGCGGCCTGGCCGGACCCGATGCCAGGACGGGTGCTCCTACCGGTGAGAGGGGCGCGGGTCCTGTTGCCGGGGTTTCCGGTGGCAGGCCCACGCAGCCCGGCGGGCTCGCGGTGGGAGCGACCCCGGCGGTTCCCGACGGTCCGGCCGGGACGCCGAGTGGCAGGGCAGCGGCCGGTGGCGGGCCGGCGGTGGCGGGTGGTCCGGTGGCTCCCGGGATCAAGGCCGATCCGACGGCTGGGTCGGCGCATCCTGGTGGCACGACGGGCGCACCTGCCGGTCGGCCCGCTGGTTCCGGCGGTCTTGGTGGCGCGCCCGCGGTTCCTGGCAGCAGGCCCGAGGTGCACGGTGGGCCGCAAGCTACGCCGTCCTCGTCAAGTACGCCCAAGGCACCTTTGGTCACGTCGTCGGGCACTGCGGTCACGTCGCCGGGCATTGCGGCACAGCCAACGCCCGGTGCCACTCCGCGGCCGGGTGGGGCTCCGCTGGGTGCCGGGCCCAAGGCGGGCATCGCGCCGACGCCCGGCGTCACCGCGCAACCGGGCACGCCCGCGGCGGCGCCCGCGTCTGGGCCAGGTGCCGCTCCGGGCGCCACCCCGCAGCCGTCGTCGAGGGCGGCCGCCGCGACGCCTGGTGTCGCCGCGCAGCCGGGCGCGATACCGGCGACGGGTACGGCGGCGAAGCCGGGAACCACAACTCCGGGTGATGCGGCGCAGCCGCGCGTCACCCCGGCGCCGGGGACGGCGCCGCAACCGGCCTCCGCGCCGCAGACAGCGCAGCACTCGACGTCGCTGACGCCCGGGACCACGCCGCAACCGGCCGCCGGGCCGCAGCCGTCGTCGCGGACGCCCGGCACCACGCCTCCAGCTACCGCACCGCAACCGTCGCCGAAGCAGGCCCCCTCGGCGCCGGCCGCCACGCCGCGACCGAGCACGGCACCAGCACCGGTTGCAGGCGCCGTGCCACCCTCGCCGGTCAAACCGGCCGTCCCAACGCCGGCCACGCCACAATCCATCCCGTCACAACCCGCCGCAGGACTGTGGTCAGCCCCGGCCCCAGGCCCCAAT
Organism: Lentzea aerocolonigenes; assembly: GCF_000955955.1. Lineage (GTDB taxonomy): Bacteria > Actinomycetota > Actinomycetes > Mycobacteriales > Pseudonocardiaceae > Lentzea > Lentzea aerocolonigenes_A. The sequence continues at coordinate 6,460 of NZ_JYJG01000112.1, forward strand.
GCGCTGTCGAAGACGAACCCGGCCCGGCCCAAGAACGGCGAAAGCCAGGTCGACGAGACGACTGACCACGCGCCGGACGTGGTGCTCACGCCGCCGGCACCGCCCACCCCGGTGGAGCGCATGCTGGCCGTGCACGGTCTGGAGACCGTGCAGGTGCCCGGCACCGACGAGAACACCAGCCTCGCCAACGCCATCACCGCGACACTGCACCCCCACCAGACGGACATGCTGGTGACTCAGGCCCAGGGCACGCCGGACACCATCGCCAAGGCCGCCGACGCGCGGGTGCACGTGCTGGGCCAGGACGGGAAGTTCACCTCGTTCGGGCCGGTGACCGGGCGGCCGGTCCACGTGGTCGCGAACGACGGCCCCGACGGCAGAACGCGGTACGAGGCCACCAGGGAGACCATCCACATCGGACGGTCCGGCGTGACGTATCCCGGGCCCACCAAGCGCGACGTCGGCGGCGTGTGGCACACGCTGCACCGCGGCGAGGTCGAGATCGAGACGATCGCTGGCCGTCACCACGTGCGCCTCTACACCGCGGTGGTGAGCCCGGCGGACCTCAGCGGCGTGAAGCCGCCGTTCAAGGACATCCAGCAGAATCCCCAGACCGGCGAGTTGAAGATCGCCACCGGCAACAACCCCGTGCTGTGGGCGGGGGCCGGTCGCCCGCAGCGGGCGTTGCAGTGGCTCGCCAAGTACGTGGAGAGCGACGGCGGCAAGCCCTCCAACCCGAAGGACCCTTCGTCGGCGCCGATGCGGCCGGTGCTGCGGTCGTACCTGGTGCCGCTGGACGTCTACAACAAGATCACGAGTGGTGCGACGGTCGAGGCCGCGCCGTCCGACGCGCCCACCATGAACGTCGACATGCGTGGGGAGCCGAACCAGTTCGGCATCGGCGGTGAGCATCTCGACGAGCTGATCGCGCACGCGGAGCCCGGCTCGCTGATCACCTATCCGGCTGACTCCACCGTGCCGTTCGACTTCCCGGACCAGGCGGGGCGGATTCTGCCCACTGCCGAGCTCTACCAGCGGCTGGGTCTGGACCCGGACTTCCGCAGCGACGCCGTGGGCAAGGCGTACGACCCGTGGTTCAAGTGGACGAAGAATCCCGACGGGTCGTGGGACGCGAAGTTCCGCAACGACGCGCATGCGTTGCACGACATCGCGACCCGGCTGCGAGAGCACCACCTGACGTGGAGTCAGTCCAAACAGGACCCGGCGAACCGCGTGCCCGACGCCCTCATCGAACCCGACGCAGACACCCTTCCCAAGGCACGGCAGGACGCGTCGCCGCCGAAGGACATGAGCTTCGAGGCGCGGACCGAGCGGCTCAACCAGTTCCTCAACGAGGTGGGCCCGGCGGCCACCAACGTCAGCAAGGTCACCACCAACGTGTTGTCCACCGGTGGTCCGGCACTGCGCGACCACCTCGCCGGCACGGACGCGCCGGCCGTGAACCAGGAAGCCTTCGAGCAGGTCCTGCGCGAGAAGGTGGTGCCTCAGGCGGCGGTGCAGGCGGCGAAGAGCATTGACGGTGCCGTCAAGGCAGTGAGGTCGACGAACGTGACCTCCAGGACGGACATCCACTCCCTGATGAAGGACGGCCACCAGCCGAGGAACAAGAAGCCCAAGTTGTTCGAGCCGGAGGTCATCGAGCCGACCGTGGCGGTGTTCGAGGCCAAGGTCGCGGAACACCCGGACCTCGCGCTGCTCGACGAGGACAGTCGCAGGGAAGTGGCACGGGCCCTGGGCGACCGGATGCGCGGCGAGCTGCGCGAGCAGTTCAACGATCTCACCGCGATGCTCGGTGAGCTCAATCGCCGGCAGGTGCCGGAGAAGATCGACGGCCCGATGCTCGGGGCGCTGAAGGACGAGTTCGGTCCGCTCGCCGAGGTCGCGGCGGCCACCGGCGGCGGCAAGAAGTCGACCTGGTTCGGCGGCAACCGGATGACGAAGTTCGGCGAACTCATCGGCGCGCGCATCGCCGCCGAACAGCTTCCCCCGACCCAGCCACGCATCGACACGAACCGGGTCGCCGAGGTGGCCGAGAACAAGGTGCTCGGCACTGTGGTCACCGGAGCACTGAACTCGTTCACCGGAAAGGACCTCGCCGCCACCCAGCCCGCCGAGCTGCGGAAGGTGGTGCGCGACGAGGTGCTGCCCGAGCTGGAGGTCGCGATCAGCGCGGCGCTGAAGAACGATCCGGCGCTCGCGCTCGTCGACCAGGACTTCCGCGACGAGGTGGCCGATGCCGTCGCGCACGACGCGAGGACGCGGGCACAGGACGAGCTCGCCGGGTTCGAGTTCGACCCGGTCGACCCGACCGCCGTCGACGCGCTGATGGCCAAAGTGCCCGGCATCGCCACACAGGCCGAGATCGGTGCGCTGATCTCGGCCGACGTCGACCGGATGGCCGTGGACTTCAACACCCGCACGTTCGGCGAGACCCCGTTCCCGAACTCGTTCCACGAGTGGAAGCAGAAGCGGCCGGACGAGCTCATCCGCCAACGGCAGTTCGGCGACCAGCTGGGCAGGACCATCGACCACACCCGCGACCCGGAGGCCGCGGTCCGGGAGCTGATCGGCCAGTTCCCGGAGCTGGATCGCAAGTTCGACGAGGTCGCCACCCAGGTTCAGGACAAGCCCTTCCGCGAGCCGGGTGCCAAGGGTGTCTACACGTTCTACGAGCACTCGCAGATGGTGCTCGGGCAGTTCCTCGACCTCACCGCGAACGAGAACCCCGGCACCCGGTTCCTGCCCGTGGACGCGCTGGCGAAGGCGATCCTGTTCCACGACATCGAGAAGGTCAACGCCAAGAACCAGTTCGGCGACGGCCAGGGGCAGCACGACCGCGAGCCGGAGCACAAGCTCGCCGTCGAGATGATGGACCGCTACCGAGGCCTCTGGAACAACGAGAAGGAGTTCCAGGCCGCCAGGGCGATCGTCGACTCCGACCCGTTCGGCTTCTACCTGCGCAACAAGATCACCGCCGACGAGACCTTCAAGTTCCTGAACGACCTCACCGCCAAGATCGACCCCAAAGCCGGGCCGGAGAGCGCGAAGAAGCTCTTCGAGGAGTTCCACCAGTACTACCAGGCGGATTTCTCCTCCTACACGACGCACAGCAGGTACGTCGACCGGAACGGCGAGGTCCACAATGGACCGAACTCGTTCACCAACAAGTTCGACAGCGGTCCGGACGGGATAACGAAGACGCCGGACGGCAGGCACTTCGAGTACACGAAGGACGCCAAGGCCGGCGACGCCGCCGCGAAGATGGCGACGCTGTCGGACATGTTCCGCGACGCGGACACCATCCGCGAGCACCAGGCCCGCCTCGGGACCACCAGCCCCGCCGCGTCCGCCCCGCGGACCGCGCCGGTGGAGCTGTCGTTCGACTTCGCACCGGGCACGAGCGGCCTGACCGTGGAACAGGCGGCCCAGACGCGCAGGCTGGCCGAGAGCCTCGTGGACACGGCGAACAAACGGGCGGAGCTGGGATACCTGCCGCCCAGGGTCGAGGTGTCCGGCCCGCACGCGTGGACGGTCAACCAGGTCCTCACCGCGCGGCTGGGCGGGCTGGTCGACGTCCAGGTCGTGGCCGGCAGGTCGAGTGGCGCCGATGTCCGGGTGGACTGGGAGCTCAAGCGGCCCGACGGACAGGTTCCGCCGCCGCGGCAGCCGGCCCAGCAGGCCGTCGAGGACGGTGCGAAGAAGGTCATCGACGACGAGTCGTGGCGGCACAGTTCCGCGGCTACAGCGGACTGGTTCGCGCCCAACGCCCCCGTGTCGCCGGACAGCTGGCAGGGCCGCCGCGAGGGTGCGCACGTGCGCACCGTGGACACGGAAGTCGCCGGCGTCACCACCTACAGCACACCGTCGAACGTCGCTGCCTACCGCACGCTGGTCAACTACGACCTGCGCCGGATCGAGACAAGTCCTGGCAGTTTCGTGCAGGAGTACACGGTCAAGGTTCATCTGCGGCCGGCGGCCGGAGTTGATCCCGCTGTGCTGGAGCAGGTGCGCGCGAAAACCCGCGACGGCGTGGACTCCTTGCTGAACCAGGGATATCGGCTGCCGAGCGGTGACCAGTTCCACCTCAACGTCGAGTTCACCGACAACGCGGCGGACGCGCACACGACAGTGGAGGTGAAGGACGTCCACTCGAACCAGCTGGAGTGGAACCCCACCGCCACGCCGGGTGTGTACGCGCACGAGATGCTGCACTACCTGGGCGCCCCGGACGAGTACGTCGACGCGACGCGGGTGTTCCTGGAGCGTGAGTCGCGGTCGAGCGTGCACACCGACGACGGCGGCATGATGGGCGTGGACCTCTACCTGCCCGACGCCGCCCTGCTGCCCCGCCATCTGTGGCTGATCGAGCGGACCGCGAACAGCCAGGTGATGGTTCCCGACCTGCACCACGTCCGCCCCGGCACCCCGCTCCGCGCCGGACGCCGCCGCGACGCCGTCGAGCCCCGCGCCACCCGCCCCGCCCGCCCCGTCCACCTCGTCCGCCCTGCCGGTGATCCCCGAGCGATCGGACTCCCTGTCGTCCGAGGACTTCCTGTCCGCGGATGACGCCTCGGTGAGCGACGGATCGGTCAGCGACGAGGACTTCGCGTCTGTGGCCGATGGGCTCCCGTCGTTCTTCCAGGACGGCGCGGCGCTGGGCACGATCGCCGCGGTCGAGGTGAACGGCGGTCAGGAGATCACGCAGGCGGTCACCGGTCTGCTTCCACAGCGCGCGGGCGTCACCGCACGCGGCGTCGACCAGATCGCGCCCGCTCTGACGGAGAACTTCGAGTCGTTCCTGGGCAACGGCCGCAACTTCCAGATCAAGGTCGGCAAGGACTGGTTCGAGGCGAACGTCAAGGCCGCGCTGGGCACGCGGACGGAAAGCGGTCTCGCCCGGCAGACGAAGATCGACTTCACCGCGCAGAGCGGTAACAGCACCTCGCAGACCGGAACCATCGGCACGGCGGGTGATGTGGGTGGTGCCATCACCGCGGGCATGGCGGTCGGTGCGACGGGGACGATCGCCGGCAAGGCCGCGCTGGCCCGGCCGGTCACCAGCACGACGACCGGCACGTCCACGACCGATCAGCGGGCCATCCGCTCCACCGACGAGGCGTTCGGTGCGAAGGTGCCGGTCACGTTCCAGGTCACGCTGACCGATGCGCGCGGCAACCAGGTCGGCACACCGGTTTCGGTGGAGCAGGAGGTGGGACTGCAGATCCCCGGTGACCTGACCGCGATCACCCCGGCGGATCCGAGCCTGACCGAGACGCCGTGGACCACGACGCCGGAACACGCGGCGCCGGAGGCGGTCACCGATCTCGACGCGGCGAAGGCGTTCGAGGACGTCGCGCGGCAGTTGCATCCGAGCGTGACGAAGCTGGGTGCGCCGGGGCGGACCGCGTTGCAGGAGTTCCTTTCGCCGTCGACGATCCGGGACAACCTGGGTGCGGCGTTGCACGGCTGGGTGGTGTCGCCGGATCTGAGCAGTCCGCACGGCAGTCGTGGCGGTGTCGTTCGGATGCGGGCCGTGCCGGTGAGCGTGGAACTGGTCGGCACCACGGCGTCGGCCAACCTGCGGGTGCACGAGTCCGCGGGGATCAGCACCGGACTGAGCGCGGCGACGAAGAGCGGGTTCGATGCCGGCGTCACGGTTGGCGGAGGCGCCACCGTGAAGGACAAGGTCGGCGGCACGGCCACCGTCAGCGTCGGTTATTCGGCACGCACGACGGAGTCGTCGAGCGCGGGCACCAGCGCGACGGTGAAGACGGGCATCCAGGTCAAGGGTGAGCTGGGGTTGTACCGGACGAAGATGCGGCTGGAGTTCCAGACGCCGCACGGCACGACGATTCCGGTCACGGCGACGGGATACCTGCGGGCCGGCCTGCCCGAGGCGAGTGCGGCGAACCTGCCGGTGCCGCCGGACGCGCCGACGACCGTCGCCGTCCCGACCCCGGAGCCGAAGTTCCCGCCGCCGTACCTCGCGAGCGCGGCCGCGGCCGGTGCGGTGAAGGTCGGGTCGTTCGAACCCGCGGCCGAGGTGCAGAGCCAGGTCGAAGGCGCGCTGCGGGGCATCCCGGGCTTCGGGAAGTTCCTGCCGTCGTTCGCTGATGCGGCGAGTGATCCGCGCAGGGCGGGCAAGAACATGCAGAACCTGGCCGACCAGTTGGAGAACCTGCGCAAGCTGACGACCGAGCTGTCGCCGACGGCGCTGCAGTCGCAAATGGACAGTCTGCTCGGCGCCGGTGTGCAGGTTCAGCTGAAGCGACAGGGTTTGGCCACCAACGACTTCGTCAACGTCACGGTGAAGGCGCGGATGACCAACCCGGTCCACCTGGGTCAGGCGGACGCGCGCAACGTGCGTGGTTCGGCGTCCACCGGACCGAAGCTGGACAGCGCGACGACCACCCAGAAGGGCTGGAGCGCGGGCGTCGAGGGCAAGGTCGTGATCCCGGCGAGCAACAAGATGACGACCGCGACACCGACGCCCTCGGTGGGCGCGAAGTTCACCAGCACGACCGCGACGAAGACCTCGGCGGGACCGACCGTCGGCAGCACCCGGTCGACCGGCGGCAGTCCGAACGCGCAGTTGTTCCAGCACGACGTGACGTTCGACGTCGAGATCACGAAGTTCAGCCGCAACCGGGCGTGGGTCAAGCGGCTCACACCGGGATCGCCCTGGTTGCAGGTGCCGGAACCGAAGACGATCGCCAAAACGGGCGTCAACCTGCAGGAGATCAGCGGCAAGGCGAACCTGTGGGTGTCGGACGGCTCGACGATGTCGTCGGACCCCGCGGCGTTCGCACCGGGCGCGGCGGCCGCACCGGTGGTGCTGGCGAACCCGCCGACGATCCAGCAGTTGCTCACCGCGCCGAAGCCGCCGACGTGGCCGTTCATGCACGTGGAGGCGGTGGCGAACACCGAAGCTGTGCGCGACGCGGCGATTGCCGCGTTGAACGCGAGCGGCGACACGGCTCTCACTGTGCCCGGAACCGAGGCGCGCAACCGGATCGACAAGCTGTTCAGCCCGGAGAGCATCAAGGCGAACCTGCCGACCCTGGTGGGCAAGGGCATGACCGAGGGCGGTATGAAGTACGGCCGTCGCGTCGCCGACCGGGTGGGTGCGGTCGGCATGGCGGTCGGGCTGAGCAACCCGAAGCTCGTGTCCATTTCGGACGATGTCGGTGTGGAGGCCGCGCACGCGGGCGGGTTCAAGGCGGGGGAGAGCACGACGGACTCCCGCTCGGTCGACGTGACGGCCGGGTTGAACACCCCGATGCGCCCGACCAAGGGCGCCGTCGGGTCGACCGCTCTGGGTGGTACCGCGAAGTGGACGCCGTGGTCGAAGTCGAAGACCACGGGGACCGAGGCCACCGGCAGCGTCGATCGCAACAAGGCCATGCCCGCGACCGGGCGGACTGTGCTGGTGCAGCTGGACGCGCAGGTCACCGTGGTTGGCGAGAGCCGTGCGGGCAACACCGTTCGCAAGGGTTCGTCCAGTGTCGCCGGTTCTGTTGTCTCGTTGCCTGGTGGTGTGTTCGTCCGGGTCAGCGAGGATGTCGCGCGGGACATGGGTGTGCTGCCTTCGGTCGAGACCACGGCGGCACCGGTGGAGCAGGGCACGATGGCGCCGCCGTCGACGTTGCGTGAGGGTGAGCCCGGTGCGCTGGGGCTCGGCCTGGTGGAACAGGTACCGGACCTGTCGGACCTCGTCCCGCAGCTGCGGGAGAATCTCGGCAAGCTCGGCAGGAACCTGTTGCCGAAGTCGGTGCTGGACGACTCGATGAACAACCTGCGGCGGTTGACCGATCTCACCTCGGACGCGAGCGTGAAGGCGTTGGTGGACAGTGCGTTGGACGGCGGCGTGCCGTTGCTGGTGCACAACCCTGGTGTGTTCAGTAAAGACACGTATCAGGTCACGTTGAAGGCAACGCCCGGCACACCGGTGTTCGAGGGCGCGGTCAACGACGGCGTCGAGATCGAGCACACCGCGACCGGTGCCCTCGCGGTGTCCAGGACGACGGGAAGCGCCACCGGGTGGGGCGTCGGCCTCAAGGTGCCCGGATCAGCGCTGCCCAAGACCGGTGACGCGAACCTGTCCGCGAACGTCGGCGGGTCGGCGGCCGTGAACGCCGGCCAGACGCACTCGCGCTCCAGGACCGAGTCGACGACGAAGCAGCAGGGCCAGTTGCGGGTGGGTTCCGGACCCGCGGTCCGCTACACGGTGCCGGTGACGTTCGAACTCGTGGCGGAGAAGGGCACCAAGGAGCTCGGCCGGGCGACGAGCGGACAGCTCGACATGTCCGTCCGCGTGCACGCCGACAACCAGAAGACGACGGCGGATCCGGCTCCGTTCGCTTCGCGCGCAACGACTCGGCCCGCCGAGGACGGCGATCCGGCGAGCGCGCAAGCGTGGCAGGAGCCGTCCGCGAAGCTGCCGCAGTTCGCCTCGGTGGAGAACCTGCGTGGTGCCCAGGTCCTCCAGGACGCGGCTGTTCGGGCCTTGCGGGGTGCCGGCGCGCAGAGCGGTATCACCGGCAAGGGCACAGGTGCGATGAACGCGTTGCGGTCGGCTCTGGCGCTGGAGTCGTTGCAGACCAACCTCTCCGGGATGCTGGACGGTGCGTTCGAGGTGCCGGGCCTGCACGAGGCGTCGCTCACGACGAGCCAGCACGCACGGGTCAAGGTGTACGCGAAGCTGGTGAACCCGCGGCTGGAGGCGCTGAGCGACGGAGTCGGAGTGTTCCTCCCGAGCTCCACGGTGAGCACGGCGTCGAGCGAGGCCAAGCACAGCGAGACCGGCGACGTGTCGGTGGCGCTGGCGCCTGGCGGTGTGGCGTCGAAGAAGCCGGACGTCGCGGCCTCCGCCAGTGGTGCGGAGATCCGGCACGCGGCGGAGGACAGCGCCGCGCTCTCCGGTGGCACCACGCACAACCCGGCGTCGATGCTCAAGGTCGAGGGCCGCACCAGCCTGGTCGGCTACGACGTCGAGTACCGCGTCGTCGCCGACCTCGGCCGTGGCCGCGTCGGCGTGGTGGACGTGAGCGTTCCGGGTTCCGCGCAGGTCCGCATGTTCGCGGTCGACGCCCCTGCTGCCCTGGGCAGGCCACTGTCCGAGGATCTCGGCACGGCACAGACCAGCGTGCACGACGCCGCCAAGGCATGGCGCGGGGCGGAAGTCGCCGCCGATCAGGCCCGGCACGCCGCCCAGAAGGTCATCAACGAGGTCGCGCCGCGGCTGGCCGCCGTCACGACAGGCCTGGGTGAGGTGGAGGCCGCCGGCCGTGCCGTGACCGGCGCGACCACCGATCTCGAGACGGCGCAACGCCTTCGGATCGAAGAAGAGCAGGCGGTGGCGCGGGCCCAGTCCGCTGTGGACAAGGCCGCCGAGGCGGTCTACGAGGCCGAGCTGACCGCCGCGATGGCCGAGCAGGCGGCGCTGGCCGCGCGGCTCGAGGTGGACGAGGCGACGGCGCGCGAGCAGGCCGCCCGTGAGGGTTCCGGCGAGGCTCGCGACGCCGCGGCGGCCCGCGACCAGGCCGTGCGGGAGCACCAGGACCTGCTGGCAGCGGCATCGCGGAGCGCCGAACTCGCCGCCAGGGCCAGGGACCTCCACTCCGAGCTGGCGATCGACCTCGGCTCCGCGCAGGCTCGTGAGGCAGCCTCCGAGGGCGCGGTGCGGGCCGCGGAGGAGGACCTGCGGCAGGCCCAGACCCTCCTGGACACCGCGCGGGCCGGGCACGAGTCGGCGGTGCGGGCCGAGCAGGACCTGCGCGCCGACGTCACGCGGGCCGAAACCGAGGTCGGACGGACTCGGGCGGAGGCGGCGCGGGCACAGCAGGCGTGGTGGCAGGCGAAGACGATGGTCGACCAGGAGGTGGGCCGCTTCAACGTCGCGGCCGAGCCGCCCACGTCACCTGAGCCCGAGTCGCCCACGTCACCTGAGCCCGAGTCGCCTGCTTCGTCCGGGCCCGAGTCGCCGGCATCTGCGCCGGTGTCCCCAGCGCCCGAACTGTCGCTGGACTTCCCGCCGGGGAGCACGTCGCTGACGTTCCAGCAGCTGGTCGACCTCGAGGCGATGACCGAACGACTCGCCCAGGTCCAGGCGACCCGAGCCGCGTCGGGTCTCCCGGCGCCGGTCGTCGAGATCACCGGCGACCGTGCCGCGCACGTCGCGGAACTGCTGTCGCGTGAGGTCACCGTGGAGATCGAGGTGGCACCGGGCCGCGCCGACGCCGCGGACGTCCACGTGCGCCTGGACACCGCCGCCCCGGTTGCCCCGGATCTGGACGAGCAGCTCTCCGGCCTGGCCACGACGGCGATGGAGAACGCTTCGCCGTTGATGAAGTCGGTGGAGGCTGTGCTGACGTCGAGCCCGCAGAAGTACCTTCACCACGAGGCCGGCCTGAACCTGCTGCGGGCGTCGGTGGTGCTGGACACCAGGACCGATGAGATCGCGGGCCTGATCAGCCGGCACGGTGTGGATCACGTGGCTGACGCGTTCATCCGGCAGTTCGAGCGCCCGATCATCGAGAGCGCTCAACGCGAGGCGTTCACCGATACCGATGCGGGTCGGGCGGCGTTCCGTGCCTGGGCGCATCAGTTGTGGGACACGGTCAACAACACGCCGCGGTTGGCGCAGGACCCGGAGTTGCTCGCGGGCGAGATCTTCAACCACGACAAGGGTTACAACCGGGCGACGAACTTCGCGCAGCAGTCGGCGCTCGCGTCGATCATGGGTCCGCCGCCGCTGGCTGAAGCGGTCGGTAGCCGTCCGCGGCCGGAGGAGGACACGTCGGCGAGGGCGATGTGGTTGTTCCAGGTGCTCGCGGAGGCACAGGTCATTCCGTCGGATGCCAGTGTCGGCCCGGAACAGTTCACCGCTGCCGTGAACGACAACCGTGCCGAGCTTGAAGCGGGTATCGGTGTGCAGCTCGACGATCGGCTTGTTGCCGAGTTGCGCGAGGAGTTGCAGTCCTACGGCATGGTCGACGACGACGCGAGCGACGTGGACGAGCCGGGCACGAGCGCACCGGCTATCAGCGTCGACGACCAGCTCACGGTGTTGACGACCGGCGCGATGGAGAACGCCTCGCCGCTGATGAAGTCGGTGGAGAGCACTCTGCGGTCGAACCCGCGGAAGTACCTCCACCACGAGGCGGGACTGCACCTGCTGCAGGCGTCGGTGGTTCTGCACACCAGGACTCCCGATGTCGTCGACCTCGTCGACCAGCACGGCCTCGACGCTGTGGCGAGGGCTTTCAACGAGCAGTTCGAGCGGCCTGTCATCGAGACCGAGCAGCTGCGGGCGTTCGGCGGCGGTGACCGTGCGGCGTTCGGCAACTGGGCGCATCAGTTGTGGGACACGATCGGCAACACGCCCCGGCTGCAGGATCCCGAGGAGCTCGCGGGCGAGATCTTCAACCACGACAAGGGGTACAACCGCGCGACGAACTTCGCGCAGCAGGTCGCGCTCGCCGATGTCATGGGGCCGCCGTCGCTCAGTGACGCCATCAGCCAGCGTCCGGTGCAGGGCGACGACCCCGCCGCGTGGGTGTACCAGGTGTTCTCCGACGCGGGGCTCATCGCCGCCGACGGCACGGACACCGCGACCAGGTTCACCGAGCTGGTCGAGCAGCACCGTGCCGAGCTCGAACCAGGCCTCGGCAGGCTCGACGACGAGCGCATCGCCGACCTGCGGCAGGAGCTCGTCGACATGGTGATGCTCGACGACGACATCCCCGAGCAAGCCGATCCCGTCGATGACGTCCCGGCGCAGCCCGATCCCGTGGTCGACACCTCGGCGCAGGCTGATCCCGTGGTCGACACCCCGCCGCAAGCCGACCCCGTCGGCGACACGTTGCGGCACGTGGCCAACGACGTGCTGGCGCGTCCTGCCCCGCCGCCCACGACGCCGAACGGTCTGTACGCCGCCGTCGCGCACGTCACGCACGGCGACGCGGCGACGTTGCGCAAGCACGTGGTGAACAGGGCCGCCAACGATCCGAACATGGCCAGGGCGGCGGCCGACTTCACCGCTGACAGGCCGATGCGGCCAGGACATCTCAACGGCGCGCTGGTGGAGAACCTCAACTGGAGCCTGCGGCCCGACCAGGACGAGAATCAGAGCGCGGGCAACGCGCGTGACCTGCTCGGGCACCTGATCGCGAGCCACCTGGGCGTGAACGTGGTGATCCACCAGGGCGGTCCGCCGATCGTGCTCGCGCCGCTGGGCGGCCACAGCCAGAGGTCCGTGGAGGTCGAACTGGTCATGGTCAACGGGCAGGCCACGTACCGGCCGCGCCAGAGGTAGCCCGCCACAGCCAGCTTGCAGGCGCAGCGGAGAGCTGCGGCTGGACGTCAGCATCCTGCCCGACCTCTGATCAACGCGGAACCAACCGCCACGCCGCGGAACAGAATGCCGTGATGGCGCACAAGCATCAGCCGACCGGCCTAGCGCGCGAACGCTGACGCCTACACAGAGTTGCCTCCGTCGGCGCTTATCCAACCTGTGGTTGACGGTACAAACATCCTGGTCGATGCATCGATAACACTTCTGCCGACCGTTGAAAGAACCGCTTCAAAAACCTATGAAGATCACGTACTGTGCCCGGTCGGAGCGCAGTACGAGGAACAGGTTCATGCGACTGAGGCATTCGGGCGATCTACGGCGGGCACACCGTGTCGAGGTCATGCGGTGCTTCTACGGTGGCGAACCGCGGACCCGGTTGGAGCTGGCGAGCCGGCTCGGCCTGTCCGTCGCCACGATCGGCACCATCGCCGGTGAGCTGACGAAAGCCGGATTCCTGAAGGAAACGGCCGGTCCGCGCACTGGTGGCGGACGTCCGGCGACGCAGCTGACGTTGCGCGGCGGCGGCTCGCTGGTGGTGGGGGTGGACGTCACCGACAAGCACGTGACGGCCGAGTTGTTCGACCAGGCGATGGCGCGACTGGCCCGGAAACGGTTGCCAGTGCTGGAGAGCGCGCCGCAAGCAGTGGTCGAGCAGGTTCTCGCGGCCGTGGCGGCGGTTCGGCAGCAGGTGTACGAGGCGCCGGTCCGCGCGATCGGGGTCAGCCTGCCGGAGCACCGGTTCCGGGCGCTGCTCGAACGACGCTGTGACGTGCCGGTGGTGCTGGACCAGCCGTTGAAGGCGATGACGCTGGCCGAGCAGACGTTCGGCGCGGCGCGGGACCAGGACGACGTGATCGTGGTCGACCTGGGTGCCGGTACCGGACTGGGAGTGGTGTCCGGCGGCCGGTTGCTGCGCGGTGCGACGAACAGCGCGGGGGAGTGGGGACACGCTGTCCTGCACGCCGACGCACTGATGGACCTGCTCGACGGCAGCCCGTTTCTCGTGCCAGGCGACCAGGAGGCAACGGTCGCGCGGTTCGCGGAAGCCGTGCGGCAGGGCGACTCCACGGCGCTGGAGACGCTCAACCGGTTCTCACGCGAGCTCGCCCTGGCCCTCGCCGGCGCCGTCGCCCTGCTCGACCCCGGGCTGATCGTGTTCGGCGGCTGGATCGGCGCCGCGCTCGGTGAGCCACTCGTGGCAGCGGTCACCCCGGTGATCAAGGAGTACGCGCTCGGTACCTGTTTCGAAGCGGCGACCGCCTCTCTGGGCGGGCACCAGGACAACCCGGTGTCCCTCGGCATGGCCGTGCTCGCCTTCGAAACCCACCTGCTCGACTGAACTTCCGAGGGGATCCAGTTCCATGGGGCAAAACCGCCCGTTCAGAGCCATGCCCGCAGTCGTGGCGTGCCTGGTCGCGACCGCCTGTGCCACCGCCGCGCCACCGCCGACGCCCGAACCCGAGGTGACGGTCGCGGTGTGGGGAAGTGACCAGGACGCCAAGACCTACCAGCAGCGCGTCGACCTCGCGAGCGACCGCGTCGCCGGCGTGAACGTCAAGCTGTTGCACGTCAAGGACGGCGACTACGGCACGAAGATCGGCAAGATGCTCGCGGACGGCAACCCGCCCGACATCATCGAGGTGGCCGAGTCCGTGCACAGCTACAGCAGCAAGAACCAGCTGCTGCCGCTCGACAACTTCATCGGCAGCGAGAAGCTCGATCTCGCCGGGAGGTTCGGCGAACGGGCCGCGCACTCCTACGACCGCGACGGCAAGACGTGGGCGCTGCCGGACCGCAGCGGGCCGATGGTCCTGTACTACAACAAGGATCTCTTCGACAAGGACGGCGTCGCCTATCCGACCGCGGACTGGAAGTGGCCGGACTTCCTGGCCGCCGCGCAGAAGCTGACGGTCCGCGACGGCGACAAGACCATGCGGTACGGCTTCGCGGCGGGCGACTGGTGGCCGTGGTGGATGGCGTTCATGCTGCAGAACGGCGGTAAGGTCCTCGACGAGGCCGGCAACCCGGTGATCAACTCGCCGGAGAACGTCAAGGCGATGCAGTTCTACGCGGACCTGGTCAACAAGCACCACGTCGCGCCGTCCAAAAAGGACTACGAGGCGCTCAAGGTCTCCAGCCCCGACCAGCTCTTCGCCCAGGGCAACGCCGCCATGATCATGACCGGCTTCTGGAACATCGCCTCGCTCAAGGACGCCCCGCAGGTTCGCTGGGGCATCTCGCCGCTGTTCAAGAACACCAAGCAGGCGACGATCTCCTTCCAGAGCGGCCTCGCGATCACGAAGTCGAGCAAGCGTCCCGAGCTCGCGTTCAAGGTGCTCGACTTCCTGACCAGCGCCGAGGGGCAGAAGCCGATCGCCACCAGCGGCCAGGACGCGCCGGCCAACCGCGAGGTGCAGGACAGCGACGACTTCCTGCGCCCGGCGTGGACGATCGCGGACGTCAACATGTCCGCGTTCAAGGAGTCCGCGGAGTTCGCCTACACGCCACCGATGACGCCGGACTGGGGCGGCATGCAGAAGGCGTTCGGCACGATCATCGGTGAGATCTGCGACGGCCTGGTCACGCCCAAGGACGGCCTCGCGGCGGCCCAGCGTTCCCTGGAGAACCTGGGCAAATGAGCGCTCGGTGGGCGGGACTCTCCCTCCCGCCCACCGGGTTCGGTTCTGCCGGGATCGATTGACGATCTATGAAGTGCCAGCTATGTTGGCGTTCACATCTGGGACTGTCCGCGTGTTCCCCTTTCACCCCGGCACTGTCGAGTGCCCGTCGGGAAAGACCGGCATGTCCTTACGTCATCTCAGTTCCACGACGGTGTTCATCGCCGTCGGCCTCATCGGCGCGGGCTTCGCGACCTCCGTCACGACCAGCTCCGCCGCCACGCTCGACGACGGCCTCGTCCTGCACTTCGAGCGCACGGGCGGTCCCGTCCGGTTGCCGGAGGACGTGCTCCACGAGCTCACCGACCTCACCGTCACGGCCCAGGTCGGCCACGTCCCCGGCGGACGGCGGACGATCACCTGCACGCTCGGTGGCGGCGTCACGATCCATTACGAGGACGGCGTCGAGACGGGCAGGAAGAACGGCACGGCAACGACTCCGGGTGCGATCGACGACACCATCGCCACCTGCGCCGGACGTTCGGCAGACGGGTCTCTGCAGGGTGAGATCCGCGACTTCCGCCTCTACCGCCGGGTGCTGGCTCCCGGCGAGGTGCGTGAGCTCGGGAAGGAGACGGCGTCGGCCCGGCCGGGCACCGATCTCGCGTCGCTCGACCTGGGCGACACCTCCGCCGTGACGGAGGACCTCACCCTGAGCACGAGAGTTCCCGGCGGCTCGGTGATCTCCTGGGAGTCGAACAGGCCTTCGGTGCTGTCGGCGACCGGTGTGGTCACCCGGCCCGCACCACGATCCGGCAGTTCGACGGTGACGCTCACCGCGACCGCCTCCTACGCCGGGCACACCGCCACGCGCGAGTTCACCGTCACCGTGCCGGAGGACGTCAGCGATCGGCAGAAGGTCGACGACGCGCTGAGGGACGTCGTGCTCCCCGACGAGATC
Organism: Lentzea aerocolonigenes; assembly: GCF_000955955.1. Taxonomy (GTDB): domain Bacteria; phylum Actinomycetota; class Actinomycetes; order Mycobacteriales; family Pseudonocardiaceae; genus Lentzea; species Lentzea aerocolonigenes_A. Next base: position 22,415 of record NZ_JYJG01000112.1, read on the forward strand.
CGCGGCGACATCACGTTGCCCACCAGGGGATCCCGCGACGTCACGTTCACCTGGCAGAGCAGCGATCCGCGCGTGGTCAGCGCCACCGGTGAGGTGACCCGGCCGCCGCACGGATCACGCCCGCGCATCGCCCGCATCTCCGTCAAGGCCGCCAAGGGGTACACGTCCAACACCCGTTACTTCACCCTCACTGTCCTGCCGCTGCCCGAGAAGGCGGCGATGGAGGGCGCGCTGTTCGCCTACGTCACCGGCGAAGCGTCCCAGGACGTGCACTTCGCGGTCAGCGGCAGCGATCCGTCGCAGAAGACCGAGCTCAACCGCGGCCGTCCGGTGCTGACGTCGGAGTACGGCGTGCGCGACCCGTTCATCATCCGCAGCGAGGACGGCGACAGCTTCTCCCTCGTCGCGATGCGGCAGGACGGCAGCCACGTCGAGATCTGGGAGTCGACCGACCTCGTCACGTGGTCGGGGCAGCGGCACGTCCCGGTGTCGGCTGGGACACCGCGCTTCGGCACCGCTCTACCGGTGTCGAAAACCGAGCTGGAGCGGCTGAGGCAGGGCACGCAACCGTTGCGCGCCAACGAGAAGGGCGTGCTCGTCGACTACGACCTGACCAGCGGTTCCGGTCCGGTCGTCGCCGATGTGTCCGGGAACCGCCGTGCCGCGACGATTCGCGGTGACATCACCCGCTCATCCGCCGGCCTGATCTTCGGCGGGAAACGCGGCTACCTGGACCTGCCGGACGACCTGATGTCCGGACTCGATCAGCTCACCGTCTCCGCCCAGGTAGAGGTCGGAGGGAGCTGGCGCACCATCACGTGCACATTGTCGAATGGCGTTGCACGTCTATTCGACAACATTGTCGAATTCTCGCGTCTGGACGGCATGGTGGTGAAACCCGATGAACTCGGCGGGCTCATCGTGACGCCGAACTCCGGTGCGCGATTCCAGGGAAAAATGCGCAGGTTGACGGTGTGGAACCGGGTTCTGACCGCAGAGGAGATCGCCGCGCTGCAACGCTGACGCCTTGATTCGATCTCTGCTGTGCTGTTGTATTCGAGGCTGTCACCGCAATACCAACTGGGTGCGTTCCCGGATCGCCGATCCGTGACCACGACACCACCGGGTACGGAGACCAGAGTGGCGCCGCGACCCTGGACCAGGCGGCGAACTGCTGGGTGAGCATCGCGAACACGGGTGAAGGGCCAGGAGAACTACGTCGTCATCAACCTGGGCAACGAGCCGTTCGGCAACAACGCCTCGGCCAGCGCGCGGTGGACCGACTCGACGCGGGGCGCGATCAGCAAGCTGCGGGGCGCCGGACTGCAGCACCTGCTGATGGCGGACGCGCCGATGTGGGGCCAGGACTGGCAGAACATCATGCGCGACGACGCCGCGTCGGTGTTCAACGCGGATCCGTTGCGCAACACCGTGTTCTCCATCCACATGTACGGCGTCCACAACAGCGCGGCGAAGGTCAACGCCTACTTCGACGCGTTCCGCTCAGCGGGGCTGCCGTTGGTGGTGGGGGAGTTCGGTGACCGGCACAGCGACGGTGCCCCGGACGAGAACACGATCATGGCGCAGGCCCGGTCCCGCGGGCTCGGGTACCTCGGGTGGTCGTGGAGCGGCAACGGCGGCGATGTCGCCTACCTGGACATGGTCTCCGGGTTCAACCCGTCGCGGCTGACGTCGTGGGGGCAGCGGTTCCTCAACGGCGCCAACGGTGTCCGGCAGACCTCGAAGCAGGCCGCGATCTACGGCTGAGTTCTGTCCTGCAGGACAAGCCGATGTCGAGGGCTTGTCCGCAACGGACAGGTTCGGCCAGTGGTCCACTCGGCGGTATCTCCGATTCTGGGAGCGCTCCCAGAATCGAAGCATGACCTGGCGAACTCTTCGAGCGGTGGTGGCCGGCCTGCTGCTGGCCGCCACCGTCGTCCTCGCGCCCGCGGCGAGTGCCGCCGCGCCCGCGCGGATCATGGCCCTCGGCGACTCCATCACCGGCTCACCCGGCTGCTGGCGGGCGCTGCTCTGGAAACACCTGCAGGACACCGGCCACACCGACGTCGACTTCGTCGGTTCACTTCCCGCCCCGGGCTGCGGGTTCACCTACGACGGCGAGAACGAGGGCCACGGCGGCATCCTGGCGACGAACATCGTGCGGGACGGCCAACTCCCCGGCTGGCTCTCCTCGGCACGCCCGGACGTCGTGCTGATGCACCTGGGCACCAACGACGTCTGGAACAACATCCCCGCGGCCACGATCCTCAACGCCTACACCACGATGCTCGGCCAGATGCGCGCGAGCAACCCGGCGATCAAGCTGGTCGTCGCCCAGATCATCCCGATGAACCCGTCCGGCTGTTCCGCCTGCGGGCAGCGGGTGGTCGATCTGAACGCCGCGATTCCCGGCTGGGCGCAGGCGAACAGCACGGCGGCCTCCCCGATCACCGTGGCCGACCAGTGGACCGGGTTCAGCACCTCCGCCGACACCACTGACGGCGTGCACCCCAACAGCACCACCGGTATCCAGAAGATCGAGGCCCGCTGGTTCCCGGCCGTGGTCGCGGCACTGGGCGGCAGCGCTCCGACCGTCGGCCTGCACGTCGAGGGCACGCGGGTCGTCGAGGGCGACGGCAGCCCGTTCGTCATGCGCGGCGTCAACCACGCCTACGTCTGGTACCCGAGCCAGAACCGGGCCTTCGCGGACATGAAGTCCTTCGGCACCAACACGGTCCGCGTCGTGCTCGGCAGCGGCCAGCGGTGGGGGCCGACACCGGCCGCCGAGGTCACGAACGTCATCTCGTTGTGCAAGACGAACAAGATGATCTGCGTGCTGGAAGTCCACGACACCACGGGATACGGCGAACAGAGCGGCGCCGCGACGCTGGACCAGGCGGCGACGTACTGGGTCGGGGTCGCCAATGCGCTCAAGGGCCAGGAGAACTACGTCATCATCAACCTGGGCAACGAACCGTTCGGCAACAACGCCACGGTCAGCGCCACCTGGGCGAGCGCCACGAGCGGCGCGATCAGCCGGATGCGCGGTGCCGGCCTGCAGCACCTGATCATGGCCGACGCGCCGATGTGGGGCCAGGACTGGGGCAACATCATGCGCGACAACGCGGCCGCGGTGCTGACCGCCGATCCGCAGCGCAACACCGTGTTCTCCATCCACATGTACGGCGTCTACAACACCGCGGCCAAGGTGAACGCGTACTTCGACGCCTTCCAGACCGCAGGCCTGCCGCTGGTGGTGGGCGAGTTCGGGAACAACCACTCCGACGGTGACCCGGACGAGGACACGATCATGGCTCAGGCGCAGCTCCGCGGTCTGGGCTACCTCGGCTGGTCGTGGAGCGGCAACAGCAGCGACGTCGGTTACCTCGACATGACCAACTCGTTCAACCCGGCGAGCCTGACCCCGTGGGGCGAGCGGTTCCTCAACGGCGCCAACGGTGTTCGGCAGACCTCGAAGGAGGCCACGATCTTCGGAGGCGGTGGTGGCGGCGACACCCTGCCTCCGTCCACTCCGGGCACTCCGGCCGCCTCGGGTGTGACGTCCACGGGTCTCACGCTGAACTGGGCGGCGTCGACGGACAACGTCGGTGTCACCGGGTATGACGTGTTCCGCGCGCTGGGCAGTGGTTCGTTCGCGCTGGTGGGTTCGCCGGCCTCGGCGTCCTTCACGGACAGCGGGCTGAGCCCGTCGACGGCTTATCGGTACCAGGTGCGGGCGAAGGACGCCGCGGGCAACGTGTCGGCGTTCTCGGGCATCGTGACGGCCACGACGAGCGGTGGCGGCGGCCCGAGCACCTGCAAGGTCGGTTACTCCGCGCAGAACTGGGGCGGTGGCAACGGGTTCACCGCCAGCGTGACCGTCACCAACACGGGCACGAGCGCGGTCGACGGATGGACGCTGGCCTTCAGCTATGCAGGCGGTCAGCAGGTCACGTTGCCCGGCTGGGGCGCCACGTTCGCCCAGTCCGGTGCGAACGTGACGGCCGCCAACCTGACCTGGAACCGGACGCTGGCACCGAACGGGTCGGCGAGCATCGGCTTCAACGGCTCGTACAACGGCTCGAACCCGGCGCCGGCCTCGTTCACCCTCAACGGCAACACCTGCACGACCGGCTGAGACGTGGAACCGGCCCTGGTGACCCCAGGGCCGGTTCGCTACAGGCCCTGCACGACCCCGGTGGTGGTGTCGACGCTGATCCGCTGGGACCAGGACATGGTGACGGTTCTGGGCGTCGGGAACTTGAGCGGCAGCCACACGTACTGCGACTCGTTGACCGGGCGGTTCCACGCACCTGCCCAGCGATCGCCGAGGTAGAGGTACGACGTGGTCTGCGTGCCCTGCACCGGTACCACGTACGCGGTCTGGCTGCGGTAGCCGGTGGAGTCGCCGACGTTCGCGAGCCCGCTCCACGTCCCGGTCATGCTGGTCGCGGTCGCGTACTTCTGCTGGTTGGGGTTCCAGTAGGTGGCGCCGGAGGTGACCATGAAGTAGACGCCGTTCCGTTTGAAGACGGCGGGAGCCTCGCGCGACGAGCCTCGCCACAGCGTCCGCACCAGCGTGCTGACCCCGGTGTAGTCGGCGGTGAGCCGGTACAGGTTCAGGTCGGCGTTCTCGCGGGCGGCCGAGACCATGTAGGCGGTCCCGTCGTCGTCCTTGAACAACGTGATGTCGCGGGACATGTGCTGCCCGAGCGGCCGGAAGCTGCCACGCCAGGTGTACTTGCCGTCCACTGTGGATGACGTGGCGACGGCGGCGCGGGCCTCGGAGTAGTCCTTGCCGTTCTCCTTGTGCATCCACATCACGAACTGCCCGGTGGAGCTGTTGTAGACGACCTTCGGCCGTTCGATGTTCGCCCGGCCGAGCTCGGCGGCCGACGAGGGGGTGAGGACGTTGTTGCGGAACTCCCACGTCTTCAGATCCGCCGACCGGTAGACCGACACCGCCTTGAAGGTGTTGTCGGCGTTGCGGTTCTCGCCGAACCAGTAGTAGTACGCGCCGACCTTGAGCATGCCGCCGCCGTGGGCGTGCACGACGTTGCCGGACGTGTCGGTGAACTGGGTTCCGTTGGTCACCGTCGCCGGCGCGGCCGACGCGGTGAGGGGTACAGCGAGAAGCGCGGTCACCAGCAGGGCGACCGCAGGTAGTCGTGGCATGGCGCCTCTTTCCTGGAAAAGGTGTGGAAACCGGCCCCGGCGCCGCCACGCCGGGGCCGGCGGCTGGAGGCACTCAGCGCAGGTAGCCGGCCAGGGGCAGGTTCAGCTCACGCACGCCTTGCACGACGAGTCCAGCCATCTCCGCGGCGCCGTGCGCGGAGAAGTGGGTGTTGTCGCCTGCCTCCCGGGTCAGGTACAGCGCCTGGGACGCCGACGGTCCGAGCGACTCGAC
>NZ_JYJG01000113.1 GCF_000955955.1 Lentzea aerocolonigenes
CGGTCAGGTCGATCACCGGCACGTTCGCGCTGCGCCCGAGCGCCCGGATGACGGCGGGCAGGTCCGCGCCGACGCTGTTGATGTGCAACGCGGTGTTGTTGAGCTTGGTGCCGCTGAACAACCTGCGCACCGGCGGGGTCATCAGCACCGGGACACCGCCGCGTTCCCGGACACCGTTGACCAGCCGGGTGAGGTTGTCCCGGAATGCACCAGCGCTGGTGGTCTTGTCGTTGTGTCCTAACTGGATGAACACCAGGTCCTTGCTCCTGATCAGCGGCTTCATCCGCGGGAACAGCGCGCTGTTCGACAGGAAGCTGCCAGAGCTCTCACCGGAGTCGCCGTAGTTCGCGATCACGGCGCCTTCCCTCACCCGAGCCGGCAGGTACTGGCCCCAGCCGGTGTAGGGCGCCGTCGGCTGGTCGCACACCGTCGAGTCACCGGCCAGGTAGACCGCCAGCGGAGCCTGCGCCGGGGTGACGGTCAGCGTGCCGATCGCCGGAGCGCTGCCGCCGAACGTGATCTGCAGACCGGGCGTGCCGTTGCCGCCCTGGCCGGTGGGTTGCCCCTCCGGGTTGCGGACGTTGACCGTGGCCTTCGTCTTGACGACCTGGCCCGAGGTGGTGGACACGGCGTTGAGGACCTGCCTGCGGGCCTCCACCGACATGGAGGTGTTGGCCGCCTTGGTGGTGCTGCCCAGTTCCACCGTCACGTCGTAGTTGCCGGGCGCGACGTTGAAGCTGCACTTGATCGGCGCGGTGCCGGAGCACTGCGGTGGCAGTGCGGCCGCAGCGGGGATCGGCGCCAGCACGACCGCGCTGAGACCGGCCGTGAGGAGCGCGAGGCGCTTGAGAGACACGAAATTCTCCTGTCACACGTTGAGGAAGCCGTCCATGGCCGCGGTCGG
>NZ_JYJG01000103.1 GCF_000955955.1 Lentzea aerocolonigenes
CCAACGAGAACGAGCTGGAGGGCAACGACGGCGAGATCCAGCGTCCCGAGGTCGCCGAGCTGCAGTTCCGCGGCTCGCCGGTCGGCAAGGTCGTCGCGATGCCGAAGTTCCTCCGCATCCTGTACGGCGACGCCAAGGTCACGGCCAACGGCAACAAGAACGCCAAGGACTCGTGGACCTGCACCGGCTTCGAGGACAAGGTGCAGATCAACAAGTACCCGATCTGCCCGCAGGGCTCGAAGGTCAAGCGCATCCACGACTTCCCGAGCTGCTGGGACGGCAAGAACATCGACTCCGCGAAGCACCGCGAGCACATCGTCTTCCCGGACAAGAACTCCGGCAAGTGCCCGAAGGGCTTCAAGGCCGTGCCGCAGCTGCGGATCTCCCTGACCTACAACATCCCCAGGGACATCCAGCAGAAGGGTCAGTACAAGGTGGACTCGTTCCCGGAGGAGGCGCACAACCCGTTCTCCGACCACGACGACTTCGCCAACGTGATGTCGCAGCAGATCATGGACAGGCTCGTCAACTGCGTGAACACCGGCAAGAAGTGCAAGGAG
>NZ_JYJG01000104.1 GCF_000955955.1 Lentzea aerocolonigenes
CAGATCATGGACAGGCTCGTCAACTGCGTGAACACCGGCAAGAAGTGCAAGGAGTGAATTGTCCCGACGCGATTCGACGATTCGGTGGGTCGAATTCGTCGAAGCGCATCGATTTCGGCAGGGCGTCTTGACGACCTCAAGGCGCCGTGCCAGCTTTCGGCACATGTCGCGATTACTGGTCGCCGGGCTCGTCGGTTTCCTTCTCACTGCGGGCCTCGCACCGGCCGCCTCGGCGGACGTCCAGGCCCGCAGTGCGATGGACCAGGTCGCGGCGATGCAACCGGGGTGGAACCTCGGCAACACACTCGACTCGACCGGCTCCGACGAGACGTCGTGGGGCAACCCGCGCATCACGGAGGCGTTGCTGGACAACGTGAAGGCGCAGGGCTTCAAGAGCATCCGGCTGCCCGTCACCTGGAGCGCGCACCTGGCGCCGGACAACACCGTCGAGCCCGCGTACCTCGCCCGCGTCACGGAGGTCGCGCGCTGGGCGATGGACCGCAACCTCTACGTGCTGGTCAACATCCACCACGACTCGTGGCAGTGGATCAACGCCATGCCCGCCGACCGCACGGGTGTGTTGAACCGCTTCAATTCGGTCTGGACGCAGCTGTCCGCCGCGTTCCGCGACTTCGGTCCGAAGCTGACGCTGGAGAGCGTGAACGAGCCGCAGTTCGCCGGCAGCTCCGGTCAGGCGCAGGAAATCCAGCTGCTCAACGAGCTCAACGCGTCGTTCCGCGACATCGTGCGGCGGTCCGGCGGACGCAACGCCACCCGGCTGCTCGTGTTGCCGACCCTGCACACGTCGGCCGACCAGCCGCTGGTCGACGCGCTCGCCACCCAGATGCGGAGCTTCAACGACCCCAACCTGGCCGCGACCGTGCACTACTACGGCTACTGGCCGTTCAGTGTGAACATCGCGGGTGGCACACGTTTCGACACTACCGCGCAGAACGATCTCACCGGCTATTTCGACCGCGTGTACAACGCGTTCGTGGCCAAGGGCGTGCCGGTGATCCTCGGCGAGTACGGCC
>NZ_JYJG01000105.1 GCF_000955955.1 Lentzea aerocolonigenes
CCTCGGCGAGTACGGCCTGCTCGGCTTCGACCGCCACACGGGCACCATCGAGCAGGGCGAGAAGCTGAAGTTCTTCGAGCACCTCGGTTACCACGCCCGCGCCAAGAAGATCACCACGATGCTGTGGGACAACGGCCAGCACTTCGGCCGCACGTCGTTCCAGTGGCAGGATCCCGAGCTCTTCGCGCAGATCAGATCGAGCTGGACGACCCGCTCCGGGTCCGCGTACAGCGACCAGATCTTCAGCGCCCGGTCCAGTGCCATCACCGCCAAGACGATCAACCTGAACCTCAACGGGACGTCGTTCCTCGGGCTGTGGCACGGCGACAAGGCGTTGGTGCGCGGCCGGGACTACGCGGTCGACGGGAACGAGCTCACGCTCACCGCGGGGACCGTGACGAGGCTGAGCGGATCGCGCGAGTACGGCACGAACGCGGTGCTGACAGCGCGTTTCTCGCGAGGCGTGCCGTGGAAGTTCTACGTGCTCACCTACGACACCCCGGTGCTGTCGAACTCCAGCGGGACAACGACATCGTTCGCGATCCCGACGACGTTCCGCGGCGACCAGCTCGCCACGATGGAGGCGAAGTACGACGACGGCGCCAACGCCGGACCGCAGGACTGGACGTCGTTCAAGGAGTTCGACCGGACGTTCGCGCCTGACTATTCGAGCGGTGCGACCCTGCTGAGGGCGGAGTTCTTCAGCGCCGTCAGGGACAATGCACGGGTCACGCTCACGTTCCACTACTGGAGCGGTACGAAGGTGACCTACTACGTGACCAAGTCGGGCAGCACTGTGACGGGAGCGATCGCATGAGCCGGGTAACCGCAGCAGCTGTCCTGGTCGCCGCTCTCGTCACGCTCAGCGGTGGCTCCGCGGCGGTGTCCGCGCCAGGTGCCCTGGACCAGGCGCACACCGCGGGCCGGGTGACCAAACAGGTCCAGTACACCTGGCCCGGCGTCTACTTCGAGGGCAGGTTCCGCGGTACGAGCGTCGGCATCTCACTAAACGATTCGACGAACTACTACGACGTGCAGATCGACGGTCGAACCGTTTCGACGCTCACCAAACCGGGCCGCACCACCTACTGGGTGCGCAACCTGAGCAACGCCGAGCACCGCGTCCGGCTGGCCAAGCGCTCCGAGAGCCCCTGGGCGGTCGGCGAGTTCGTCGGCTTCGTGGCCGGGTCCGGTGGCGCGGTGCTGAGCAAGCCCGTCGCCCGGACCCGGCAGATCGAGTTCATCGGCGACTCGCTGACCGCGGGCTACGGCAACATGTCCACGACCCGCGACTGCTCCACCAACGGCGGCGTCGACCGCAACACCAACGCAGACCTCAGCTTCGGCGCGCTCACCTCGCGTGCGCTCAACGCCGACTACCAGATCAACGCGTTCTCCGGCCGTGGCATGGTGCGCAACTACGGCGG
>NZ_JYJG01000106.1 GCF_000955955.1 Lentzea aerocolonigenes
CCCCGGCACGTGGCGTCCGCAACTGGTCGTGGTGGGCCTCGGCACCAACGACTTCTCCACCGCGCTCAAGCCCGGCGAGCAGTGGCCGAACACGCAGAGCCTGGTCGCCGCGTACAAGTCTGCCTACCACGGTTTCCTGGACAAGCTGAGGGCCCGCTACGGCTCCGGCGCCACGATCGTCGTGGGCGTCCCCGAGGCCTCCGGCACGTTCGCCGACGCGGCCAGGCAGGTCGTGCAGGAGCACGGCGACGCCAAAGTCCGCTACTGGAACTACGCTGACCCGGCGCTCGACCGGCTGGGCTGTGACTGGCACTTCTCGCAGCACGACCACCGGCTGATCTCCGGGCTGCTCAACGACTACATCGCGAAATTGGGGCAGATCTGGTGACACGAGGTCGTCTCGCGGTGCTGGTGGCGGCCGCGCTCCTGATGGTGACAGCGGGAATCGCAGTACAGGGCAACGCGAGCGTTTCAGGTCGTGCGGTCGCTGTCGCCACCCCGGTCACCACTGCTTCCGCCACGATCACGGCGCCGTCACCAACGCCCGACCCGCCGGTGACGTCATCCTCACCGCCGGCCTCCTCAGCCCGGCCGACGCCCGTCGCGGCCGAGACCGCGTTGGCCGGCAAGATCAAGCCCGGTGCCACTCGCACCGGCCCGGCGACGTTCTACGCGTCCGACGGCGGCGGCGCCTGCTCGTACGACCCAGGCCCGGACCCGTTGACGGTCGCGATGAACTGGTCCGACTACGAGGACTCCAAGGCATGCGGTGCCTACATCATGGTGAAGGCGGCCAACGGCAAGAGCATCACCGTGCGCGTCACGAACCTCTGCCCGGCGCCGTGCCGGGTCGGGCAACTGGACCTGAGCCGGGAAGCGTTCGCGCAGCTGGCCAACCCGCAGGCGGGGGAGATCCCGGTGACGTGGACGCTCGTCAGCCCGCCGCTGGAGAAGAAGATCTCCGTGCGCTACAAGACCGGCTCGTCGCAGTACTGGTGCGGAATCCAGGCCATCGACCACCGCAACCCGCTGGCACGGCTGGAGGTCCAGGCCGGCGGGCAGTGGAAGGAGCTGCCGCGCAAGGAGTACAACTACTTCCTGTCCGAGAACGGCGCCGGTTGCGGTGGGGCGATGGCGCTCACCGACATCTACGGTGAGCGCCTCGTCGTGAACCCCTTGCCGGTCAAGCCGAACGTGACCCAGCCGACGAACGTGCAGTTCGCCGTGCGGTGACGGTCACCACCAGCCGGTGCAGCCTCCCTGGAGGCGGTCGCACAGGCGGAAGGCGATCTTCGAGACGTCGTTGTAGGAACCGGAGTACGCCGAGTTCTTCACGACGCCGTCCTCACGGCGCTGCAGGTACGTCTGCGTCGGCAGGTCGGAAGGACCCTCGGTCCACCACTTGCCGTCGTAGTCGTTGCCGTCCCAGTTCCACGACTTGCAGAGCCGCACCGAACCACCGGCAGGACCGTCCAGGCCGGAGCACTGCTGGGCGGCCGAGGCGGGTGTGACGGCGAGCAGGCTGATGCCGACCGCCGCGGCGAGCACGGCGCCGATCTTCTTGACAGCGTTCAAGGACATGCGAAATCCCCAGTTCTGCTTGTGCCGCAATGCCGGATCAGGCGTCGATGAAGCGGGCCTTGAACTCCCAGCCCTGCTCGGCGCCGCCGTTGGCGCTCCACTGGACGATCTTGGCGCCGTTGGCGGTGCTGCCGCCGCCGGAGACCGAGGCGACCTTGCCGCTCTTCGCGTTGACCAGGTAGCCGTTGCTCGCGTCCCACGACTGCTCGGATCCGCCGTTGCAGCTCCACTGGACGATCTCGGCGCCGTTGGCCGTGCTGCCACCGCCCGAGACCGAGAGGCACTTGCCGCTCTTGCGGTTCTTGAGCGCGCTGCCCGACCAGTACCAGAGCTGCTCGCCACCGTCGTTGCAGCTCCACTGGATGACGTTCGCGCCGTTGGCCGTGCTGCCACCGCCCTCGACGGACATGCACTTGACGCTGTTGTAGTTCACCAAGTTGTAGTAGGTCGCCGCGCTGGCCGGCTGGGCCACCGCGATGGCGATGCCGAACGTGGCGACACCGGCGAAAACCGTTCTGGCGAAAGGAAACATCGCACCTCGAATCGTCTGGGCAGCCCGTCGCCAGGCTACGTCCACTCAGGAGCGCGGCAAGCTCGCGATGATCGAGTTCGCGCGCTGTTCACCTGGTCGCCATCCGCGCTTCCGGCTCGCCGGCTCGTCGAACGGCTTCGACAGGCCCTTTCGCGAGCCGCCTGCTCCGAATAGAGTCAGCCGCCAGTCTGGGAGCGCTCCCAGAAATGAGGAGGCGGTATGCGCAACGGAGCACTTGCTGCCGGCACTGCGGCGGCCGCGCTGGTCGCGGGCGGCGTCGTGGCACTGGGCAGCGCGCAGGCGGCCGCGTCGCCGTTCTACGTCGACCCGAACACCAGCGCGGCGAAGTGGGTCGCGCAGAACCCCGGCGACTCGCGCACAGCGGTGATCCGCGACCGGATCGCGAACGTGCCGCAGGCGAGGTGGTTCACCACCACCAACACCGGCACCGTGCGCGGCGAGGTGGACGCGTTCGTGGGTGCCGCGGCGGCCGCGGGCAAGGTGCCGATCCTGGTGGTCTACAACATCCCGAACCGGGACTGCGGCGGGGCGAGCGGCGGCGGCGCGCCCAGCCACAGCGCGTATCGGGCGTGGGTCGACCAGGTGGCGGCGGGACTGGCGGGACGGCCGGCGGCGATCGTGCTCGAGCCGGACGTGCTGCCGTTGATGACGAACTGCCAGAACGCCGGTCAGCAGAGTGAGACCAAGGCGTCCATCGCCTATGCGGGCAAGCGGCTCAAGGCCGGTTCGGGGCAGGCCAAGGTCTACTTCGACATCGGGCACTCGGCGTGGCTCGCGCCGGCTGAAGCGGCGGCCCGGTTGCGGGCGGCGGACATCTCGAACAGCGCGGACGGCATCTCCACCAACGTGTCCAACTACCGCTCGTCGGCCGACGAGGTGGCGTTCGCCAAGGCGGTGCTGAACAACGTGGGCGACTCCCGGTTGCGCGCGGTGATCGACACCAGCCGCAACGGCAACGGTCCGCTGGGCAGCGAGTGGTGCGACCCGGCCGGGCGGGCGATCGGCACACCGAGCACCGACCAGACCGGCGACGGGCAGATCGCCGCGTTCCTCTGGGTGAAGCTGCCGGGCGAGGCGGACGGCTGCATCGCAGGGGCGGGTCAGTTCGTGCCGCAGCGGGCGTACGACCTGGCCATCGCGGCCAGGCCGCCGGCAACCACGACCACCACGGCCACGACCACCACGACTCCGCCGGCGCAGGGCGGATGCAAGGCCACGCACAAGGTGACGAGCACCTGGTCGGGCGGCTACAGCGGGGAGATCGTGCTCGAGAACCGCGCGGCGCCGATCAACGGCTGGAAGTTCGCGTTCTCCGCGCCCGGCGTGACGCTCACCCAGGGATGGAGCGGCACGTGGGCGGACAAGGGTGACGTGATCGAGGTCGCCAACGCGGCCTGGAACGGCTCGCTCGGCACCGGCGGGACCGCCACCATCGGTTACAACGCGACCTATGGTGGCGGTACCCCGCCGTTCGGATCACCGACGCTGAACGGGGTGGCCTGCGGGTGAAGGTGTCAGCAACCGATCCGCTTGCCGGCCAACGCGATGTCGTCCATCCAGAGGTCGTACGCGCCGTCGTTCGGCTGGTAGAGCTGCCAGCCGAACTTGACGGTGTCGAAGCGCGGGAACACGAAGTCCACCGGGTTGCCGCCGTGGCTGCGCGTCGAAACGGTTAGATCGGGCTGCGGGACGCCGTCGAACCAGATTTCGATCCGGTTGTCGGCGGCGTCCATCCGCCACTCGACGCACTGCCACACGTCCTCACGGGACGGTGCCGACTCGCGCCAGTTCGTCCAGTCGCCGGTCGGCCCGCCGTCGGCGCCGACACCCCACAACGCCTTGCCCGTGGTGGGCACGTACTGGCCACCCAGCGGCCGCACGATCTCCGGACCCTGGCCGGTGGCCTCGATCAGGGTGTAGTGGGCCCAGTCCGGCTTGCGCGGGAACGCGTCGACCTTCAGCCGCACCCGGCCGTAGAAGCTGTTGCCCGGCGCCGAGAAGTCCTCGACCCGGAGGAACGCCCGGCCGTTGCGTTCGGTGTGCACGCGCAGAACCCGTTGGCCGCGTGGGGCTTTCTCCACGGTGAGGGTGCCGTGGCTGGTGTCGACGCCCCATTTGAGACTGGTGGCGCCACCGGGTGGCAGCGACTGGAAGTCCTCGCAGAACAGCAGGTCCGCGCGAGAGCAGGAAGGGGAGTGGTCGGCGAGGGCGGGCGAGGTGGCCGTCGCGAGCTGCAGGGCCAGGAACACGGAGAGCGCTTTCCGCAATGGCATGATTGAAGGTTAGGAGATCTCCCGATGAGACGGAACTACCTTGCGCTGACCGTTGCCGCGGTGGCGGTGGCCGCGTCGGCGCTGGTGTCGCAGGCCGCTCCGGCCCCTGCCGCGGTGGGGTTGCACATCAGCGGCCGTGACATCGTCGAAGGCAACGGCCAGAAGTTCGTCATGCGCGGTGTGAGCCATCACCACGTCTGGGCTCCCACGCAGACCAGGGCGTTCGCCGACATCAAGGCGTACGGCGCCAACACGGTGCGGGTGGTGCTGGGCACCGGCAAGCGGTGGGGACCCTCGAACGACGTGCGAGACGTGATCGACCTCTGCAAGCACAACAAGCTGATCTGCGTGCTGGAGGTGCACGACACCACCGGCTACGGCGAGGAAGGCGCCGCGGCGTCGCTGGACGAGGCCGCGAACTACTGGATCGGCCAGAAGAACAACCTGGTCGGCCAGGAGGACCACATCGTCATCAACATCGGCAACGAACCGATCGGCAACACCAACCCGGGCCAGTGGACCACCGCCACCGCCAACGCGGTCAAGAAGCTGCGCTCCAACGGTTTCCAGCACCTGCTCATGGTCGACGCGCCGAACTGGGGCCAGGACTGGCAGAACGTCATGCGCGACAACGCCCAGACCGTCTGGGACGCCGACGTGCAGCACAACACGGTGTTCTCCGTCCACATGTACAGCGTCTACAAGGACCCCTCGACGATCACCGCGTACCTCGACGCGTTCCAGGCCAAGGGGCTGCCGCTGGTGGTCGGCGAGTTCGGCTGGAAGTTCAACAGCGACGAGGTCGACCACGAGACGATCCTGGCCGAGACCCAGCGCCGCGGCCTGGGCTGGCTCGCCTGGTCGTGGAGCGGCAACTCCGACCCGATCCTGGACATGGTCCTCGACTTCGACCCCAGCCGCCTCACGTCGTGGGGCGAGCGGATCTTCAACGGGGCCAACGGCACCAAGGCGACCGCGAAGGAGGCGTCCATCTACGGCGGCGGCCCGACCACGACCACCACGACGACCACGACGACCACGCCACCTCCTGGAAAGGGCTGCACAGCTGCCTACTCCATCGCTGGTCAGTGGCAGGGCGGCTTCCAGGGCGAGGTGCGCGTCACCGCGGGCAGTGCGGCCATCGCCGGCTGGACCGTCACGTGGACCTTCGCCAACGGCCAGAGCATCAGCCAGGCCTGGAGCGCGACCGTCACCGGCGGCGGGGCGAACGTGACCGCGGTGAACGCGGGCTACAACGGCAACCTCGCGGCGGGTGCGAGCACGACGTTCGGCTTCATCGGCTCGTGGAACGGCTCCAACCCGGTTCCCGAGGTGAGCTGCACGGCCCGCTAGTGGCATAGGCTGCCGGGATGGCAGGCCCGCGGAAACGTTCTGCGTTGATCGCCCTGCTGGTCAGCGACCAGCAGGGCGGCTCGCAGGCCGCGATCCTGGAGGAGCTGCGCCGGTGCCTGCTCGACGGCGGCGTGCCACCCGGCACCGCGATCCCGCTCGACGAGGTCGCGCAGGTGTTCGGGGTCAGCCGCATTCCCGTGCGCGAGGCGCTCAAGACGCTGATCGGCGAGGGTCTGGTCGAGCACCAGCTGAACTTCGGCTACCGGGTCGCCAAGCTGACGACCCGTGAGCTGCACGAGCTGTACGTGGTCAGGGAAGTGCTGGAGGTCGCGGCACTGACCGCGGCGGTCGCGAAAGCCACTCAGCAGGACGACATCGAGGCCACGGCCACGCACGAGGCGTTGGGGCAGGCCATCAAGGCTCACGACGTGCGCGGGTATCACCGCGACAGCAGGCGGTTCCACCTCGCGCTGGTCCGGCCGTGCGGGATGCACCGGCTGCTGGCCATGCTGGAGTCGGCGTGGAACACGACGGAACCGGTCCAGCCCATGGCCCACCTGTCCGACGGCGTGAAAGCCGTGATGCACCACGACCACGCCGAGATGCTCGCCGCGTTCCTGGCACGAGATGAGGAACGGCTGGTCGCGGCAGCACGGGCGCACCACGACAGGCTGCGGGCGTCACTCGCCGCGTTGCCTCGTCACACAGGGTTGTTCGTCGACACCGACTGAGCGGCGAGAAGATATACGGTTCGCGTCATTGGCGCGTAACACGCCGGGACCAGGCTGCTCGCACCACATCAGAGGGTCACGAGGAGTTGGCGATGACCGATACTGTCTCCCGCCCGGAGACCAGCACGAAACCCCAGTACGACCCACGTCTCACGAACGAGGACCTGGCGCCGCTGAAGAAGCAGACCTGGGGCTCGTACAACATCTTCGCGTTCTGGATGTCCGATGTGCACAGTGTCGGCGGGTACGTCACCGCGGGCAGCCTGTTCATGCTGGGCCTGTCCAGCTGGCAGGTGCTGCTGGCGCTGCTCGTCGGCATCGGCGTCGTGCAGGTGTTCTGCAACCTGGTCGCGAAACCGAGCCAGGTGACCGGGGTGCCGTACCCGGTGATCTGCCGGGCGTCGTTCGGCGTGCTGGGCGCGAACGTCCCGGCGATCATCCGCGGGCTCATCGCCGTGGCCTGGTACGGGATCCAGACCTACCTCGCGTCGGCGGCGCTGAACGTGGTGCTGCTCAAGCTCTTCCCGGCGTTGATGCCGTACGCGGACGTGCAGCGGTACGGGTTCCTCGGGCTGCCGTTGCTCGGCTGGTGCTCGTTCGCGTTGCTGTGGATGGTGCAGGCGGCGGTGTTCTGGACCGGCATGGAGACGATCCGGCGGTTCATCGACTTCTGCGGCCCCGCCGTGTACGTGGTGATGTTCCTGCTCACCGGTTACCTGATCTACCGGGCCGGCTGGGGCGCGATCGACCTGAGCCTCGGCGAGGTCCGCCACACCGGCCTCGCCTCGATCCCGGTCATGCTCGGCGCTGTCGCCCTGGTGGTCTCGTACTTCTCCGGGCCGATGCTGAACTTCGGCGACTTCTCCCGCTACGGCCGCTCGTTCGCCGCGGTGAAGCGCGGCAACGTGCTCGGCCTGCCGGTGAACTTCCTGGTGTTCTCGGTGCTGGTGGTCGTGACGACGTCGCTGACCCTGCCGGTGTTCGGTGAGCTCATCACGGACCCCGTCGAAACGGTTGCGCGCGTCGACAGCACGTTCGCGATCGTGCTGGGGGCGTTGACGTTCACCGTCGCGACCATCGGGATCAACATCGTCGCGAACTTCATCTCGCCCGCGTTCGACTTCTCCAACGTCAGTCCGCAGCGGATCAGCTGGCGTGCGGGAGGCATGATCGCGGCCGTCGGCTCGGTGCTGATCACGCCGTGGAACCTCTACAACAGCCCGGAGGTCATCCACTACACGCTGGAGGTCCTCGGCGCGTTCATCGGCCCGCTGTTCGGCGTGCTCATCGCCGACTACTACCTGGTGCGCAAGCAGAAGGTGGTGGTGGATGACCTGTTCACCATGTCGCCGCAGGGCCGCTACCACTACCGCAAGGGCTACAACCCCAAGGCCATCGCCGCCACGGCTCTGGGCGCGCTCGTCGCGGTGCTCCCGGTCCTGGTGCCCGCGCTGGCCGGTGCCGCGCAGTACACCTGGTTCATCGGCATGGCGGTGGGTCTGGTGGTGTACGCGCTCGTGTCCAGGAGTGCTCGGTGATCATCAAGGTCGTCAACCCCAACACCAGCCTGGAGATGACCGCGCTGGTGGAGCGGTCGGCCAAAGCCGTGGCGGGCCCGGACACCTCGGTGTACGCGGTCAGCCCGGCGATGGGGCCGGCGTCGATCGAGAGCCACTACGACGAGGCGCTGAGCGTGCCGGGGCTGCTGGCGGAGATCGCCGCGGGAGAAGAGTCCGGTGTGGACGGTTATGTCGTCGCGTGCTTCGGCGACCCCGGCCTCGACGCAGCACGGGAGCTGGCGCGGGGTCCGGTCGTGGGTATCGCGGAGGCAGCCATGCGCACGGCCGCGTATCTGGGACGGGGTTTCACCGTGGTGACGACCCTGTCCCGCACGCGCGGCCGGGCGTGGGATCTCGCCGAGCGCTACGGGATGCGCGGGCTGTGCCTGGGCGTCCACGCCTGCGAGATCCCGGTGCTGGAACTCGATTCCGGTGCGTTGGACGTGGTTGTGGACGCCTGTGCCCGCGCCGTCGAGGAGGACGGCGCGGACGTGGTGGTGCTCGGCTGCGCGGGCATGACGGACTGGGCGGCACCGATCTCTGCGGCCATCGGCGTGCCCGTGGTCGACGGCGTCCAGGCCGCTGTGCTGACCGTGCAGGCGTTGGTGGAACTGGGCTTGTGCACGGGCAAGCGGGACGAGTTCGCCGCCCCGCCGCCGAAGCGCTACGCGGGGTTGTTGCGCGACTTCGGTTGCTGAGCGCGCCGGATTGAGCCGGGTGGCAGTACGCCCTGGTCGCGCAGTGTGGTGGCGACGAGCCTGGCGACCTCGACCGCGCCCGCTGTCTGGAAGTGCGTGTTGTCCTCCACACCGTTGGGGTAGTTGGGACTCTGCCCGGCTTTCAGGTGCAGGAAGTACTTCTTCGTGCCCTCGACGCCTGCCCGGTTGAAGAGTGCCGTGCTGGACGCCGTGAGGTCGACCAGCGGTACGCCCTTGGCGGCCGCGAGCTGACGCATCGCCGCCGGGTACGCGCCGTGGGTCGGGGAGATGGTGCCCGCGCTGGTGAAGCGGCGCCGTTCGACGGGCGTGACCAGGACCGGTTTGGCCCCCTTGGCACGGCTCTTGTCGATGTACTGGGAGAGGTAGGACTTGTAGGTGGTCGACGGCTCGGTGTAGCGGGCCGGGTCCTCCTTCTTCTCGTCGTTGTGCCCGAACGAGATGAGCAGGTAGTCGCCGCGTTTGATCCGGGACAGGATGCGGTCGAGGCGGCCCAGGTCGACGAAGCTCTTGGAGCTCGCGCCGGACAGGGCCTCGTTCACCACGACCGCGTTGGAGGTGACGAACCTCGGCAGCGCTTGACCCCAGCCGGTTCGGGGAGCCAGTGAAGCCTCGTAGGTGGAGGCGGTGGAGTCTCCGGCGACGAAGACCTGGACCGGAGCTGCCGCCGAAGCGCTCGCCGCCGTGACCGCGAGCGCAGCCGTCACCAGGCCGATCAGGAACGCGCGCCTCACCGCGGGTTCCAGCCGTCGGTGCCCGCGAGGTACTTCTGCGGGGTGTGGTCGCCTGCCTGCGAGTCGGGCAGCTGCGGCCGGTTGGAGTTCTTCGTGGCGCCCGGCCCGGTGTTGCGGTACTCGGAGAACCGGGCGTTGCGCCAGCTGTTGTCGCTCATGTCGATCCACGGCTGGGAGGTGCGGATCGCGGCGGTCAGCGTGGACTCGCGGAACAGGACCTGGCCCGCCGGTCGCCACGGCCTGCCCAGCTGGGTGGTGCCGGCCACCGCGCTGGTGACCGTGCACTTGTAGAACAGCAGGCCGTACTTCCTGGTGGCCGGGGTGCTGGCGGCCGTGATCGGGCCGCCGGCCGTCCGCTTCTCGTGCGTGGTGGTGCGCTCGAAGACCATCGTGCCGCCCCCGAAGATGAAGTCGACGGTGCCCTCCACGTAGGAGTCGGCCATGTAGGCGCGGGACTTCTCGTTGACCAGCAACGTGTCCTGGTCGCCGAGCAGGCGGACGTTGCGGAACACGGCGCGGTCGGCGTTGAGGTGCAGTGCCACTGCCTGCTGGTCGACGGTGGAGGGCTTCTCGACGTAGTCGTTGGAGATCGTGAGGTTCGTGGCGCCGAAGTCGCGGCCGTCGACGAACATGCTGGCGCTGTTGAACGTGCCGTGGGTGGTCGCGCTGTTGTTGAACACCAGCACGGTTTGCGCGGGCGTGGAGCCCAGGCCCTGCAACGTGATCGCGGTCTTGTTCGCCGGTACCCGCACCACCTCGCGGTAGGTGCCCGCCTTGATCGTGATCGTGGTGCGCGCCGAGCTGTTCACCGGCGCCGCGTTGATCGCGGCCTGCACGGTGCGGTACTGGGCACTGCCGTCGGCCGCCACCGTCAGCGTGGCCGCGAACGCAGGGGTGGCCAGGCCGGTGCCTGCCAGCGCGGCCACGGCCAAAGCGGCGGAGCTCGCCACTCTCGTAATCATCGTTCCTCTTCTCTCACCTCTTGTGCAGGGGGTAGGTAAGCGCTTTCCTGTAGGCGGCAAGTATGGCGTTTCCAGGCGTGCAAAACGCGACGGGGTGGTGGGTTTGTTCATTCGACGGTCGAATCGATGGTCGAACAAATTCTGGGCGCTCGTGCTCGGCTGCGTGGTCTCGGCCGGTCTGTGCGTGGTCGCGGAGACGGCACAGGCAGAGCAGGTCCAGCCGGTCGGGCGGGCCGTCGACTTCACCGGTTCATGGCAGTTCGCGCTGGTCAACACCACCGGTGAGGACGCGCCGCAGCCCGGTGAGCACGATCCTGCCTGGCGGGACACGCGGCTGCCGCACGACTGGAGCATCGGCCTCGACCCCGTGGAAGGTCCGCACACGGGTGCCGGCACAGGCTTTCTGCCCGGTGGTCTCGGCTGGTACCGAAAGGCGTTCACCCTGCCGTCTCGATTGGCGGGCAAGAAAGTGTCGATCGAATTCGACGGCGTCTACATGGACTCCGAGGTGTATCTCAACGGCGTATTGCTCGGCCGCCACCCCTACGGTTACACGGGATTCGCGTACGACCTCGGCGCGCGCACTGATGGAACGAACGTCCTCGCGGTGAAGGTGCGCAACCAGGTGCCCAGCAGCCGGTGGTACTCCGGCAGCGGCATCTACCGGAACGTCCGGCTGATCGTCACCGAGCCCACGCACGTCGCGCGGCACGGCGTGCAGGTGACGACGCCCGACCTGGCGAACACGGTCAAGTCCGGTTACGCCACGATGCGAGTGACAACCACCGCCGTCAGCGGCACGAGCACTCCGGCGGAGATCGTGTCGACGGTCAAGGATCCGCGCGGCCGGATCGTCGGCCGAGGAGCGACGCGCACCGCACTGACCACCGAGCCGAGCAGTGCTGCCACCGACATCCGGATCGCCAAGCCGCTGCTGTGGTCGGTGGACCGACCGGATCTGTACACAGTGGACACCGAGATCCGGGTGCACGGCAGGGTCGTCGACAGCGTCAGCACCCGTACGGGCATCCGGTACTTCGCGTTCGACCCGGACAACGGC
>NZ_JYJG01000107.1 GCF_000955955.1 Lentzea aerocolonigenes
GAGATGAAGCTCAAGGGCGTCAACCTGCACCACGACCTCGGTGCGCTCGGCTCCGCGGTCTCGTCCGACGCGATCGTCCGCCAGCTGCGGATCATGAAGAGCATGGGCGTGAACGCTGTCCGCACCTCGCACAACCCGCCCTCGCCGGAGTTCGTCAGGGCCTGCGAGGAGATGGGCATCCTGCTGCTGGTCGAGGCGTTCGACACCTGGCGGACGCAGAAGGTGAAGTACGACTACGGCCGGTTCTTCGACGTCAACAGCGGTGCCGACCTCCGCGAGATGGTGCACGCGGCCAAGAACTCGCCGTCCGTGGTGATGTGGTCCATCGGCAACGAGATCCCCGACTCCAGCTCGGCCGCGGGTCCGCCGATCGCCCGCCGTCTCATCGACGAGGTGCGCGCCATCGACACCACCCGCCCGATCGTGATGGGCACCGACCGGTACCGCTCCGTTCCCGCTCCCGGCTCGCCGCAGGACCAGATCCTGCAGATGCTCGACGGCCTGGGCGTGAACTACAACAACGCCTCCTCGATCGACGGCCTGCACGCCCGTTACCCCACCAAGTTCTTCTTCGAGGGTGAGTCGTCGTCCTCCACCTCGACCCGCGGCTATTACCAGGATCCCGACCAGCTCAACACCGGGGAGAACTACACCCCGGGCAAGCGGAACACGTCCTCCTACGACAACAACCTGGAGACGTGGACGTACAGC
>NZ_JYJG01000108.1 GCF_000955955.1 Lentzea aerocolonigenes
ACACGGCCGGGTTCGCCAAGGACTTCTACCACCTGTTCCGCAGCCAGTGGAGCAGCGAGCCGATGGTTCATCTGCTGCCGATGAACTGGACGGACCACAAGCCGGGCGAGCAGGTTTCCGTGTGGGCGTACAGCAACGCGGACACCGTGGAGCTCTACCTCAACGGGAAGTCGCTGGGGGAGCGGAAGTTCGACGCGAAGACGACGGTGAGCGGCGCGAGGTACCTGGAGACCACGGAGGCGACCGGCGACGACAAAACCGTCACCACCGGCCCGTATCCCGGCAGTTACACCAGCCCGAACGGCAGTGCGGGCAAGCTGCACCTGACATGGTCGGTGCCGTTCCAGCCAGGACGACTCGTGGCGGTCGCGAAGAAGAACGGTGTCGAGGTCGCGAAGGACGAGGTGCGCACCGCAGGGGAGCCATATGCAGTGCGGATGACTCCGGACCGGCGGGTGACGAAAGCCGACGGCAAGTCGCTCACGTTCGTCACCGCCGAGGTCGTCGACCGCGCGGGCGTGGTCGTGCCGGACGCGGACGACCTGATCTCATTCGAGGTCCGCGGCGGCAGCCTGGCCGGGCTGGACAACGGCCGCCAGGAGAGCGCGGAGAACTACCAGGCTCGGTCGCGCACCGCGTTCAACGGCAAAGCCCTGGCGATGGTCCGATCCGGACAGTCATCGGTCATCACGGTCACAGCGCGCGCCGACGGTCTGCGCACAGCAGCCACGACGGTGGTGGCGACCGGTGGACGGCCTGGCCTCCCGCCCGTGGTGGCTCCCGCCCCGGCGCCCCGTCCGACCGCGGCACCGGCGGCTGATGCGAGCTACTCGGGCACCCGCACGACGATCCCGGCCGCGATGCTCGACGGAAACGTTTCGACGTACTGGTCGAACTACTACCTCAAACGCGCCACGGCCTTGCTGCCCGCGGTGAGCCGGGCGCACGCGATGGACTGGGTCTCGCTGCCGGTGACCGGCGATCGCGAGGTCAGTTCGGTGCGGGCCACGTTCCTGGCCGACACGTCACACGCTCTGCCGGCCTCCGTCGTGGTGTCGTACTGGAACGGTCGCGCGTTCGTACCGGTGCGCGACGCGAAGGTCCAGTGGAGCGGGAACGACGTGAGCATCGGGTTCACCCCGCTGAGCAGTGAGCGCCTCCGCCTCGACCTCACCAGCGCCGCACCGGGGACCGATCACGGTTTCCTCGGCGTCTCGGAGGCGGTGGCCGGACGATAGGGCGGGTCCTGTCGCGACGGCGGGTGTCATGTCGTACCTTCCAGCTTCATGCCGGAAGATCTTCCGACCCGCCCGCCGTCCGACGACGGCTTCGTCCTGGCGAGGGCGAAGTTCGCGACGGTGATCGCGGCCGGTGCCGCCGCGGGGCTGGCGGTCTCGTTGAGCGGGCACGCGGAGTTCGGGCCGCTCGTCGGCTGGGACGTGGCGACGCTGGTCTACCTGACCTGGGTGTGGCTGCTGATCTGGCCGATGGACGCCGAGGAGACCGCGCGGCACGCCGTGCGCAACGATCCCACGCGCACCGTGACCGAGATCGTGCTGCTGCTCGCGGCGACCGCGAGCCTGGTGTCGGTCGGTTTCGTGCTCGCTCGGGCCGCGCAGACGACCGGTGCGTCGGAACTGTTGCGCGTGGGGCTCGGCGTGCTGTCCGTGGTGCTGTCGTGGATGGTCGTGCACACGATCTTCACGTTGCGCTACGCCCGGCTCTACTACTTCGACGTGGACGGCGGAATCGACTTCAACCAGCCCGAACCGCCGGACTACGGGGACTTCGCGTACGTCGCGTTCAGCATCGGCATGACGTTCCAGGTCTCCGACACCTCGCTGTCGACGCGCGACATCCGCCGGACCGTGCTGAAGCACGCGTTGCTGTCCTACCTGTTCGGCACCGGCGTGCTGGCCACCACGATCAACCTGGTGGCCAGCATCAGCACCACGTCAGGCTGAGACCCCGTCGAGCTGGAACGTCTGCACCTGACCCGCCGCGAACGAGGCCCGCAGCAGCTTGCCGTCCAGCCGGACGTCGGTCCGTTGCGCGTACTTGTCGCTGCCGGTGGTCGTCGAGGTCGACCACCTCGTGATCAGGCCGGTGGGCAGCGCACTGAACCTGCTGAGGTCGAACGTGATCGTCTGCGTCGAGGTCGCGGTGTTCACGGCCACGAGCACGAGCCTGCGGGCGGCGGGATCGTAGGCCACGGCGGCGTTTCCGGTGGAGGCCGAGATGATCCGCATGCCCGGCCTGATGTGCCGGGTGAACTGCGCCAGCACGTAGAGCTTCTTCTGCACGGCTCCTGCCTGCAGGGTGTCCGGGTTGTAGGCGATCAACGCCCACTCCGGGGTCGGGTCCATGACCTGCCAGTAACACCACGCCGTCGGGTGCAGCCAGCGCCAGTCGAGGCACAGGTTGGTCGCCAGTGAGAGGCCGGTGCCGTCCCTCTCGCCGGTCTCGGAGTTCCACAGCACCTTGCCTGCGGCCTTGGCGTCGGCGTAGAGGAGGTCACGACGGCCGCTGGAACCCTGGTAGCCGTGCACGTTGATCTGGTTCACGACGGACTTCGTGGTGGCGTCGAAGGAGTTCCACGTGCTGCGCGCCACGTCGTAGTTCGTCTCGTCGGACGCCGAGATCCGGGTTCCGGACAGGCCGCGGTTGTTCAGCTCTTCGCGCAGGTGCTGCAGCACGGTTCGTTGCAGGGACGGGTCGAAGTGACAGCCCTCCTGCTTTCCGGTGGCGGACCAGTAGTTCGAGGCGGGCTCGTTGAACGGGTCCACCGTGCGGAACGAGACGCCGAAGCGGTCGCGGAACTGCTTCGCCACCTCGGCCAGGTAGGCGGCGTGGGTTCGGTTGTTCCACGACTGCAGGTTGTTGCTGTTCGCGTTGGCGGCGCCGGACGGGTTGTGGTTGACGCACATCCACCACGCGGGCGAGTTCGAGAAGAGCTCGGTTATCGCGCCTCGCTGGGTGGCTTTGACGACGGACGCGCGTTGTTTCGCGTCGGCGCCCCACTGCCACGAGTTCGGGTCGGTGACGCGCCAGTCCTGCCAGAAGGTCTCGATCTGCTTGAACCGCGGGATGTTCGGCGAGGCGACCATGCGTTCGCCGTCGACGTCGTTCCAGCTGCACGCGCCGAGGTTGTAGCGGGCGATGTTGAGGCCCAGCCCGGGCAGCGCGGTTCCGTTGTAGGTGACGGTCTTCGTGGTGAACCACAGATCGGCGAAGTCGTCCCGGTCGCCGAACACGTTGGCCCACCAGGCGAGCGACGTGCCCCAGCCTTCCCACGTGCCGTAGCTCGTGGTGGGGTCGATCGCGATCGTCTGGTCCGCGCTCGCCTTGATGCCGAACGCTGTCGCCGCGATGGCGGCCGCCGTGCCGGACAGCACTGTCCTTCTGGTGACCATCGGGTGCCTCCTAAGGATTTGGCAGGGTGATCCTCGTGTCCAGTCCGTCGCTCCACCGCAGCACGATCTCGTCGGCGCACCCGGTGAGCAACGGGTTGGCGGCGGCTCCGCGGCCCCGGTCCAGGCGCACGGCCGCGGCGAGCACGTCACCGCGGGTGACGCGGCCGGTCGTGGCGAGCCAGGGGGTCGCGACGTACTTGCCCAGCGGGGATGTGCCGGTACCGGTGTGGACGCCGGCCTGGTCGAATCCGCGCAGAGCGCAGAGCGACGACCGAAGGCGCTCGGCGGAGACCACGACCTCCGGCCGTGCCGCGGTTTCGGCGTGCGGCCTGAGGTCGGCGGCGACGGGCCAGCCGGAGAGCCGCAGCCGGGCATCCGTGTCGCCGTCCACCCGCACGAAGCGGATCTCCACACCGCTGCGCACGACCGAGAGCACCAGCACGGGAGGCCCTTCGACGATGTCGCCGCCGCGGCCCGAACCGTGGTCGGGGGAATGGTCCGCGCTGGTGTCGACCCAGCGCACCGGTCCGTACGACGCGCCGGCCACCACGTCGCCCGGAAGCGTTTCGACGAACAACGTCCGGAAGCCCGCGCGGTGGCTTGCCGCACCTGAGGAGTCGAGCAGCACCACCGAGTTGTCCGTGGCGTCCGGCATGGTTGCGGTGGAGTAACCCAGCCGCGCGTACAACGGCGAGTCCGTGCGCTGGTCGCCAGGCAGCGCGTGGTCGGTGCCGTGGTTGACGGTGGTGACGATGCCGTCGGCGCGGCGGCCAGACACCAGCCAGCCCGGTGCGGCGATGACGCGGGTGAAGTCGTGCGTCTCCACCGGCAGCGGGCGTTCCACGTCCGTCCACACGGGATGGTCGGCGGGCAGTGCGAGGCCGAGCATCCCCTTGGCGGCCCAGTAAGGCGAGCCGGGGCCGGAGTAGGCCTGCCGGATCGGTGGCCAGCTGCCGTGCCAGCCCAGCGTCAGCACCCCGTCCGGTTCGAGCGCGCCGTGGTCGACGAAATGCCGCAGCACACCGGACGCCGCGCGCCGGAGCAGTCCCGGCTCGGCCGCTCCGGTGAGCGCGCCCACCCAGAACGGTGCCGCGGCGGCGAACCGGTAGGTGAGGCTGCGGCCCTGCATGAGCGGCGACCCGTCGGCGCCGGTGAGCGCCACCGCGTCCTCCAGGTACCTGCTCAGGTCGTCGGCCCACGTGCGGCGGGTTTCCTGCGAGCACAGCGAGTCCGGCACGTCGAACAGGTGCGTCCACAACAACGGGTACAGGTGCAGCGCCCAGCCGGTGTAGTGGTCGAACGCGCGTTCCTCGCCATCGCTGAGCCATCCGCCGGGACGCCGGAACGACGCGTGCACGGCCAGGTCCTGCTCGAGATCCTCGGCCGACCACTTGCCGCCGGCCTCGCGCAGGAACGACTCGACGACGATCCGGAACCACACCCAGTTGATCGGCGGGTACGGCTGGCCGACCACGGTGCCGAGCCAGTCGAGGACCCTTTCACGCACACCGTCGTCGAGGTGATCCCACAACCACCGTTTGGTCAGCTGCAGGACCAGCGCGATCGACGCGGCCTCGACCTTGGCCTGCCCCAGCACGTCCGGGCGCGGCCAGGCCTCCGGCGAGTGCGGATCGGTACCCGCGGCCAGGCCCCACGCGTACCGCTCCAGCAACGCGGGATCGCCGCCGCCCGCGACCCGGAAGCCGGCGAGCAGGAACGTGCGGGCGAACCCCTCGAGCCCGTCGGAGACCACGCCGTAGCGGCTCGGCTCGCCGGGCAGGTCGATCCGGGCGCACCGCGGTGACCAGTGCCGGTTGACAGCGTCGAGCAGATGGTCCGCCACCGCCTCCCAGTGCGCGCGGGTCCAGCCCGTGCGCGGCGAGAGGCGGCGGTCCTCCGCCGGGAGTCTCATGCCTGCACCGCGAGTCCCTGCCGTGTCACCGGTTCCAGCGGCGACTGCCCGGTGACGTAGCGCTCCAACTCGTCCAGCGCGGCAGCGGCCATCAGCCTGGTCTCCGAACCCAGCGAACCCGCCACGTGCGGGGTGATCACCACGTTCGGCAGGTCGTACAGCCGCGACCACGCGGGCAGCGGCTCGGGATCGGTCACGTCCAGCACGGCGTGCAAACCTCCATGCACACAAGCCTCTTCCAGCGCCGCGGTGTCCACGAGGGACCCTCGTGCCGTGTTGACCAGCGTGGCGTGCTGGGGCAGCGAGGCCAGCTCCGCCGCGCCGATCAGGTGGCGGGTCTCCGGCAACGAGGGCGCGTGCAGGGTCAGCACGTCGGCCTGGGGGAGTGCCTCAGCCAACGTGACGACCTCGGCACCGGCCGCCCGCACCAGCGACGGGTCCACGACCGGGTCGACCACGAGCAACCGGCCGACCTGGAGCCGCCGCAACAGTTCCACGACCCGCCTGCCGACGCGGGAGAACCCGACCAGCACGATCGTGCGACCGAGGCCCGACAGTTCGCCGCGCCGGTCGCGGTAGCCCCAGTCCTCGCGGAACCGGCGGGCGTCGGCGGCCAGGAACGGCACCTTCTTGAACGCCCAGAGGATCGCCGCCACGGTGTACTGCGCGACCGGTTCGGCGTTGACGTGCGCGGCCGTCGTGACCAGGATGTCGCGGTCGAACACCTCGTCACCGACGTGCGCTCGCACGCTGCCCGCCGCGTGCAGGGCCGCGCGCAACCGTGGCGCGGCCGACAGCACGTCAGCGGTGATCGGCGGACAACCCCACGACGTGATCAGCACCTCCACGGAGGCCAGCCGGCGACGGACGGCGGCGGACGAGAAGTCCGCCGCCACCAAGGGGTTCCCGAGCGTCGCCAGCCTGCGCAGCCGTTCCAGCTCGCGCGGGCCGAACTGCAGGTCGGCGACGTCCGGGCTCATCGCGAGCATGACCTCGGGCCTCACTTCACGCTCCCCGCGGCGAGGCCCTTGCGCCACTGCCGGTTGAGCACCAGGAACGCCACCACCAGCGGCAGCACCGCGAGCAGCGACCCGGTGATCACCAGCGGGGTGTACTGGGGGAACTGGGTCTGGCGCGTGCTCCACTGGAAGAGCCCGAGGCTGACAGGGAAGAGCTTCGGGTTGGTCAGCAGGACCAGCGGCAGG
>NZ_JYJG01000109.1 GCF_000955955.1 Lentzea aerocolonigenes
GACCAGCGGCAGGAAGAAGTTGTTCCAGATTCCGATGAACTGGAACAGCAGCACGGTCACCACACCGGGACGCATCATCGGCAGCGCCACGGTGAAGAACGTGCGCAGCTGACCTGCTCCGTCGACCCGCGCGGCCTCCAGCACCTCGTCCGGAACCGACGCGTCGGCGTACACCCTGGCGAGGTAGACGCCGAACGGGTTGGTGAGCAAGGGGATGAACACCGCCCAGAACGTGTCGACGATCCGCAGTTCGGACGCGAGCAGGTACATCGGCAGCGCCAGCACGGTCGTCGGCACGAGCACGCCGGTCAGCGTCAGCCCGAACAGCAGACGCCGGCCGGGGAAGCTCGTCTTGGCGATGGCGTACCCGCACGCGGCGCAGATCAGCGAGCCGAGCACCGCTCCACCGCCCGCGTACAGCACGGAGTTGAGCAGCCACTGCCAGAAGATGCCGTTCTCCTGGGTGAACAACGTCTTCACGTTGGTCCACAGGTTCCACTCGCCGAGCTCGAACGCGCCGGTCGTGGAGAAGTCGCCGAGGGACTTCGTGGCCGACGTCAGCAGCCACACCAACGGCAGCAGGCTGTACAGCGCCGCGATGACCAGAACCACGTGCACCGCGGGCACGGACACCCAGCGCGACTTGCGGTCCGCAACGATCGTGCTCACCGCGACCTCCTCGTCGAGAAGCGCATGACGACGGCGGACAGCAGCGCGCAGATCACCGCGAGCAGCACCGACGCCGCCGCGGCGCGCCCGTTGTCACCGGCCACGAACGCGGCCTCGTACACGTACATGCTGGGGGTCCAGGTGCTGGTCACCGTGCCGGTGAAGCCCTTGAGCACCATGGGTTCGGTGAACAGCTGCAACGAGCCGATGACGGTGAACACCACCGCCACGAAGATCGTCGGCCGGATCACCGGGATCTTGATCGACCACGCCGTGCGGAACCCTCCCGCGCCGTCGGCCCTGGCCGCCTCGATGATCTCCTTGGGCACGGCCTGCAGCGCCGTGTAGAAGATGATCATGTTGTAGCCGACCCACTGCCACGTGGCGATGTTCGCGATCGACGGCAGCACGGCGGAGGGGCTCAACGGGTCGATGCCGAGCAGGTTCTTGATCGGGCCGATCGTCGGGCTGTAGAGGTACGCCCAGATCAGGCCGCCGATGACCACCGGCACCGCGTACGGCACGAAGACCGCCAGCGACCACACCTGCCGCAACCGCACGACGGCGGAGTCCAGCAGCAGGGCCAGGATCAGCGAGCCGACCAGCATGCTCGGGATGTGCACCAGCGCGAACAACGCCACGTTGCCCAGGCCGGTGTGGAACGCCTTGTCGGTGATGACCGAGACGTAGTTGCCCAGCCAGGCGAACACGTGCTCGGGACCGGAGAAACCCAGGCCGTGCAGGCGTTCGGTGAACAGGCTGAGGTAGAGCGCGTACAGCACCGGCACCAGCACGGTGGTGACGAGCAGCACCAGGAACGGCACGGCCAGCACCAGTCCCGCGAAGTCCTTCTTGCGGGTCCTGACGTTCGGCTCCGAGATCGTTTCCTCGTGTACCGGTGTTCGTTCGGGCGCGAGGACGCTCATGCCGCTTTCCCTTCCCGCACCGAAAGTCCCTTGGCGCGCATGTCGGCCACGGCCTGCTGCTGGATCTTCGTCAGCGCGTCCGGCAACGTTGTCCCGCCACCGCGGACCGGCCCGAAGCTGTCGGAGATCGTGGAGAACAACCGCAGCGCGTTCGGCCCCCACGTCCAGTCCGGCACGCGTTTCGCGGCCTCGTCGAGCACGTCGTACACGGGATCGCCGAGGAAGTAGCCGCCCTTGTACGCCTGCCGCGCCACGGCCCGGTTCGGCAGATGTGCGGGGAACGGCGTGGTGAACGTGCTGCCGATCTTCGGCACCTCGGGGTTCGTGCTGAGCCAGCGCAGGAACGTCGTGGCCGCCTCTGGCACCTTGCTCTCCGCGGAGACGCCGAACGCTGTGCCGCCCTGAACTCCGTTGGCGGGCTTGCCGTCCCAGGTCGGCATGGTCGCCATCGCCCAGCGGCCGGTGTCCTTCGGGATCGACTTGCCGAGCGTGCCGACGCTCCACGACGCCCCGAGCAGGCCCCACAGCTTGCCCTCGTGCATGCCGGCGATCCAGTCCTGGGAGCCGTGCACGATTCCGGCGACGAGGTTCTCGGTGATCATCGACTGCCAGAACTGAGCGGTGCGCTTCGTGCCCTCACCGGCGATGTCGACGGCCCATGTGTCGCCCTGCGCCGTCCACCACGGATCGCCTGCCTGCCAGGACATTCCGGCGAAGAACGAGCCGTCGTTGAGCGGGAACGTGCAGATGCGCGCCTGCGGGTCGACCTGCTTGACGGCCGCTGCCGCCGTGCGGAACTCGTCCCACGTGCGGGGCAACGCGATGCCGTGCTGGTCGAACAAGTCCTTGCGGTAGTAGAAGACCATCGGCGCGAGGTCCATCGGCACGGCCCACGTCCGGCCGTCGGGCCGCACCCCTCGCCACGCGGCGGGGGAGTACTGGCTCTCCAGGTCGGCCAGGTCGTTCGTGAGGTCGCGCAGCCCGCCGGTGAGCAGGATCTGCGGCAGGCCCTGGTACTCGACGTGCAGGATGTCGGGCGCGTTGTGCGCCCTGATCGCGTTGGTCTGCTGGGCATAGCCACCGGACAGCCCGGCCGCGATCACCCTGAGATCGACGAAGACGTCCTTGTGGCCCGCGTTGAACGCGGCGACGTACTTGTCCATGCCCGTCAGCCACGACCAGATGGTGACCGTCGTGGCGCCGGGCGGTGCGGCCGTGGCGGTGCAGCCGCCGACTAGGCCCGCCGCACCCACTGCGGCGGTGGCGCGCAGAAACCCGCGGCGCGAGAGGCCGCTGGTCCGCAGCGCTGGGGAAAGCTCCATTGCCGACCCTCCTGCTGGCGTGATGTGGCACACCTCACCCCGTGGCAGACTTCGTGGTCAACGAAACGATCAGAAACGCTCGGAACCGATCAGAAGCGAAGAGATGAACCAGAAGTTGGCTGCTCAGCGGCATGAGCTGATCCTGCGAGCCGTCCGGACGCACGGCACGGTCCGATTGCAGGAACTGGCGGACCTGCTCGGCGCGTCGGCGGTGACGGTGCGCCGGGACGTCACCGCGCTCGCGGACCGCGGTCTCGTCGTGCGCGTGCACGGCGGGATCACCATGCCCAAGCACGTCGAACCGTTTCCGCGCGGACCGCAGTCCGTGGTCGGCCCCGCCCCGACGCACCCGCTGGTCGGCATGGTCGCGCCGTCCGTCGAGTACTACTGGCCTGCGGTGATCCAGGGCGCGCAGACCGCCGTGGCCGCGGCGGGCGGACGGTTGGTGTTGCGTGCGTCGAGCTACGACGCCGCCGAGGACCGGCGCCGGGTGCACGAGCTGCTGGATCGCGGTGTGCAGACCCTGCTGGTGGCACCCAGCACCACCGGCCGTGCCGGCGTCGAACTGCTTCGATGGCTGGGCGCGCAGTCGGTTCCGGTGGTGCTGGTCGAACGCACTCCGCCGCCAGAGCTGCCGACGATCGCGCTGGACGCGGCGGTGACCGACCACGCGATCGGCGCCGGACTCGCCGTCCGGCACCTCACCACGCTCGGCCACCGCCGCATCGGGCTCGTGACGTCCCGGCAGAGCCCGCACAGCGACGTGATCCGCGGTGGCTGGACGGTCGCGGTGTCGTCGCTGGAACTGCCGTTCAACGGAGTTCCCGTGCTCGAGGTGCCGCCCTACGGCTCTCCGCAGTGGACTCGCGCGGTCGACCAGGTGCTCGACGAGTGCCTGGCGACCGACGTGCACGCGGTGCTCGTGCACGCCGACCGCGAGGCGATCGGGCTGCTCGAACGGGCGCGGGAACGCGGGATCCGCGTGCCGGAGGACCTCGCGGTGGTGTCGTACGACGACGAGGTGGCGGCGGCGTCGGATCCGCCGTTGACCGCGGTGCGGCCGCAGAAGCACCGGCTGGGGGCGTTGGCCGCGCAGCTCGCGCTGGCCAGGCTGGCCGATCCGCTCGACCGGCCGGTGCACCGCGTGGTGCTGTGGCCGACGCTGACCGTGCGGGAGTCGTGCGGCACCGCGCTCAGCCCGGCCTGACGTCCGTCTACAACGGACAACTACCGTGGTGCGCCGGTCCGGTCCGCTTCAGCAGCCGGGTGGCGAGAACCTCGGCCGCGACGCCGCGCCCGATGGCGAAACCCGCCTGGTCGCTGAACTCGAAGTGCTGTCCGCCGAACACCCGGGATCGGCCGGCTTCGGCAGCGGCGGCGGAGAAGCTCGGGTAGGTGCGCGCCTGGCCGCCGGGTGCGGTGTCCGTGGTGTGCGTGAAGCGGATGTCGTCCGCGCAGAAGAACCCGGCCAGCACGGCGGCCGCCGCGCCGCTGTAGGAGCTGTGCCCGGACGGGTACTCCGGTGTTGCGCCGGTGCTGCCGGCGCGCGAAGCCCAGCCCGGATTCGGCTGGGTGAAAGGGTTTCCGTCGGTGTCGGCCTCGCGGATCGCCGTGGCCGGGCGCCAGTGGCGGTAGGTGGACTTGGTGGCGACGGTGGGAATCGTGGTGTCGGCCATCGTCATCGTGAGCAAGGCCAGCAGACGAGCCGAGGCGGGCAACGACAGGCCGTGCGACGCGGTGAGCGCGATCTTGACCCACTCCCCGGCGGGCTGGTCGGTACCGGCGGGCACGGACCAGAACTGGAAGGTTGCGAGCTTGTCGGGGGCCGGAATCCCGGCGTCACCGAGCAGTGCGGCCTCGGCGAAGGCGGCGGCGTAGTCCAGGCTGTCCAACGCGGGTGGCGGACCCGGTACGTACACGGCGGGGTCGGCGACGGCGAACGGGCGAACGTCGCGGTACTGCACGCCGGACCACTCGGCCCGGAAGACACCGGGGCCGGAGCCGGCGGGCTGGCTTCGCACCGGAGTGGAGCCGTCGTCGGCGCGGGAGGCCACCACACGTTCGGCGACCTCACGTCCCCACCGCACCCCGGCGTCGCGCGGACGCCCAGGACGCAGTGAGGCCAGGTCGGCGCTCAGTCGCGTGTCGTAGCCCGCGGTGCGATCAGGGTCCAGCCGGACGAGGACGCCGTGTGCGGCCGCGACGGCCGCGGCGCGGGAATCAGCGCCGCGCGGGCCGGGGCCGGGTACCAGTGCGTGAGCCCGTGCCGGGCCCGCGAGTCCGTTGACCGCGTCGTAGATGGCCACGTTGAGCATCGCGTACGTGCGAGCCGCGTCGGCGTCAGTGGCACGGGTGGCGCGCACCGCGGCCAACGCGAGCTCGTTCCACACCCGCACGCTGTCCAGCCGCGGTTCGGCGTCCGCGGGCGCGCTCGCCGCGGCGCCGGCCAGGCTGAGCACCACGGCCAAGACGATCTTCTTCACGCCGACCTCCAAGACACACGGGAAATCGCGGTCTCGACGGTCCTCATCGTGTCGTGGTTCCGGCGGCGCTGCGACGGCCGGTCGGGCTGCCCGGCTGGTACGAACGGTCCTCAGCGGCGCGTGGTGATCTCGTGCTGCAGCAAGGCCAGCACCTGCTTGGCCGCGACGTTGTACATGCCCATGGTGGTGTTCCGCGCACTGAGCACCACGAGCACCGTGTTGGTGTCCACCGGGAAGACGCCCACCTGGCCGGTGTCGCCCTCGACGAACACCCCGCGCGGGCCGCCGATCCCGGCTCGCGCGGAGAACTGGGCCGCCAGTCCGGCCGCGGCCGCGGCCATCGCGGCGACGCTCTCGTTCTCGACGTCCCGGGTGAGGGCGCACAGCACCACGCCGTCCCGGGTCACGACCAGCACCCCGTTGATCGCGACGGTGTCGATGCGGTCGTGGATCTGGTGCAGCGCCTCGGTCATCGCCTGCTTCTCGGCGCCGTTCGGCGGCAGCACCACCGCGAGCCCGGCTGCCAGCGACGTGCCGCGCCTGCGCGTGGGCAGCACATCGGTCTCCGTCATCTCGTTCACACGATCAGGCCGGCCTCGATGGACTTGAGACTGTGCCTCGCCAGCGCCAGATTGGACCGCTCCCGGTCCAGCACGAGGTACAGGAACAACGTGGAGGCGCCCCGGCTGTTCGCCTTCAGCAGCCGGATCAGGTGGTACTGGCGGTTCAGCGTGATGAGGACGTCCTCGATCTCGTCGTTGAGCTTGAGCGCGGAGACCACCCGCTGCTTCGCCCGCACCACCTCGGTGTTGCCGGCCGCGGCGATCTCCAGGTCCAGCCGGTCGCCACCGCCGATCGACCCGAGCGACATGCCGCTCTCGTAGTCGACGAGCGCGGCCCCGACCGCGCCGGAAATGGTCATCGCTTCTTTCAGCGCAGTGTCGATGTTCATTCGACGATTGCTCCTCACGCTCGAACAATGGCGTGCGACGGCGATTTCCCGGCGAGCTCACCGGGTGGCATGGCCGGTGGCTTCCAAGGGCCGTCGAATTTCGTCGAAGCCCCGTCGAATGCGAATCGAAACGGTTCGATTTCCGTTCAGAGGTCGGCCAGCGGTACCGGCCTGCCGAGGTGGAACCCCTGTGCCTGGTCACACCCGAGCGCCCGCAGGATCTCCAGTTGTTCTGCCTGCTCGACGCCCTCCGCGATCACGGTCATGTCCACCGCGTGGGCCATGGCGATGATGCTGGTGACGATCGCCTCCGCCTCGTCGGAACGGCCCAGTCCCGCCGTGAACGAACGGTCGATCTTGAGCGTGTCCAGCGGCAGCGTGAGCAGCTGGGCGAGCGAGGAGTAGCCGGTGCCGAAGTCGTCGATCGCGAGCCGCACACCGAGGTCGCGCAACGCCGCGAGGGTGCGGGCGGCCAGGGCGGGGTCGCGCATGAGAGCGCTTTCCGTGATCTCCAGGCACAGCGAGCCGGGGTCCAGCCCCGCCTTGTGGGTGGCGTGCCGGACCGCGGACACGAGCCACGGGTCGTCGAGCTGGCGGGCCGACAGGTTCACGGTCAGCAGCAGGTCCGCGGCCAGCCCGGAGATCTCGCGGGCGGCGGTGTGCAGCATGTGGGCGCCGATGATGTTGATGAGATCGCTCTCCTCGGCGAGCGTGATGAACTCGGCGGGGGAGATGAGGCCGTAGCCGGGGTGCGTCCAGCGCAGCAGGCCCTCGACGGCCGTGCGCCGGTCCGTGCGGAGGTCGACGATCGGCTGGTAGGCGAGCCACAGCTCGTCGCCGAGCGGGGCCCGCCGCAGGTCCTGTTCCAGCTGCAGGCGGCGCTGGATGCGGTCGCGCAGTTCGACGTCGAAGAACGCG
Organism: Lentzea aerocolonigenes; assembly: GCF_000955955.1. Lineage (GTDB taxonomy): Bacteria > Actinomycetota > Actinomycetes > Mycobacteriales > Pseudonocardiaceae > Lentzea > Lentzea aerocolonigenes_A. Next base: position 7,271 of record NZ_JYJG01000109.1, read on the forward strand.
ATGCGGCCGCGGCCGCGCGTCTTCGCGTGGTACATCGCGAGGTCGGCGTCGCGCAGCAGGTCGGATCCGGTGCGGGGGTCGGCGGGGTCGGCGAGCACGATGCCCACGCTCGCGTCGACGTGCAGCAGCCGTCCGTCCACGGAGATCGGCCTGGTGAGCTCGGCGCGGATGTGGTCGGCGAGCGCGTTCGCCTCGTCCGGGCCGGTCATGCCGTAGGCGATGACGGTGAACTCGTCACCGCCCAGCCTGCCCACGACGTCGCCGCGCCGGGCGCTGCGGCCCAGCCGTGCGCCGACCACCCGCAGCACCTCGTCACCGGCGCTGTGGCCGAGGGAGTCGTTGATGACCTTGAACTTGTCCAGGTCGATGAACAGCACCGCGGTGAGTCCCGACCGGTGTGCCCGCGCGGCCGGGCTGAGCCGGTTGATGGTCACCGTCCGGTTGCACAGGCCGGTCAGCGCGTCGTGCGTCGCCTCGTGCTCCAGCCGGCTGTCGATCATGCGGCGTTCGGTGATGTCGGTGAACGACACGACTGTCGCGGACGGCAGCTCGCCGTGCGGGGTGAGCGCGCTGACGCTCAGCGACAGCCAGACGCGGCTGCCGTCCGGCCTGCGCGCGCAGACGATCCGCCCGTGCTGCGATCTGCCGGTGCTGCGGGTGACCGCCGACGGGAAGTGCGTGGCCGGAATGGGCTGGCCGGTCTCGTCGTGCAGCTCGGTCAGCGACGCGGACCTGCCGATCACCTCCCGCGCGCGGATGCCGAGAATCCGCTCCGCCGCGGGGTTGGCGGACTCGATGAGGCCCGTGGTGCCGACGACGAGCACACCTTCCCCGATGGCGTTGACCACCGCGGTGAAGTGGTGTTCCGCGCGTTTGCGGGCGGTCTCGTCCGCGCAGATCAGCACGTAGCCGTCGCCCGCCTCGGCGACCGACACCCGCACCGCCAGCGCCTCACCTTCGGACCGGTGGTGCACCGCGTGCACGACCCCGCCGGCCTCCAGGATCGCCACCGGGTCCAGCGGCGCCCCCACCACCTGGCCGATGGGCTGCCCGATCGCGTCGTCGGCGAGGTGGCCGTAGACCTTCTCCGCGCTGAGGTTCCAGCAGGTCACGACGCCGTCGGGGGTGGTCCCGATGAGCGCGTCGCTGACGTGCGCGGCGAGCGCGGCCTGGTGGCGCAACGCCGCCTCGGTCGCCTTCTGCTCGGTGACGTCCCGCATGATCACCTGGAACGCGGGCCTGCCCTCCCACGTCGTGCGCACGGAGACCGACTCGACGTCGGTGGTGCCGCCGTCGAACCGGACCAGCACGGCCTCCGCCGGGTCGCTCGACGCGCCGGGCTCGGTCAGCTTCGCGATCCGCCGCAGCATCTCCGGTTGTGAGTCGGGATGGACGAAATCGGTGATCGGCCGGCCGAGGACCTCGGCGTCGGAGGGCGCGCGCACGAACCGGACCGCCGCCGGGTTGGCGTAGACGAGCCGGCCCGCCTCGTGCACCACGACGGCGTCGGGCGAGAGGTCGACCAGCAACCGGTAGCGGTCGGCGAGGTCGGCCAGCTCCTGCTGCTGGGCGACCCGCCGGGTCACGTCGGTGACGACGCCGACCAGCACCCGTGCGGAACCGCGGGCCGAGACACGGGCGCGGAACTGGAGCCAGCGCTGACCGGTCGCGGTCTCGAGCGGTTGCTCCAGCTCGAAGTCCTGCCACTCCGCCGCCGTCCGCGCGGCCACGGTGAGCGGTGCCACCAGTTCGGTCAGCCGGGCGCGCACGGTCTCGGCGTCCGCGTCCGGCACGCCGATCACCGCATCGACGCCCGGCGTCCAGCCGAGCCGGTCGGTGCCGAGGTCGAGCCACCACACGACGGCGGCGCCGACCGAGAGCGCCAGCCCGACCAGCAGCTCGTGGTCGAACTCCGCGTCGCCGATCAGCCCGCTCACGTCTCGGCTCCCAGATCCGGCGCCTGCTCGGATGCGCGGTGGCGTTGCCATCGTGAAGTCCTACTACACACCTGGCCAGAAACGCATCCGTCTGGCGTGAACATGGTGTGCCGTTATATCCGGTGTCCCGACCCCCGGACACCCCGGGGCTCAATGTCCATTGTGGACTAATGGATGACTTCGTCCTGGCTGTTCGCGCCGTTACGCTGGGCGAGATGTCGGCCCTCGGTACGGGGGAGCGGGATATGGTCGCACGGGGCGTGGGTATCTGCGGAATCGGCGTGGTGAGCGCTTACGGGTGGAGCCGCGAGTCGCTCTGGGAGGGCCTGGTGAGCGGGAAGCCCGCCGCCGTCGTCGTTCCCGGACTGGGCAGGTTCCCCGGCGACACCGTCTGGGCGGCGCGGGTCGGCGAGGGCGGTGATCCGGCGGACGGGCCGAGCAGGTTCGCGCGGGCCATGCGCGCCGCCGCCAGGGAGGCCGTCGAGGACGCGGGCGCCCGCGGCTGGCAGCCGGGCCGCCGGGTCGGCCTCCTGCACGCGGTGGTGCTGGGCGAAGTGGACCTGTGGCGCGACTTCTACGTCACCCGTGGTGGCGAGCTGCCGCTGCACGACTACCTGGCGATGATGCCGTCCACGCCGATGTCGACGTTCATGCAGGAATACGGCTTCCACGGCCCCGCGATGAACGTCTCGGCGATGTGCGCGTCGGGCAACGCCGGACTGATCACCGCGAAGGCGTGGCTGGACGCGGGAATCGTCGACGACGTGGTGTTCGTCGCGACGGACATCTCCCTCACCCCGGAGAACGTCGCCCACTTCGTCCGGCTCGGCGTGGCGGTCGTGGACGCCGAGCCGCTCGACGCCTGCCGCCCGTTCCAGCTGGGCAGCAGGGGCTTCGTGCTGGGCGAGGCCGCCGTGGCGTTCGTCCTGTCCCGCCGCGCGACCCGCCCGTACGCCCTGACTCTCGGCGGTGCGATGTCCCACGACGCCTACCACGTGACGTCGATCGATCCACGGCTCGACCAGATCACGGCGTGCTTCACCGACGCCCTGGACAACGCCGGGGTGAGCGCGGCCGACGTGCGCTACCTCAACGCGCACGGCCCCGGCACCGCGCAGTGCGACGCGGCAGAGGCGGCCGTGCTCTCGCGGCTGTTCGCGCCGGAGACCGGCATCTACTCGGTGAAGCCGCTGACGGGACACTGCCAGGGCGCGGCGTCGGCGATCGAGGCCGCGGTGACCGCGATGGCGTACGACCGCGGGACGATCCCGGCGCCACCCGTTGTCGCACCTGGACATCCGCGGTTGCTGGACGGGCCCACGCCGCTCGGTGACGGCGTCACGATCAAGTCGTCGCTCGGCATGGGCGGCCACAACTCGGCGGTCGTGCTGGCGCCACCCGCCTGACCCGGCCCACCTGACTCACCCCGCCGCGAGTGCCTCTGGCAGCGTGGCGTGCAGCTCCAGCAGATCGTTCAGCATGGTCGCCCGCAACGCGCGCAGCACGCTCCCTGCCGGCGCCACCACTCGCAACGGCGTGCCCTGGTCCTCGCCGCGCGTGTGGTGGTCGACAAGAACCGAAAGGCCGGACGACGAGAGGAACGAGACACCCGTCATGTCCAGCACGACCGCGAACCCGAGTCTCGCCGCCTCGGTGAACGCCGCGGCCAGGTGCTCGTCCAGCAGCGGTGCGGTGTAGGAGTCGACCTCCCCGGTGACCTGCAGGATCACCGCGTTGTCCCGTTGTTCGGCCTTCGCTTCCAGCGGCGCCATCATGCCTCCCGTCGACGCACTCCACCCTGTCAGGCCGGGCCGTCGTTGTCGATCATTGGTCGATCGTCGTGTCCGCTTCCGGTAGTACGGACGATCGTCCTGCAGGCCGATGCCCGGTGCGTCCGAACGGACCTAATCTCGGCGCCATGTCACATCACGTGGTGCAGGCGCTGTCCGATCAGCAGACCAGGTGGCTGGAGGGCGGCGGCCTCGTGCTCGTGCTGCTCGTGGCCGCCGCTCTGCTGATCTTCTGGATCGCCGCGCTGATCAGCGTGCTGGGCGCGCCGATCGGGTGCGGTGCCAAGATCCTCTGGCTGCTGGTCGTGTTCGCTCTGCCGTTCTTGGGCAGCGTTCTCTGGTTCGTCGCGGGAAGGCGTTCTGCCCGGATCCACTAGCAGTTCGAGTTGGTCTGGGTGAGCAGGCCGAGCCGCCACGGCAGCAGGTTGTAGGGGTCGGTGGCGTTGGGATCTTTGCCCTGGTACAGGTAGCGGATCTTGCACGGGTTGATCACCATGCGCTGGTCTGTGCCGGCGCGGACCATCTCGCCGTGGCTGATGTCCTTCGTCCACTGCGCACCGCCGAACGTCACGTTGTTCGCGCCGGCGAACGGGTTGGCCTCGGTGTCGGCGAGCGCGGTCCACGGGCCGGTGATCGCCGGTGAGGTCCACGAGCGGAAGTAACGGCGGCCGCCGCTGCCGATCGCCTCGACGATCAGCAGGTACTTGTTCTCGTTCGAGAGCTTGTAGACGTTGGACGCCTCCCACAACGGGTACCTGGCGCTGTCCTGCATGGCGATGACGGTGTTCGTCATGCCGTTCGGGAAGTTGGCGAGGGTGGTCTCGGAGCGGTAGAGGTGGCCGTTGTCGTCGGACGAGAACAGGTAGCACTTGGCGTTGTCGCAGATGACCCAGAAGTCGACCCAGTAGCCCTTGCCGATGTTGTCCTTGATGATCTGCGGCATGCCGTTGGCGTAGAAGGACTTCGGCGCGGTCCACGACTTCGGGTCGCTGATGTCGGTGGTGGTGGAGTACGCGGCGTTGCTGCCGGTTTGGTAGACGAGGTACCAGCGTTGCTGCGGGGCGAAGTAGAACACGTGCGGCGCGGTCTTGTAGCCGCTGCCGATCGGGGTCTGGTCCAGGTAGTGGTGGGTCGCGTTGTTCGCCTGCGACCAGTCGGTGAAGTTCAGGTACACCATGTTGTACGAGCCGCTGGTGTTCACCGTGCTCGCGAACACGTGCCAGCGGCCGTTGCTGTAGACGACGGACGGGTCCTTGACCGCGCGGATGTTGTGCGTGGCATCGGGTTTGGGGCTGATCAGCTGGGCGCTGGAGCTCCACCGGAAGCTGGTGGGCAGCGCGGCGTGGGCCGGTGAGGTGAACAGCAGCAGGCCGGCGCAGGCGAGAAGTACCTTGAGACGCGAGGAAGTCATGGCGTGATCCGGTAGGTGATCAGCGAACGGGCCGGCACGGTCGCGGTGAACGTGCCGCCCGTGACGCGGACGGGGGACTGGGCCGTGGTGTTGCCGGTCGAGTTGGTCAGGTACGGGGTCGCGCTGCCGGCGGTGAGGTTCTTGAGCTGGTAGGAGACCGAGTTGGCGGCGTTGCCGTTGTTGAGCGCCACGACGGCGATGGTGCCGTCGGTGTTGCGGAAGGCGGACATCAGCAGGTCACCGGACGAGGTCGCGTCGATCCGAGTCGCGTTAGGACGGATGAAGCGGCTGTAGTTCGCCAGCGCCCACAACCGTTTCGACACACGGTAGCCGTCGCCGTTCATCTGGATGAGCCCGCGGGTCGCGCCGGTCGAAGCGCCGTACCAGTAGACGTACCCGTTGACGTTGCCGGTGGTGAGCGCGGTGTGCACGGCCTTGGCGATGGTGAGGCCGTCGTATCCGCTGCCGTCGTCCCAGTTCTCGTTCCACGTCGTGCCGTTCGGCGACCACTCCGACATCCAGCTGCGACGCGAAGTGGGGAGCGGACCGGTGATCTGCGACGCGTAGGTGTGGCCGGTGTGCGTGGCGACGATCCCGCGCGCGGTCGCGTCGGCCTCGATCGCCTTGGTGTAGGCGCTTTGCTGGCTCCAGCCGAACGAGTCGCAGCACGCGACCTTGAGACCGGAGGCGATCGGGCCGAGCACCTTCACGAACTCCGCCGCCTGGGCCGGGGTGAAGCGCATCGACGAGTAGTTCGTGGTGTAGTCGGGTTCGTTGGTGAACCCGAGGTCGGTGATCCTGATGCCTTCCTGCGCGTAGAACTTGGTGTACTGCACCAGGTAGTTCGCGTAGGCACGGCGCCAGTCACCGCTCGCGCAGGACGCGCCGGACAACCCGCAGAGGCTGCCGCCGTTGGCCTCGTCGCCGTTGGTCTTCATGTAACCGGGCGCGCTCCAGGCGTCGGCGTAGAAGCGGTTCACCCCGTACGCCTTCGCCTGCTGGGCGAGCCACACCTGGCTCTCGTCGTCGCGGTCCCACACGTACCGCGGGGTCGCGTTAGGGCCGCCGGGGTTCGTCGGCTGGATGGAGTTGGCGGCTGTCGAACCGATGCCCAGCCGCAGGATCGACAGGCCCGCACCGGAGCTGCGCGAGAGGAGCAGGTCGAGGATCTCGCGTTGTTTCGGTGCTGAAAGACCTTGCGAGCCGTGCATGATCTCACCGCGGCCGAACGCCTCGGAGAACCCGAAACCGTCGATCGTCTGATGTTTTCGGGAGCCGTCGACGGTGACCGTCGTGGCGGCGTGGGCGGTAGGTGCGGCGAGCGTGCCCAAGACGAGCAACACCACGGTCGTTCGAATCGCGAATCGCATTTTCACCTTTCTGATGCGAATTGGCGGCGCGTTTCAGGCGTGGTCGCCGAGAAGTTCGTCGAATCGCGTGCCGAGCCGGGTGCGGAGCCTGCCGAGCTCGCGGCGGATCGGTGTCGCCGCGGTGGAGGACACCGCCGGGATCACCGGCCTGGCGATCTCCACGGCGGCGTCGAGATCGCCGCGGCACGCCTGGCTGTCGGCGAGCCTCAGCGTGAGCAGGAGCCGGCTGCCGTGCATGTCGGCGGGCACGGTCGTCAGCGACTTCTCCGCGAACAACGCGGCCTGGTCGGCACGGTCGGCCCCACCGATCACCTCCGCCAGGTCGCGCAGACCCCCGGCCAGATGGGAGGCGATGAACGTGTCGCCCGCGACGCCCGTCAGCCACGGCGCCTCCACCACGTCGCGCTCGGCCAGCAGCTCCGCGCCGCGTCGCGCGGCCCGTGTCTGCCGGTCGAACTCCCGGTGGTCGCCGAGCAGTGCGTACGCGCGCGCTTGGTGGAGCTGGCCCTGCACCGAGATCCACCGGCGGTCCGGATCCACCTCGGAGGCCGCGCGGGCGTACTCGAGTGCGGTCGCGCCGTCGCCCTCGAGCATGCTCAGCACGCTGATGTGGCTCAGCGCTTCACAGGCGGTGGGCAGCCCGCCCGAGGCCAGCGCCCACTCGGTGCTGCGCAGCAACCACGCCATGGCGATCCCGTGCTGGCCGCGTTTCACGCGCAACCACCCGGCCACGTCGGCGTAGCGGGCGGCCAGCCGCATCAGGCCGTCCGCATCATCTCCGCGCGCTTTCGGGACGACGGCGAGGAGAGCGTTCAACGCCCGTTCGACCGGCACGGCCAGATCGCCGCCCACCGCGCTGACGTCCGCCTCGACGTAGGTGGCCAGCAGCGCCGCGAATCCGTGCAGCGTCGGGATGCCGACCGCGCGTCCGTCGACACCGGGTACGCCCGTGAGACCGCCGGGGATGAGGGCAGCGCATCCGTCGGTGCCGTGCGAGGGGCAGGTGATGCCGAACGCGGGCAGCTGGATCAGCCCGCTTCGCGGCAGTCTCAGCGGCTCCGCACCGCGCGGCGCGCTGGGCAGTGGAATCGCGGAGTTGGCCCGCACCTTCGTCGCCGCGGCGAGCAGCGCACCGCCTGCCGCCAGCGCGTCGTCGGCCTTGGCCGCGAACTCGATCCGCGGCTCACGGGTCCCGCTCTCGATCTTGGAGACGTAGGTGTGGTGATATCCCAGGCGGGCCGCGAACTGGATCTGGGTGAGGCCCGCCAGTTCGCGCAGGCGGCGCAGCTCCCGTCCGAACTCGTGCATTGCCGGCACCCCCCGCACGTTCATTCAGGGCGCCGGACGCGAAAAGCCGCCTGATCGCGCCCGGCATCCAGAACGTTACGGTGCTCCGGTGTCGGTGTCAGCGGTCCTCTGAATTATTGCCAATAACTTCATTCGACTCGAATTCGACCATTTTCGCGCTCAGGCGAGAATGCTCAGCTCGTACACCGTCTCCTGGTGGTAGGTCTGGCCGGGACGCAACACCGTGCTGGGGAAGTCCGGGCGGTTCGGCGAGTCGGGGAAGTGCTGCGCCTCCAACGCGAAGCCCGCGCCACGCCCGTACCCGACCTCCTCGGTCAGGAAGTTGCCGGAGTAGAACTGCAGACCCGGCTCGGTCGTGTGCACGGTGAGCGTCCGGCCGGAACCGAGGTCGTGCGCACGTGCGGCGAACGCGAGTGAACCCGTCCCGTCGAGCACCCAGTTGTGGTCGTACTCGCCGTTGAGGCGGGCGCCGATCGGCGTGGGTTCGCGGAAGTCGAACGGGGTGCCGCCGACCGGTACCGGACGTCCCTGCGGGAT
>NZ_JYJG01000114.1 GCF_000955955.1 Lentzea aerocolonigenes
CCAGGTCAGCGCGACCTGACGAAGTACTACTAGCGCGTGGTTCAAAGCTGGGAGCTGGTGCGGGGCGGGCAGACCTGACCCTCCCCCGAGAACCCGATCTACCCAGGTTGAGAAACGCTCAGTGATCGTGATCGCGGGCGAACTGGGCCGGCGTCTGGCCGTAGTGGCGACGAAACGTCCGGATGAAGTGGCTGCTGTCGGCGAACTGCCAGTGCGCCGCGATCTCCGAAACCGTGGGGTGGGACGGCGAGAGGAGCGCGCGGCGCGCCTGCTCGAGGCGACGTCGGCGGATGTACGCCGCGACGGGCTCGCCGGTTGACGCGAAGGCCCGGTGCAACGTTCGCAGCGAGACCTTGAGGTGGCGCGCCAGCAGCGCTGGTGTCAGGTCCGGGTCGGTGAGCAGTTGATCGGCGAGGTCGCGGGCCGCGTGGACCAGCGGGCCGGCCAGGCCGGGTTCGCCGCCGTCGAGATATCCGTGCAGAACCCCGCGGACCAGCTCCACCAATGCGTCGCGGCTGGCGCGGACGCCGCCATCGCTGAGGTCGCCGAGTGTCGCGTGGACAACACTCGTGTGTGCCAGCAGCACATGAACTTCCGCGGCGGCGGCCGGGCCGGTCGCTTGCGTGCCGTCGGCGAACAAGCCCAGCGCCTCGGCGGGCAGCCCGATCACCTGGGCGGTAGTGCCCGCGGCGACGTCGTAGCCGGTCAACCCGGTCGAGCGGCTCAGCAGGAACTGGCCGGCGTCGACAGCTATCGTGTCGCGTTCACGTCTGAGGACGTAGGCGCCACGATGCACGACGTAGAGCCGCAGTTCGCCAATGTCGGGAAACGCGGAATCGACCCGTACGCGCGTGGCGGTTTCGAAGTTCGTGATGACCGAGTCCCCGACGCGGGAGGCGAGACCACGAACGACGGCTCCGGCTGTGGCCTCGTGGTGGAACGCGGGCAACGTGAAACCGTCGCCGATCTGCGCTTCCCAGCCGTCGCGGAAGGCGTCGACACCGAGCCGTTCGGTGTCCAGCCGAACCGAGCCGCGTACCGAGTCCATCCGGCCATCCAATCACGTGGCACGCATCGTCGATCGAGACGGCACGCGTGTCCAAGACCGCGGCGGTACCGGATTTCTAGGGTCGGGACGTGGATCCGAAAACCTACCTGCACCTGTACTTGCAGCAGGTGCGCGACGTCCTGGTGTGGAAACTCGACGGCCTGTCCGAGTACGACGCGCGCCGGCCGCTCACCCCGACCGGAACCAATCTGCTCGGACTGGTGAAACACCTGACGGGCAACGAGTTCGGCTACTTCGGCGAAGTGTTCGACCGACCTGCCGACGCGGGGGAGTGGCTGGTCGACCGCACTCAATCGGAGGACTTCCTCGCCCGCCCCGAGGAGAACCGCGAGGACGTCATCGCGCAGTACAAACGGTCGTGGGAGCACGCTGACGCCACCATCGCGGCACTCGATCTCGACTCACCCGGCAAGGTGCCCCACTTTCCCGACGGCATGCGCGACGTGACCTTGCAGTGGATGCTCGTCCACATGATCACCGAGACCTGCCGGCACGCCGGTCACGCCGACATCGTCCGCGAGCTCATCGATGGCCGCGCCGGCTACCACCCAACGGTCAGCAACCTTCCCGACGGGCGGTCCGAGTTCCACGATCGTGTCGAGATCGCGGCACGTGAGGCCGCCCGTATCACCGGCGACCGCACGCGGGACACGTAGTTCAGAACGTCAGCAGGCGAAGAAGCCGCCCAGCACCGGGCGAGCATGGAGACCGCTCTGGAAGGTCTGCGGGCAGATCGCCGCCGAGGCCGCGGGAGCGACGATCGTGCACGGCGGCCACCGCGTCGACCGCTCCGGGTTCTACCTCGAGCCGACGATCATCACGGACATCGGCGAGGACAACCGGGGAGGAGGCGATCCGCCTCGCCAACGCGGCGAAGTACGGCCTGGGCGGCTATGTCTTCGACGCCGGTGCAGAGCACGCCCAGGAGGTGGCGAGCCGGATCGAGGCGGGCACGGTCTACATCAACTCCTGCTTCGCCGACTCGCCGCGGCTGCCGTTCGGCGGGGTGAAGAACTCCGGGTTCGGCCGCGAGCTGGCCGAGCTGGGCATCGGCGAGTTCCTCAACCGCAAGCTCGTGCGGGTCGCACATGCCACCATGTCCGCGTGATGCCTGAGCTCACGGCCGGGGCGTGGGCCGAGCAGGAGGCCGGCCGGGTCCGCGACGACCCCGCCGGCCGCTTGGCGTTGATGGAACGCTGTTACTACGGCCCGTTCGGCCATGCGCCGCAGCACTTGCCGTTCCGCCGGGCCGCGAGGTCGTTCATGCGCTGGCAGCTTCGTCGCGGCGTGTTGCAGCCCGCGTTCGCCGACCGTCCCGGCAGCCCGTGGTGGCGGGCGGTGAACGAACGAATCCTGCGTGACGGCTGCGAGTCGGTGGGGCTGAGCGGCGGGCTGAGCGGGCCGCCGTCGTCGCACACGGCCGCTCAGTGGCTGGCCTTCGCGCGCCGCCCCACCGCGCAGGCCTGGTACCGCGCGCACAACGGCAGCGTGGTCGCGGCTTATCTGGAACACCGCGAGCTGGCGGAGAAGGAGAACGAGCCGGAGCGGTTCTTCATGAACGTCATCCTGTGCCGGGTGCTCTACACCCACGCCCTGGTCGCCGCGCCCCGGCTCTCGCTGGGCTGGTTGCGTGCGCTCGCACCGCTGCTCGGCGACCCGAGGCTCGGGATGACGGGCATCTTCCTGCAGCTGTCCCGCGTGCTGCCGGACCGGTACCCGCTGAGCGACGACGTGCCGTACTTCCTCGGCCAGGAGCACGGGTTCGCCCGGCTCGTCGACTTCGGGATGATCGCGCCCCGGCTGCGGCAGCTCTACGAGTGGTCGGCCCGCGAACTGGCGGCGCCCGGCCTGCTCGACTGCGTTCGCGACGGCGCCCTGACCTACGCCTGGAGGTTCGAGGACCGGCACGTCTGGGACCCGCCCCGCTCGCTCGTCATCCCGGTCATCCAGCGGATCCTGCCGGCGCGTGCAGAGTCGGTGATCTCCTGAGCGGATCCGCTGCTGCCGCCGCCTGCTGCGTGACCGACCACCGCGCGGCGCGTTCGGACAGCTCGGCGAACGCCTCGCGCAGCTCGGGCGGTCCGATCACCTCGATCTCCGCGTCGAACCGGGCCAGTTTCGCGGCCAGCGCGGCCCACGACCACGATCCGGTCAGCAGCCGGGTCTTCGCCGGACCGACCTCCTCTGCGGTGTCGTCGCCGGTGAACGGGGCGACGTCGGCGAGGGACAGGGCGAGCACGACCTCGCCGCGGCACGGCCAGGCGTTGACCGTGTCCGAGCCCTTGAACCGCGCGGACAGGAAGGCCGACACGTCGCCGCCGGGCACCTGTCGCGGTGTGAACCGGGGTCCGTTGGGCACGCGGAGGGTCATCCGGTCGGCGCGATAGGTCCGCCAGTCGTCGCGTTCCGGACTCCACCCGACGAGGTACCAGCGGCCCGCGCGGACCACGAGGTGGTGCGGCTGCACCCGACGTTGCCGGGACTCGTGTCCGGGTGCGAGGTAGTCGAACCGGAGCTCCTCGCGGGCGCGGATCGCGGTGCTCAACGCCACCAGCAGTTCCGTGTCCACCTGGGCGCCACCACTGGCCGGTTCGATCTCCAGCGCGTCGATGCGTTGACGTAGCCGTACAGGCATCACCTGGCGGACGGTCGCGAGTGCCCGTGCCGCGGCCTCCTCGATGCCCGCCCCGGTGCCGACGGCGATCCGCAACGCCACGGCGAGCGCGACCGCCTGGTCCTCGTCGAACAGCAGCGGCGGAACCTGGCTGCCCGCTTCGAGCCGGTAGCCGCCGTCGGGCCCCTTGACCGCGTGCACGACGTATCCGAGCTCGCGCAACCGGTCGACGTCGCGGCGGACCGTGCGTTCGCTGACGCCGAGCCGTTCGGCCAGCAGCAGACCCGGCCAGTCGCGGCGGACCTGCAGCAGCGACAGCAACGACAGCAGGCGGCCAGAGGTGGTCGTCGAGGTGGCGATGGGCATGTTCTCAGCTTGGCACGAGTAGCGGACGTTCCCTGTCCGCTACTGCTGACAAAGTCCGTCTCATGTCACTCAACGCAGTCCCTCACCTGAACTTCCGCGGCCAGGCCAGGGAGGCCCTGGAGTTCTACCGGTCGGTCTTCGGCGGGCAGCTCACCGTCATCACCTACGGCGACTTCGGCATGCCCGCGGAGGTGCCCGGTGCCCAGAACGTCGTCTTCGGCGAGGTCGTGGCCGAGAACGGCTTCCGCGTCATGGCCTACGACGTGCCCGGCACGGACGAGCCGGTCGTCGACAGGCGCACCACCCGTCGCGAGAACGGCACGACGATCACCGAGGAGCCGTTCTTCCTGTCCGTGCGGGGCTCCAGCGTCGGCGAGGTCGCCCCGATCTGGGACGGCCTCGCCGACGGAGCTTCCGTGATCGAGAAGTTCGGCCCGGCGCAGTGGGCACCGGCGTTCGGGATGCTGGCCGACCGGTTCGGCGTCACCTGGATCGTCGACGTGGCTCAGGCCTGAGCGAGGGCGGGTGCGGCCGGCTCGACCGGCCGCTCCGCCCGGACCGCGGCGATGCCACCGACGATCAGCAAGCCGCCGGACAGCTGCAACAGCGTGAGGCCCTCACCCAGCAGCAGCCACGCGAACAGCGACGCCGACACGACCTCCAGCAGCGCGACGAACGACCCGAGCCGCGACCCGAGGATCCCGGACGCGGTGATGCCGGTCGCGTAGGCCAGCGCGGTACCGATGACCGCGACCACCAGCAACGGCACCCACCAGGCAGTGGCCGTCTGGCCGTCGAACAGCGGCACATCGCCGAACGTCGCGGTGAACGGCAGCAGCCCGGTCGCCCCGACGACCGCCAGCACCGGTGCGGCCAGCAACATCCCCGCCCCGGCGAGCGCGACCGGCGGAAGGCCGTTGTTGGGACGCCCGGCGATCGCGAAGTACACGGCGCACGCGATGGCGGCACCGAACGCGGCGACCACGCCGATCGGGTCGACGGCCTGGATCGCACCCGGCCCGATCACGAGCACCAGCCCGCCGATCGCGAGCAGCGAGCCGATCAGCACGACCGGCGCGGGTGTCCTGCCGCTGACCGCCCAGGCGAACCCGACCAGCAGCAACGGCGCGAGGAACTCGATGAGCAACGCCGTCGCCACCGGGATGCGGCTGATCGCGGCGAAGTAGAGGACCTGCGTGGCCGCGACCCCGACGACGCCCATGCCGAGCACGGGCCACCGCGCCTGCCAGAGCAGGTCCCATCTGCCTCTCAGGGAGAACACGACGAACGGCAGCAACACGAGCCCGGCCGTGAACGCTCGCACCGTGACCGCGGCAGCCGGCGACCACCCGGCTTCCAGCAGCGGTTTGACGAACGCTCCCGACGTGCCGAACGAGATGAACGAGACCGCCGCCGCGATCAGACCCGCGGACTTCGACCCAACCCCCACGCCTGCCTCCCACTCCTTGGTCGTGTCATGGCCTAACCTGGCTCACACCCCTGACGGTAGGCTGGTGCGAGTAAGGAGTCAATTTGCGTTTTGCCCATGACACGGAGGAGGTGCTCGGCTTCGTCGTGGCCCTGTGCAATACCGAACCGCCGGCCTCGCGCAGCGGTGCCGACGAGCTGGCCACGATCGAGCAGCTCGACGCGCTGCTCGTGGCACACGGCTACACCGGACGCGTGGACCACGACGAGGCGGAACTGCGCGACGTCCACCGCACACGCACGCTGCTGCGGCACGCGTGGACGCTGGACCGCGACGACTGCGTCGAGGCCGTGAACAAGATGCTGCGCGACGCTCGGGCGTTGCCGCGCCTCGTCCGGCACGACGAGCAGGACTGGCACATGCACGCCACCGAGCCCGACGCACCGCTGGCCGAACGGATGCGGGTGGAGGCCGCGCTCGCGTTCATCGACGTGATCAGGATGAACGAGATGGGCCGGCTGCGGATCTGCGCGGCCGACGACTGCACCGGGTTGCTGCTCGACCTGTCGCGCAACGGGCTCAAGCGGTGCGGCAACCGGATGAACATGATCGCGTTCCGGGAGCGCCGCGCGGAGAGCTAGCTTTCGTACTTTCCTTCGTAGCAACCAAGAATAGGTGACGATCACTCTGTTTTTGCTGGTCAGAACCAGTGTCGCGCTAGGCCGTTCGAGTGGTCTTGGTGAAGGTTGACTGTGCTCCATTCGCACCGTGTGCTTCGCTCCGTCTGCCGTAGAGCCAAGGGGAAGGCTCTACCGACGGGGGAGTCGTTGTGGCATCAGCACGTCTGCGCATGGGCACGTTGGCCGTGATCACCGCTCTGGCGACCACGCTCGCCGTGGCACCGGCCCACGCCGAGCCGGCACCCGCACCACCACCGACGACCCAGCCGGACCAGAACGCGACGCCACCACCACAACTCGCCCAGAATCCCAAGCAGACCCAGGACAGACTCGGCGCGCAGGCCACGGCGACACCTCCCGCGGCGCCGGGCGAGCTGGGACCGATCGACCCCGGCAAGGACGGCTCGCCGGACATCGCGAAGGAACCCTCCAAGGCGCAGCCCATCGCGCCGCTGCCCGCGCTGGACCCCGGACCTGACGGCCGCGTGCCGGTCGACCGCGTGCCGATCGCGCCGAACCCTCCGGTCACGCCGTCCAATTTGGACCTTCCACAGCGACCCGGTCAGGAGCTCGTCGACGCCACGAGCGCAGAGGCGCTGGCCACGCTCGCGAACGCCGGGCGCACCAAGGACGGCAAGCCCGCACTCGACGCCGATGCGTTGCAGCCGCAGGTGAAGTCCGCGCAGGTGGTCGACCCGAGCCGGCCGGCCACGCTGCAGGAGCTGATCGACGCGCTGACGTCCGGCAACCTGCCACCGCCGCTGCCCGTCGACCCATTGGCGTTGCTGCAGCAGCTGCCCGACGGCATCCCGAGGATCACCTACCGCGTCTGCTCCGAGTCGCAGACCAAGGCCGTGTCCTGCTCGCTCACCCTGCCGCTCGGTGTGCCCGCGATCGTCGACGTCACCGGTGACCGCACGCCGGACGTGCTGACCGACCTCGTGCCCGTCGCCGCGCCCGGCGACATCGCGGGCGTCGTCAGGGAGCTCACGAACCTCGACCGCGAGATCAAAACCGCCACAGACCGGCTCAACGTCGTCAACGAGCTGCTGAAGGACCCGCTCAACGTCATCCTGCACCCCGAGCTGCTGATCGAGCGGCTCAACCTCGAAAAGCTGCTGGAAGACCTGGGGAACACGCTCAAGACCAAGACCGAGGCGCTGCTCAACCTCATCCACCTCGGCCTCGGCGTGGTCAACCTCCGGTTGCCCACCAGCGAGTTCGCCGGACGCGACCTGCCCGCGCACGTGTGGGCCGTCTACGACCTCCCGACGCACAAGCGGCTGTCGGTCGGCTTCGACGGGTTCCGGCGCGGCGCGGGGCTGCCCACCGCGGCGGTCGGGCTCTACACCTTCGCACCGTTGCAGGTGCTGCGCGGCATCTTCGACATCAAGGCGAACGTGCTGCAGGCCGGCGCGGCCGGGTCGCTCGCCATCACCGCCGGGCTCTCGAACGTCACGGACGACGACCAGGGCCTGGCCTACGACCCGACTGTGGCGAGCGCGCGGTTCGAGCCCGTGCCGAACGTCTTCACCGCGCACGCGTTCATCGATCCCGGCGCGAGCGACCGCGACCAGAAGGCCACGGTCGACGCGCAGGTCACCAAACGCACCAAGCTCGACGTGCAGGTGCTGTCGAACTCCAGTGCTGCCGACAGGTTCGACCAGCTCGTCGTCGACCAGCTGCCGAACTCGGTGTCGGCCGCGCTCACCCGTCCACGCGACGGCGGTGACGACATCGTCGACTACACCGCGAGCGACGCGATCAACGACGTGCTGTTCGCCGACTTCGTCTACGCCGGGGAGCGGCTCGACGCGTCCGTCCGGGCCGCGGCGAAGAACCTGCCCACCCAGTGGCGTGGTGCGCTCAACTCGGCGAGCGACCGGGTGACGCTCGACTACGACGCGAACGCCGCACTGTCCAGTTTGGACGTCTCGTTCTTCGACCGCGATCCGGCCATCGTGCTGCGCGGCGTGTTGAAGGACCTGCCGACCGTGATCAACGTGGACGCGAACCTGCCCGGCAGGCACGTCCTGTTCGACGCGAGCACGCCGCTCGGTTCGGCGGAGGTGTTCGTGTCCAAGGAACTCGGCGACTACGCGCCGCTCCAGGGCGACCACGCGACGGCCGTGCTGAGCGGGACGAAGCTCGGCGCCAGCGCCCGTGTCACCGGGCTGCGCAAGATCGACGTGTACTTCGACCAGCATCCCCGTGGTGGCACCGAGTTCTCACCGGGCGGCCAGCCGTTCGTCGCCGCGGGAGTGATCGACGGCAAGCAGAAGACCCGCCTCGACGTGTCGAACCTGCCCGCCACCCTGGGATTCGACCTCGACACCACAGCGCGCCGCGTGCAGTTCAACGCGAGCGACGTGGTGCAACGGGTCAAGGCCGCCTACGTCGACACCGCTTCCGGGCCGAGCGCGGTCGCCGCTATCAACGGGCTGCCGCAGACCGTGGACGTGCGCTACGACCTCGGTGACAAGCCCAAGGTGAGCTACCGGGCGTCCAGTGCGGTGCCGCGGGCCGAGCTCTTCGTGAGCCCGCAAGGGGTCGAGCGGCTCGATCCGACCGGCAACCACTACCTCTCCACGGCTCTCACCGACCTGCCGACCGAGGTCGACGTGCTGGTCGACCTGCCCAAGCGGCACCTGGACGGCACGTCGTCCGCGCCGATCGGGTCCATCGCGGCCGTCGCGCGGGTGCCGTTCTCCGGCCGCGACTTCCTCGCGATCGGTGAGCTCACCGGCGTTCCGGCCAAGTACGACGCGGACTTCGCCGACGGACTCATGCGGTTCCGCGGCCTGTCGGGCGCGCTCGGGGCGGCACGGTTCTCCGTCACGAACCACGGCGGCGCCACCATGCCGGCCGGGCAGCACGTCTCGGCGCACTACCGCCAGGTCACCGGCGACTTCGACGGCAGTGTGAGCATCCGCAACCTCACGCTGGCCGAGTACGCCCGCGGGCCTGCGAAGCAGGTGGCGAACCTGCAGCTGAACACCGACGGCCAGCCGGTGTTCGTGGACGCGGACGTGGTGCTCGCCGCGAACGGTGCTGATGACACGCGCCTCGCCGTGACCTCGCGCATCGACCACCTGCCGACGAATCTCACGCTCACGATCGACCTCGCCGACGGCAAGCTCACCTACACCGGTGACAAGTCGATCAGCCTGGCCGCGGATGTGCACGTCGGCAAGGTCTCGGCACTGAACGGGCTCGGCGCGCCGCTGTTCGAGAACGGCGTCGCGGTGCGGGCGAGGGGCTGTGCCGAGGGCGCGGGCTGTGTGAAGGACGGCTCGCCGATCTGCACGCTGTTCGGCAAGTGCCTCGGGCTCGTCGGCACGATCCGGCTGCCCGGCCTGCCGACGTCGCTCGCGGTCGACCTGGTGGGCAAGGAGATCGAGCTCACCGGCTACACCGCCACGGCGCCGCTGACGGCGTACGTGGAGATCAGCGGGTTGCTGCCGAACCTGCCCAGGCTCGAAGGCCAGGTCACGCTGGACGGACTGCCGTCCAACGTGGACCTCACCGTCGGCCCGATCACGGTCGACGGCAACCCCGCACGCGTCGACGTCGGCTACCGCGCGTCGGCACCGCTGGGTGTGCTCACGGTCGCCGCGGAGGCCGACACCCAGACGTCGTTCGGCACGCTGAGGGCCAGGGCATCGGTCGACAAGCTGCCCGCGACCGTGCACGTCGTCGGCACGTTCGACGCCCGCACGACGCTCGGCGTGCACAACTCGGCTGCTATCAACGAGATCAAGGCCGCACTGTCCGGAGTGGACGCCGGGTACCTGAACGCGTCCGCGAACGGCGTGCCCGCCGATCTCGACGTGGTGGTCGACGCGCCGGCGAAGCACTTCGAGTCGGTGGCGTCGGCCCCGCTGGGCGGCATCACCTTCCGCGCGGCGAAGGTGCCGTTCGGCGGACGCGAGTACCACGCGTTCGCGCAGGCCCTGAACATCCCCGCGAAGATGACGGCGGACTGGGCCGACGGCAACTTCAGGTTCCAGAGCACGACCGGGGCGATCGGGTCGGCGGCGTTCGCGGTCACGAACCACGCCGGCACGACCGCTCCGCAGGGCCAACACGTGGCCGCGCACTACAACCAGGGCAACGGTGATCTCGACGCGAGCGCCGCGGTCGGCTCGCTGTCGCTGGTGGCGGTGGCACCCAAGCCGGACGGTGTCGGGTTCGACATGCGGTCGGGTGACGGCACGTTCGCGTTCGACGGCGACTTCCTGCTCGCCGCGGACAACCGGTACACGGCGTTCGGCCGGGTCAGCCTGCCGAGCTCGCTCGACGTGCGGTACGGCGACGGGAAGCTGAGCTACCGCACCGACCGCCCGGTGGGACTGCTCGCCGAGGCCCGCGTCGGCAAGGTCGCGGCGCTCGACGCGATCGGGCAGGTCCCGCTGTACGAGCACGGCATCGCCGCCGAGGCCAGGGCGTGCTCGGGCGCGGGCTGCGCGAAGGACGACTCGCCGATCTGTTCGTTGCTGGGCAAGTGCTTCGGCCTCGTGAGCACGGTGTCGTTGCCGGGGCTGCCCACGGTGGTCGAGGTCGACATGGCGGCCAAGAAGATCGACGTCGTCGGCTACCGGCCGCCTGCTGGCGTGCCGCTCAACGCCTATGTGCGCCTCGACGGCCTGTTCGACGTCGCGCCGTACGCCGCGGCGAAGGCCACCCTGCGTGGCCTGCCATCGCCGTTCGACCTGCACATCGGCCCGTTCGGGTTCGACCAGACCGATCCGAACCGGGCACACGACCTGCAGGTGCAGTACACCGCGTCGGGCGGCATCGACGTGCTGGAGCTGCGGGCAGAGGCGAACACGGCGAAGTACGGGAACCTGCGTGGAGCGGCGGACGTGCACGGGGTGCCGTCGAGCCTGCAGGTGACGGGGGACTTCGGCGACAACAGCCACGTGCGGGTCGCCGCGAACAGCCCGATCAGCATGGTGAACGCCCACGTGACCGGCATGTACCAGGGCGGGGCCGCGTCCGCGCGAGCCCGGCTCACGGACATCCCGGCCTGTGACGCCGGGCCGGACGCGCCGTGCGTGGACGTCGACATCAAGGGCACCGACAACCAGGGCAACGCGCTCAAGGTGCCGGTGATCACCGTCGTGTCGGCGGCACCTGGACTCGACGCCGAGGCGTTCGTGCAGGGCAGGTTCGCCGTGGAGAACAACGAGTCCGGGCTGCGGTTCCAGACCAACGACGTGTTCGCGAAGCTCCTCGACCTCGGCGAGAAGGTCACCGTCACCATCGAGGAGAACGACCTCGGCACGTTCAGCACGCGGCTGCGCTCGGAACCGGGCCCGACCGGCTCGATGCTGGTCGGCGGAGCGTTCGAGCTCAAGCAGACGAGCCCGTTCAAGATCAACGAGTTCGAGCAGGACATCGTGTCCTGCATCAGCATCCCGATCCTCACGCTGCACGTGAACGACGGCCACATCCAGGCGCCGAACGTGCGCATCGGCGGCGTGTACGTGGTGGTCGACGGGGTGCGGGACATGACGATCAAGCCGGGCAAGGCGTACGTCGCGCTCGGCGTCGAGGGCTCGTACGACAGGTTCAGCATGGTCGCGCCGGACGTGCACGCCCAGCTGGACATGGACCTGAGCCTGCGCATCGAGAAGTTCGACCAACCCCTGTTCCCGTTGTACAAGTGGGCATTCAAGACGAATCCGAACGACGTCTACAGTGGACTGCGCTTCCACGTGTACGACATGAAGAAGCGGACGAACGCCGAGTTCCAGGTGCAGATCGGCCCGATCCCGGTCGGGGTGTACGCGGACGAGTCGAGCCCGGGCCTGCTGGGCTACCAGATCCCGGCCGATCCGGGCATCTCCGGGATCACGGTGCTGCCGCCGACGAACCTGGGCGACCCGGCCACGCGGAAGTTCGTGTTCAGCATGATGGATCCGGGCAAGGTGGTGAACGGTCAGATGCAGTACCTGGACGGCGAGTCCGCCCAGCTGCTCGACATCGCGGTGTCGCGGGCGTTCAGCCCGTTCCCGGCCGAGGGCGAAAGCGGAGGCGGTCCTTGCTGAGGAAGTCCCGGGCGGCGGCGCTGGCACTCGTGCTGGCGTCGCCCGCCGCGGTCACCGCGTGCGGTGGCTGCGGCTACCACCTGAGCGTCGAACCGGTGACGGCGCGGGGATCGGATCTGAGCTTGTCGGCCCGGTTGAGCGGGGACGGCGCGGTCGACGGTGTGAAGATCGAGTTCTCCATGCTGGGAACGGACGGCGTCGTGCTCGGCACGGTCGCGACGGGTTCGGACGGCGTGGCGAAACTGGATCGTCCCGGTGCCATCGGCCCGGACTCGGTCAACGGCCGTGCGGTGGCGGGGTGGACCGAGTACCGGGCGAAGGTCTGGTACCTGCAGGACTCGGATCGCGCGGCCGACGCGGTGTGCAGCGAGCCCGCCACCGCGTCGTTCCGCCACGAGCCGTGACTCAGGCCGGGCGACGATCGTTCAGGGCAGGGTGTCGAACGGGCGCGGGAAGTCCCGCGTTCCGGGGGTGTCGAGCCGGTGGACGACGTTCGTGCCGTGGCCGGCGACCACCCAGGACGTGTCGTCGAGGTTCTGGTGCAGCGACACGAGGCGTTGCGGCGTGCGCGGATTCAACCTCCGCGCACGTGTCGGCGACAGCCTCCGCAGATGACGTGCGTCAGAGACCGATGAGAACTTTGCCGCGGGTGTGGCCGCCCTGGACGTGGGCGTGCGCGTCGGCGGCTTTCTCCAGCGGGTAGGTGGCCTGCAGGGGCGGGGTGTACGAGCCGTTCTCGCCCAGCCGGGACGCTTCGGCGAGGTGCGTGGCGGCGTTCGCGTTGCCCGAGACGAGGGTGACGCCGAGAGCGGCGGCACCGAAGTCGGCGATCGTCGCGACGCGGGAGTTGTCACCGACGATCGCCACGATGTCGGTCAGCGAGCCGGAACCCGCCGTGTCCACCGCGGCGTCGACTCCGTTCGGTGCGACGGCGGCGACCCGCTCGGCCAAGCCCGCTCCGTAGGTGAGGGGGACGGCGCCGAGCCCACGGAGGAACTCGTGGTTCGCCTCGCTCGCGGTGCCGATCACCGTGGCGCCTCTGGCGACGGCGATCTGCACGGCGGCGGAACCGACACCGCCGGCCGCTCCCTCGATGAGCACGGTCTGGCCGGAGATGTCGCCGACGGCGTCGAAGCAGGCCAGGGCGGTGACGGACGCCAGCCCGGCGGCGGCGGCCTGTTCCGCGGTCCAGGTGCTGGGCACGGGCGCCCAGGCGGTGAGGACCGCGTGCTCGGCCGTGGTGCCCTGACCGAGGCCGAACACGTGGTCGCCGGCCTCGACGCCGGTGACGCCCTCGCCGACCTCGTCGACGACCCCGGCCGCGTCGATGCCGGTGATCGCGGGGAACGTGGTCGGCATGACCTGGGCGAGGTAGCCGGCCCTGACTTTCAGGTCGAACGGGTTGACGCTGGCGGCCTGGACTCTGATCCGGACCTCGCCGGGACCGGCGTGCGGGTCGGGCGCGTCCTCGACCGTGAGGACGTGCGGGTCGCCGAACTCGTGGAAACGAACTGCGCGCATGGCGGTCTGCCTTTCACTGGAAGGAGATTCCCCCAGCACCGCGGACCACCAGTGTCATCCCGGCCGCGCGCTCCGGCGCGTCCAAAGTGCTACCAGTCCAAAGTGCTACCAGGACGTGCCGCAGCCGGCGATCCACCACGGTTCGCGCGCGGCCACAGTGGACAGCACGGGCCGGTCCACGCATCGCCTTCGGTTCGCCGCGAGGACGTCCGCTCTGAGCTCCTGCAGGAAGAGGACGCCGGGCATCAGCGCCACGATCTCCCGCTGACAGGCGACGCAGTGGCTGCTGTGGCGCCGGAACTCGGCGGTCTCGTCGGGTGAGAGCATCTCGAGCAGGTAGCTGCCGGCGGAAACGGCGTGCGGACAGGCGTCGGGCAAGGCACTCCTCCACGTCTTCGGGGCAGGGAGTGGACGAGCGGCGGCGCTGGGGGGCAGGCCGCCGCCCGTCCTGGAACAGGCGACCCGGTGAGGGGAGAGTGACCGGGTCGCCTGGGCAGGTCAGCGGGTGGGTTTGCCCGGCGTGTGATCGGGGTTGCCCGGCGTGTCGGGCTTCTCGGGCTTGTCGCCCTTGTCCGTGTTGCCGGGCTTGTCGGCGAGCAGGCCGGCGCAGAAGGCGGGGACCCGGTCGGCACCGCCCGCGGCGGTGACCAGGGCGCTGAACGCCGGGTTCTCGCGGGCCTTGCCGTGTTCCGCCCCCGCGCCCGAGCTGTAGGCCTGGCACAGCCCCTTGAGCGACGGCGAGGGAGAAGCGCTGTTGTCCGGCTTCCTGTCAGGCGTGCCGGGATTGGCGGGTTTTGTGGTCGTGGACGTGCTGACGACCTTCGTGCCGGCCGTGGGCGCGGGTTCCTCACGCTGCTGACCGGGCAGTGCTCCGGCCGCGGCGGCCAGCGCGATTCCACCGGCGGCGGCCGCCGCGGTCGCGGCGATCTTCACAGACAGCAGGCTGAGCATCCGGGGTCTCCGTGGCTGAGGGGCGGCGGTCGGACGAGCGGCCAGGAACGCCGTCACCGCGGCCTGCTCGCCGGCCAGCTCGTGGTCGCGGGCAGGTGCGGTCGCCGCCGCGAGCAGGTCGCTCAGGCGGTCGTGTCCGGCACGGTGGTCGCTCATCTCACGTCCTTCAGCGTCAGTGCTCCGGTTTTTGTCACTCCGATGGTGTTCGCACTGGTAGGGGCGCTGCGTCGAGCTGTGCGGACAGGGTGCGCAGACCGCGGTGCGCGGCGGTGCGGACGGCGCCGGGGCGTTTGCCGAGCACCTTCGCTGCCGACTTCGCGTCCAGACCGACGACGACGCGCAACAGCACGGCTTCGGCCTGGTCCGGGGGGAGCCCGGCGATCAGTGCGAGCGCGTCGCCGGTGGAGACGGAGTCCAGGGCCGCCTGAGCGGTGTCGTCCAGCGAGGCCCGCTCGGCCACGTCCTCGACCGGCACCAGCGGCCGCCGCTGCTGACGGCGCAGGTGGTCCATCGCACGGTTGCGGGCGATCGTGGTCGTCCAGCCGCGGAACCCGTCGAGGTCGCCGCGGAACGAGCTCAGGTCACGCGCGATCTGCAGCCAGGCGTCGGACGCGACGTCCTCCGCGTCCGCACCCACGAGCACCTGGAGGTACCGCAGCAGCTTCGGCTGGACATCCCGGTAGAGGGTTCGGAAGGCGTCCTCGTCGCCCAGGCGCGCCGCGGTCAGCACCTCGTCCGCACTCCGCATCCGCGGCATCCTGAACCAAGGTCCGGCTCCTGCCAAGCCCTTGTCTTCTCGTCGGATGTGTAATAAGGACCGTCCACATCGGACGGATCTGGCGGCTGCCGCGCGGGCGGTGCCAGGCACCGCCCGCGGTGGTCAGGCAGTCTGGAGCGCGGGCTTCGGCTGGGCGAGGAGCAGGCCGAGAGCGCCGAGTGCGATCAACGCGGCGATCGGCGGCAGTGCGAGCAGGCCGACGTTGCTGACGATCACGCCGCCGAACACCCCCGACAGTCCCACGCCGAAGTAGATCGCGGAGGCGTTGACGGACAACAGGAGCCCGCTCGACTCACCGGGCGCGAGCTCGATCAGCCAGTTCTGGATCGGCGGGTTCACCGACCACGTGAACAGGCCCCACACGAACAGCACGATGCCCGCGGTCGCGGCCGTCGTCGCGGTGAACGGGAGCGTGGCCAGGACGACGATGAACACGGCGAAGATCACGAGCAACGGCACGCGGCTGCCGAAGCGGTCGGTGATGCGGCCGCCGAGCGTGTTGCCGATCGCGCCGCCCACGCCGTAGACGAGCAGCAGCACGCTGATCGTCCAGCCGTGCACGTTCGCGATGCTCGTCAGGATCGGCGCGATGTAGGTGAACACGCTGAACGCGGCGAGGCAGGCGAGCACGGTCATGCCGAGCACCAGCAGCACACGGCGGTCCTTCGCGGCCTCGAACCGCTCGCGCAGGCCGGCGAACGGCGGCGCCGGGACCCTGGGCACGCCGAACTGGATGGCGAACGCGCCGAGCACCGAGATGACCGCGACGGACGCGAACACGCCCTGGTAGCCGAGTTGCTCGCCGATGACGTTGCCCAGCGGCACGCCCAGGATCAGTGCGAACGTCAGGCCGCCGAACACGGTCGCGACGGCGCGGCCGCGGTGGTCCGGCGGGGCGAGGACGGTGGCGACGGTGGTGGCCACCGGGGTGAAGGCGGCGGCGCCGAGTGCGCTGATCACGCGGGCGCCGAGCAGCAGTTCGAACGTCGGCGCGATGGCGGCCAGCGCGTTGCCCACCGCACTGGTCAGCAGCGCGGCGATCATGAGTTTTCTGCGCTCCCAGCGGCCGGTGACCACGGCCAGCACGGGCGAGGTGAGCGCGTAGGCGATGGCGAACGCGGTGACGAGCTGGCCGGCCGCGGCAGGGGAGACCTGCAGTTCGCGGCTGACGGCTGGCAGGACTCCGGTGACGATGTAGCCGCTGGTGCCGACCGCGAAAGCGCCGGCCGCGAGCAGGTGGATGCGAGACAAGGTGACCCCTTCGACGGCTAGTACGAGAGTCACCGTACTACGAAACTCGTCGAACTACGATGAATCTCGTACTATGGACACCATGAGTGACGAGCTGGTGCATCCCGAGCGCGACGAGATCCGCATCGAGGCGGTGCTGCACGCGCTCGCCGACCCGGTGCGGTTGCACCTGGTCAGGGAGATGGACCGGATCGGCGTCGGGGTGGCGTGCGGCGCGATCGAGCTGCCGGTGACCAAGTCGACGCGCACCCATCACCTGCGGACGTTGCGGGAGGCCGGGGTGATCCGGATGCGCAAGGAGGGCACGTCGCGCATCGGGACGGTCCGGCGGGACGACCTGGATGCGCGGTATCCTGGGCTGCTCTCCGCGATCTTGTCCGCCGAGAGCTGAAGGTCACCCCGAGTTCTTCCGGTCGTGTCCTGGCGATCGCCGGACGTTCTTCGGTAGCAGGTGACATCTGACTCCTCCACCCGCTGCCGAGGGAGTCAGCCATGTCCGGTGTCGACCGCCGTCAATTTCTGAAACTCAGCGCCGCGACGACGGCTCTCACCGCGCTGTCGGGGAGCATCGCGCGGGCCGCCGAGATCGCGCCCGCCTCCCGGACCGGCACCATCGAGGACGTCGAGCACGTCGTCGTGCTGATGCAGGAGAACCGGTCGTTCGACCACTACTTCGGCTCGCTGCGGGGCGTGCGCGGGTTCGGTGATCCGCGGCCGGTGACGCTGCCGAGCGGCAAGTCCGTGTGGCACCAGTCCAACGGCGTCACGGACGTGCTGCCGTTCCACCCCGCGGCCGACGACCTGGGCATGCAGTTCCTGCAGGACCTCGACCACGACTGGAACGGTGGCCACCTCGCGTTCAACGGCGGCAAGTACGACAGGTGGGTGCCCGCGAAGACCGCGACCACCATGGCGTACCTGAACCGCCGCGACATCCCGTTCCACTACGCGCTCGCCGACGCGTTCACGATCTGCGACGCGTACCACTGCTCGTTCATCGGGGCGACGGACCCGAACCGGTACTACATGTGGACGGGCTTCACCGGCAACGACGGCACTGGTGGCGGGCCGGTACTGGGCAACGACGAGAAGGGCTACGGCTGGAGCACGTATCCCGAGCGGCTGGAGAAGGCCGGCGTCTCGTGGAAGATCTACCAGGACGCCGGTGACGGGCTCGACGCGAAGGGCGGCTGGGGCTGGATCAACGACGCCTACCGCGGCAACTACGGCGACAACTCGTTGCTGTACTTCAACAACTACCGCAACGCCAAGCCGGGCGACGCGCTGTACGAGAAGGCGCGCACCGGCACGAACATCAAGGCGGGCGGCACGTTGTTCGACGTGCTGGCGGCGGATGTCGAGAACAACCGGCTGCCGCGGGTCTCGTGGATCGCGGCGCCCGAGGCGTACACCGAGCACCCGAACTGGCCCGCGAACTACGGCGCCTGGTACATCGCGAAGGTCCTCGACGCGCTGACGTCCAATCCGGCCGTGTGGGCCAAGACCGCGCTGTTCATCACCTACGACGAGAACGACGGCTTCTTCGACCACGTCGTGCCGCCGTACCCGCCGTCGTCCGCGGCACAAGGACTGTCCAGTGTGGACGTGAAGGATGAGCTGCACCCCGGTGGTGGCGGCTATGTGGCGGGCACGTACGGGCTGGGGCAGCGGGTGCCGATGCTCGTGGTGTCGCCGTGGAGCACCGGCGGCTACACGTGCTCGGAGGTGTTCGACCACACGTCGATCATCCGGTTCCTGGAAACGCGGTTCGGCGTGCACGAGCCGAACATCTCGCCGTGGCGGCGCGCGATCTGCGGCGACCTGACGTCGGCGTTCGACTTCACCGCCAAGAACACCAAGTCGCCAGCGCTGCCCGACACCACCGGTTACGCGCCGCCGGACCGCGACCGGCACCCCGACTACGTGCCGGTGCCGCCGCTGGCCGGGTCGATGCCGGTGCAGGAACGCGGATCGCGCCGGACCAGGCCGCTGCCGTACGAGCCGGTCGTCGACGCCTCGGTGAACGGCGGCAAGATCACGCTCAGCTTCACCGGCGGCACCAAGGCGGGCGCGCAGTTCTACATCACGGCGCAGAACCGGGGTGACGGCCCTTGGACCTACACGACCGCGGCGGGCAAGCAGCTCTCCGACACCTGGAACACGGCGTACTCGCTGGGTGCCTACGACCTGACCGTCCACGGCCCCAACGGGTTCCTGCGCGAGTTCAAGGGCAGCGCGGCCGCCGCTGAGGTGACCGCGCGGCATTCGGGCTGCAACCTGGTGCTGCGGTTCACGAACGCGGCCACCGCGACGAGGCACCTCGAGGTCACGAACGCGTACGGCGGCTCGATCAACGTGACGGTGCAGCCCGGCCGGACCATCACGCGCGTCATCGAGCTGACGAAGTCGAAGCGCTGGTACGACATCTCGGTGGTGTCCACTGAGGACTCCGGTTACCTGCGCAGGTTCGCAGGTCACGTGGAGACCGGCGCTCCCGGCGTCAGCGACCCGGCGATCCGGACGGCGTGACCGGACCGGTGCCGTCAGGGCACCTGCCAGGTCTTCTTCCCGTGAGATCGAGTTCTCCGGTGTGGAGACCTTCGACGAGGCGTACGTGCGGGTGCGCCACGACCTGCGATTCGCCGACCCGCGCCGCGCCCCGGTGCCGTTGCTCAAGATGCGGTACGAGAACACCAGGACCGGGGTGGCAGTGAGGGGGACCGGCGTGGTCTCGCCGATCTGGGCACCCTGCGGCGAGAGCTGGACGCCCTGGTGACCTGGGTTCGGGAGCGCGTGCTCAGCTGATGACGGGCGTGACCGCCCGGCTGCGCGAGAACCGCAGCTCGCTGTCCACGACGGGCAAGCGGCGCAACAGCTTCACGTCGCTGAAGTAGCTCATCGACGTGAGCCACGGTGCCCGCTCGCCCTGTCGTGGCAGCTGGTCCACGACGCGCTGCAGGTAGCCCGCCCCGAAGTCCAGGAACGGGCGGGTCGGCGCGCCAGGATCGGCCACCACCGGCCGCGCGGTGTCGTAGCCGTGCGCGTCCATGTGGGCGAGCAGCCGGCAGAAGTGCTCGCACAGCAGGCCGACCTTCAGCGTCCACGACGAGTTCGTGTACCCGATGGCGTAGGCGAAGTTCGGCACGCCGGACAGCATCATTCCCTTGTACGCCAAGGTGTCCGGCAGGTTCACCGGCGAGCCGTCGACGGTCAGGGACATCCCGCCGAACGCCTGCACGTTGAGCCCGGTCGCGGTGACCACGATGTCGGCGTCGATCGTGCGGCCGGACGCGAGCTGCACCCCGGTCTCGGTGAACGTCGTGATCCGGTCCGTCACCACGGACGCCTTGCCGCGGCTGATGGCCTTGAACAGGTCACCGTCCGGCACGACGCAAAGCCTTTGGTCCCACGGGTTGTACGGCGGGTTGAAGTGCTCGTCGACCGGATAGCCCTCGGGCAGCAGCTTGGCGTTGAACCGCCGGATCAACCGTCGCGCCGCCTGCGGGAAACGCTGCGAGAACCGCCAGGTCAGTTGCTGCTGCAGGATGTTCTTGCGCCGGGTGAGCGCGAACGCCCGTTCCTCGCTGAGCACCTTGCGCAGCAGGTTGCGGATCGGATCCTGGGCAGGCAACGGCAGCACGTAGGTCGGAGTGCGCTGCAGCATGGTCACGTGGCCGGCCGCGGGAGCCATGGCCGGCACGATCGTCACCGCCGTGGCGCCTGATCCGATGACGAGCACCCGCTTGCCCGCGTAGTCGAGGCCCTCCGGCCAGTGCTGCGGGTGCACGATCTGCCCGCCGAAGCGTTCCCTGCCCTCGAACTTCGGCGTGTAGCCCTCGTCGTAGCGGTAGTAGCCGCCCGCGCAGAACAGCCACGAGCAGGTCAGCGTCTCGCGTTCGCCGTTCTTCTCGACCTCGACGGTCCAGTGCGCGTGCTCCGACGACCAGGACGCGGCGATCACCTTGGAGTTGAACCGCACGGCCTGGTCGATGCCGTGCTCCGAGGCCGTTTCCTTCAGGTAGGCCAGGATCTTGCCCGCGCCCGCGATCGAGTCCTCGTCGCGCCACGGCTTGAACTCGTACCCGAACGTGTGCAGGTCCGAGTCCGACCGGATGCCGGGGTAGCGGAACAGGTCCCACGTGCCGCCGATGGCCCCGCGCGCCTCGAGGATCGCGTACTTCTTCTGCGGGTGTTCGCGCTGCAGGTAGTACGCGGCGCCGAGGCCCGAGATACCCGCGCCGACGATGAGGACGTCGAGGTCAGCCATGTACTCATAGTGGCCGGGGTGACGCCGGTCACGAAAGCACGAACTGCACCTGTTCACCCGGCTTGTGGTGCAATGTGCACCATGTCGTGGGAGCGTCCGTCGCGGCGGGTGCGCGAGCTGATCCGGCGTGGCGCGGAGATCGCACTCGATCCGCCCGCCGAGTGGCTGGCCGAGCTGGACACGGCGACGCTGGCCGGGGAGAACCGCCGCCAGGTCGCCGAGGATCCGGTGCTCGCCGCCGCGTTGAAGCGCACGAACCGCTCGAACCTGCTCGGCTGGGCGTCGGCCAACGTCCGGGCACCGGGAGAGCGCGTGCCCGCGGACCTGGGCGAGGCGCCGCTGGCGTTCGCGCGCGACCTGATCCGCCGCGGACTCGACGAGTCGGCGCTCGACGCCTACCGCACCGGGCAGGGGGTCGCACTGCGGTTGTGGATGCGGATCGTGTTCTCGCTGACGTCCGATCCCGACGAGCTGCGCGAGCTGACCGACGTGTCGTGCCGGTCGATCTCGGCGTTCGTCGACGACACCGTGGCCGCGATATCGGTGCAGATGACCCGTGAACGCGAGCAGCTCACCCGCGGCACGCACGCGGAGCGCCTGGAGACCGTGACGCTGCTGCTCGACGGCGCGCCGATCACCACCGCTCGTGCCGAACAACGCCTCGGCTACCGGCTCTCCGGCGAGCACACGGCCGCGATCGTGTGGAGCGACGACGCGCTGGGCGACCTGGACCGGGTGGCCGACGTGCTCGCTTCCGCCGCAGGGGACTCCCGTCCACTGACCGTCCTGGCCAGCGCCGCCACCAGGTGGGTGTGGGTGCACGGCTCGCCGGACCTGGACGTGCTCCGCGCGGGCGTCGCCCGTTTCCCGGCCGTGCGGGTGGCGCTGGGGTCGAGCGCCCTGGACGCGGACGGGTTCCGGCGCAGCCATCTCGATGCCGTGACGGTCCAGCGGATGCTCGCCCGGCTGGCGTCACCGCAACAGCTCGCGACGCACGAGGAGGTCGAGCTGGTCGCGCTGCTCACCACGGACGCCGAGCGAGCCGACCGGTTCGTCCGCCGCACCCTCGGGGCTCTCACCGGCGACTCCGAAGCGGTCGAGGCGTTGCGTGCGTTCATCGCGGCTCAGTGCAACGCGACTGAGGCAGCGGCAGCGCTCTACGTGCACCGCAACACGCTGCTGCGCCGCCTGGCCCGTGCGGAGAAGCTGCTGCCACGGCCGCTGGAGCACAACCTGGTGCACGTCGGTGTCGCGCTGGAAGTGCATCGGTGGTGACCGGAATTTCCATGCCTTTGCATGCGTTCCGGATATCGTGAAGAAGATCGGTTTTCTGTCCTTCGGGCATTGGTCGGACAGCGCACACTCCCAGACGCGGTCCGCGTCGGACACGTTGCTGCAGTCGATAGACCTGGCCGTCGCGGCCGAGGAGCTGGGCGCGGACGGCGCGTACTTCCGCGTGCACCACTTCGCCCAGCAGCTCGCGTCGCCGTTCCCGTTGCTGGCCGCGATCGGCGCGAAGACCGAGCGCATCGAGATCGGCACCGGCGTGATCGACATGCGTTACGAGAACCCGATGTACATGGTCGAGGACGCCGGCTCGGCCGACCTCATCGCGGGCGGCAGGCTGCAGCTCGGCATCTCCAGGGGATCGCCGGAGCAGGTCGTCGACGGCTGGCGCTACTTCGGCTACGGCCCCTCGGAGGGCGAGACCGAGGCCGACATGGCCCGCAAGCACGCGGAGGTGTTCCTGAAGGTGCTGGAGGGCGAGGGTTTCGCCCGCCCGAACCCGCGCCCGATGTTCCCGAACCCGCCAGGGCTGCTGCGCCTCGAACCGCACGCGCCGGGCCTGCGCGACCGCATCTGGTGGGGTGCAGGGTCGAACGGCACCGCAGCCTGGGCCGCCGAGCAGGGCATGAACCTGATGAGCTCGACGCTGAAGTTCGACGAGGGCGGCGCGCCGTTCCACGTCCAGCAGGCCGAGCAGATCCGGGCGTTCCGCAAGGCCTGGACGGAGGCCGGCTGGGAGCGCGAGCCGCGCGTCTCGGTGTCGCGCAGCATCTTCGCGATCACCAACGACCTCGACGACGCGTACTTCGGCGGCGACGGTGAGAGCAGGGACCAGGTCGGCTTCATCGACGGCCCGCAGCAGGCGATCTTCGGCCGGTCGTACGCCGCCGAGCCGGACGTGCTGGTCGAGCAGCTGGCCGGGGACGAGGCGATCGCCGAGGCCGACACGGTGTTGTTGACCGTGCCGAACCAGCTCGGTGTGGACTACAACGTGCACGTGCTCGACAACATCCTCACGCACGTGGCCCCGGCCCTCGGCTGGCGCTGACCCGTCAACCGCTGCTCACCGAGAGCGTCACGGGTGTGCCGCGCTGCGCGACACCGCGCGGCGACTGCGCGACCACGGCGCCGGGTGGCTGCGGTGAGCTGACCTCCACGGTCGTGACCTGGTAGCCCGCGTCGCGCAGCACGGCCGACGCCCTGGTGACCTCCGACCCCACCACGTCGGGGACCTTCACCTGGGCGTCGCCGTGCCGGTAGCGGTCCTCGACCTCGGGCAGGGGCTTCTCCGGCAGGTCCGCGTGCACCTTCACCATCGTGTCGAACCAGGTCGCGGCGGGCACGGTGCCGCCGTAGATGTTGCCCTCGGCGCACAGGCGCGGCGGTCCCGCTCCGACGCAGATGCCCCTCGGTGAGGTGCTGTCGTTGAACACCTGCACGGCGCCGGCGTAGTCGGGGGTGGCGCCGAGGTACGCGGCGGACTTGTACTCCTCGGTCGTGCCGGTCTTGCCCAGCATCGGGCGCTTCCACCCGGCCTTGCGCGCGGTGAGGGCCGCGGTGCCCATGCCCTTGCTGTCCTCGCTCAGGCCGACCGCGAGCGCGTTGGCCAGCGGTTCCGGCACGGCCTGCTCGCACGGCGGCCGTTTCAGCTCCACCGGCTTGCCGTCGCGGTCGAGGACCCGCCGGATCGGGGTGGGTTCGCACCACGTGCCGCCGCTGATGATCGTCGCGGCGACGTTGGCGAGCTCGAGGGTGCTCGACGGCGCCGGCCCGAGGGTGAACGAGGCGTTGCGGCCGGCCGTGTAGTACTGGGCCTGGGAGACGCGGAGCTCCTTGTCCGCCTTGGGATCCGGCGTCGTCCCGGCGATGTTCGCGGCCATCGTCCTGCGCATGCCGAGCCGGGAGGCCATGTCCACCACCGCGTCGAGGCCCGCCTTCTCCTCCAGGATGACGAATGCCGTGTTGGGGGAGGTCGCGAGTGCCTGGTGCAGCGGCATCTGCGGTGGATAGCGGTCGTTGTGGTTGGCGAGGCAGTACCAGTGGGTGTTCGGTTCGCCGGTGGCCGGGCAGGACGTGGCGCCGCCCTTGAACACCTTCGAGGTGTAGGTGTTGGGAGCGGCGACGATCGTGTCGATGCCGATTCCCTTCTGCAGCGCGGCAGCCGCCGTGAAGACCTTGTACACCGAACCGGTGCCGAACTTGTTCTCCACTCCGCTCGGCAGGTCGAACTGGGTCTGGAACTGCTCCTTCTTCAGGCCGTAGTCGCGGTTGGCCACCAGCGCGACGACCTCGTGCGCGTCCTTGCCCGGCCGCACGACCGCCATGGTGTTCGCCACGCCGGGGGTCGTCTTCGGCGCCTGCGCCTCGACCGACTGCTTGGCCATCTCGGTGATCTTCGGGTCCAGGGTGGTCTCGACCCGGTAGCCGCCGATCTTCAGCTCCTCGAGGCTGAACCCGGCCTCGGTCAGGTGGTTCAGGAGGAACGAGCAGAAGAACCCGTACGAGGTTCCCGCTCCGACGCACCCCGTCTGCAGTGGGCGGACGGGTTCGCTGAGACCGAGCGGCTCGGCCTTGTGGCGGTCGGCCTCGTCCTTCGGCAGCTTCTCACCCGCCACCATCGCGTCGATCACGAGGTTCCTGCGTTCCAGCGCCTTGTCCGGCCGTGCCTCCGGGTCCAGGGCCGTCGGGCTGTTCACCATGCCCGCGAGCGTCGCGGCCTGGGTGACCGTCAGCTTGTCCGGCGTCGTGTCGAAGTACGCCTGTGCGGCCGCGCCGACACCGAAGATCGTCGAACCGAACGGGACCAGGTCGAGATACCGCGCGAGGATCTCGTCCTTGCTCAGCGCGGTTTCCAGCCCCACCGCGATGCGCGCCTCGCGGAGCTTGCGGGTGACGCTCTGTTCCTGGGCCGCGCGTTGGGCGTCCTTGTTCGTGCGGGCGAGCACGTGCACGAGGTAGTTCTTCACGTACTGCTGGGTGAGCGTGGACGCGCCCTGCTGCACCGAGCCGCTGGAGTTGTTGCGGACCGCGGCACGCAGGGTCGCGAGCCAGTCGACGCCGTGGTGATCGTAGAACCGGCGGTCCTCGACCGCCAGCAACGCCGTCTTCATGTGCGGGGAGATCCTGTCCGGCGGCGTCCGCACCCGGTACTGGTCGTACAGGTGCGCGATCGGGTTGCCGTCCTTGTCCGTCACCGTCGTCATCAGCGGCGGGTCCGTGGTCAGCATGAGGGCCAGGGTCGACCCGACCTGGTCGCTGATCTTGTTGGACAACGCTCCCAGCGTCATGGTGGCGGGGAGAAGCAGCCCGGCGAGCAGCATCCCGGCGAGCAGGCAGCAGCCGGCGAGCTTGCCGGCACAGGTCGCGATCCTCTTGCGGTCCACGATCGGGCTCCCCTCACTGAATGCGGCCTCCGACGGTTACCCGGCACCACAGCGATCAGGCTCCCAAATCGAATGAACCGAACGCCGGAATTCGTCACCGCGAGTGTCAGGACACGGATTCGCTCACTCACTGGTGTCAACAAATCCACGTGCGGTTTTTCGCTTCCGCGCACGGGTAGCTGGCCAGCAGAACCATTCACGTGCGGGGAGGAAAACCAATGCTGTCGCAACCACGTGCTGGCCAGCTCGTCATTCGCGCCGCCGCGATCGCGTTGGTCGTGGGAATTCTGAGTCCGGAGACCGGGCACACCGAGGAAGGTTCGGAGGACCACGCCGCGGGCTCGCAGATCGCCAAGCACGAAGGTGCCGGCGAGATGCCGCTGACGGCGGCCGAGCTCGGTGTGGGCAGTGTGCACGGCATCGACGTCAGCAGTCACCAGGGCGCCGTCGACTGGGGGCACTGGTGGCGTTCGGGCAAGCGGTTCGCCTACGTCAAGGCCACCGAGGGAACCGGCTACCGCAACCCGAACTTCACCGGGCAGTACACCGGTTCCGCGGCCGCCGGCATGACCAGGGGCTCCTACCACTTCGCCCTGCCCAACCGCTCCGACGGCGCGTCGCAGGCGAGGTTCTTCGTGCAGAACGGCGGAGGCTGGTCGCGGGACGGCAGGACGCTGCCGGGAACGCTCGACATCGAGTACAACCCGTACGGCGGCGACACCTGCTACGGCCTCGGCCACGGCGCGATGGTGGGCTGGATCCGCAGCTTCAGCGACACCTACCACGCGCTCACCAAGCGCTGGCCGGTGATCTACACGTCGCCGGTGATCTACACGTCGGTGTTGTGGTGGGACAGGTGCACGGGCCGCACGGGTGACTTCAGCTCCACCAACGCGTTGTGGCTCGCCAGGTACGCGCCCTCGGTCGGCCCGATGCCCTACCGCTGGCCGTTCCACACGATCTGGCAGTACACCTCGTCGCCGATCGACCAGAACGTGTTCAACGGTGGCGCGGACCGGCTCGCCGCACTGGCGTCGGGATGACCGGTGCCCGCCCCCGTCCGCAGGTCGGAGCTCGTCCTGCTCGTCTACCTCGCCGTGGTGTTCGCCGTGGCGTCGACCGTCGTGGTGGGTTCCGTGGTGCACATCGAGCGGACCGGTCTGGTCGTGCACGGTCTCGGCGACGGCACGGTGCTGACGGCCGCCGCCGTGCCGGACATCAGCCTGACGGTCGGTGACCGCACCGTCCTGGATCGGGTGGAGGTTCTCGTCGACGACACCCGAATCGCCACGCACCGCGACGGAGACCGGCTGACCCTCGACAATTTCGCACCGGCTGAAGGCAGCCACCTGTTCCTGGCCCGAGTCCGCAGCCTCGCACCATTGGTGCTCGCTGCCGAAGTCGAGCACCAATTCACCGTCACTCGATTCGGTTGAACCCGGCGGGAAATGTTCTTTTCGTGTTCGTGCGCGGGTACCAGCGACTGACCGATCGGCTGGATTCCGAGGAGGAACACGTGAAAACCAGGACGACCGCGCTCGCCGCATTGTGCGCCGCAATCCCGCTGGTGGTCGCTCCCGCGGCCGCGAACGCGATCGCGTGCTACGGGAACCTCAGCGACACCGTCGGCACGCTGACGAAAATCACGCGTGAGGAGTTCATGTCGCGCGTCTGCGGCACCGGGCTGCACCCCGGGACAGATCAGCGGGACGTGCAACAGCTCAAGGACGTCGTGCTTCCCGGTGCCGTCTCCGGGCTCGGCGGGCTCGAACTGATCTACAAGCGCGCGAAGCCCGCCCTCGACGGTGTGGTCGAGAAGTGCTACTCGCCGCAGGACTACTGCAGTCCGGACGCAGTGGGGCGCGCGACCCGGTGCATGAAGAGCGAGCTGCCGGACATGGCGATGACCGCGCTGGGGCCCGAGGCGCTCGCCTCGAGCTGTGAAGGGCTCAAGGCCGCGGCCGCGACGGATCCGGTGGCGCTGAGGGACAGGGCCCGTGCCGCGGCCGAGGCGTACATCGGCTTCCTGCGGACCAGGCCGAGCTGATCCGGGCACGTGGCGTAGCGCGTCGGTGAACACCGGCGCGCTACGCGTCTGTCTGGGCATTTCCGCCGGGCCGATGACGCTCCGTGAGGAATTCACTAGAGAGAGTGCTTACCTCGTTAAGAATGACTGCCAGGTCGGCGCTCGGGTATCAGCACCTCGACGGAACTACCGCCCATGTTCAGGAAAGGACAGGGCAATGGCCATCGACGACCTCCTGAACGAGGGACCCAAAGCCTTCCGCACGCGATGGCTCGGCTACGACCGGGACCAGGTCGACGACGAGTTCGCCAGGCTGGAAGGTGTGCTCGCCGGCGCCTGCGCGGATCGAGACGCCGCCCTCGCCACCGCCGAGGACCTGACCCGCCACCTGGAGGAAGCGCGCTCGGAGCTCGGCGAGTACCGGATGATCCACGCGGGACATAGCAAGGACAACGCAGTGTCCGGGTGTGTGCGGTATCTGCTGCACGTGGCGAGGCGCAAGGCGGAGGAGATCGAAGCCGACGCCCGCGCACGGGCGGAACAGGCGGTGCGGCAGGCGGAGGAGACCGCCGTCCGCCAGGCCCGCCTGCTCGACGAGACCGAACAGGAGACCCAGCGCCGGCTGACCGAGGCGAACCGGCGCGCCAGGGAGATCGTCGGCGAGGCGCTGGAGCAGTTCCGCCTCGTGCAGGCTGATCTGGCTGAGCGGCAACGGTTGCTGGAGCACTGGTACGCCGAGGGCGCGGCCGCACCGAGCATGCCGTTGCCCAGGCAAGGCGAACCCGCGCCGGTCGGGACCGTCGCCGACGAGTCGAGCGTGACGCGATGACCGCCGTCGCGCAGCGGTCCGCGGCCGTCACCGCCACGTGCGTGCTGGTCGGCCTCCGCGACTGCGGCGTCGTCGGCGTCCGATGGGCGGCCGCGTGTGCGGATGCGCTCCGCGTCGGCCTCGTCGTGCGCGCGGCGGGGGAGAACGATCCCGCGCACGCCGACGTCGCGGCCCTGCTGGCGGAGCACCCGGACCTGTCCGTCCACTTCGAACACCACGACGGCCCGCCGGGTCGCTGGGAAGGCGGACTGGTGGTCATCTCCCGGTCCTGTGCCGTGATCGCGCCACCACTCGCGGGCCGTGACCGCCGCGATGTCGTGGTGCTGGGCGGCACCCCCGCCGCGATCGCCGGTTGCCACGGGGTCGTGACCGCTGTCCTCGATCCCGTTGGGGGCGAAGGTGTGTTGCGGCGGGCGATCACGTTCTGCCGGGTGCGGCAGGTAACTCGCCTGCGGGTGCTGACGCGTCCGTACAACGGTGCCGCCGGTTCGCTCGACGCCACCGCCGATCTCGTGCACGCGGCCTGTCCCGGCGTGATCGTCGAACTGGTGCGCGAGACCAGGTCCGTGGGTGAGGAGGTGCGGCTGTTCCCGAGTGACCTGATCGTGGTGTCCGGGCGGGAAGGCGCTGCGGCCGAAGGTCTTCAACCGGCGGCAGGGGCGGCGTTGCGCCAAGCGCGTTGCCCGGTGCTGTTCAGCTGTTCGTGACAGGGGGATCTCAGATGAGCATCGGCAGAATCGTCGTGTACGTCTTCGCCGCGATGCTGGCCGGGGTGACGATCGGCTTGCTCAAGAGCTGGCCGGATCCCGCGCCGCCGCTCCCGCAGAACGTCGCGCAGGTGCCACCGGTGGTGGCGAGCATTTCGGTGCGGACATCGCCTTCACCGTCGTCGCAGCCGTCGTCGCAGCCGCCGTCGTCGAATGCCGGGACACCGGCCGCCGTGGTCGGCCAGGCCGCGCCTCGGCCGGGGCCGGAGCTCCCGCCAGGGCAACCGGTGCCGTCGCAGGGCGAGGGCTGGTGGCGCACGGTCGCGGGCACGAGCACGCAGGTCGGCTCCGGCCGGGTGCGCACCTACTCCGTCGAGGTCGAACAGGGCGCCGTGCCACCGCAGGCGCAGCACCCGTTCGCCGCGGCCGTGGACCGGGCTCTGGCAGACCCGCGGGGCTGGACCGCGTCCGGTGACGTGGCCTTCCGCCGCGTGGACGTGGCGCAGCCGGACGTGCGGATCCGCCTCACCGCAACGGAGACGGCGCGGGCGACCTGCGGGTACGACCTGCCGTACGACACTTCCTGCTACGTCGGCGGCGTCGTGTACGTGAGCGCGCCGCGGTGGTTTCGCGGCGCCGAGTCGTTCGCCGGCGACCTGGAGGGTTACCGGAGCTACCTGATCAACCACGAGATCGGGCACTTCCTCGGGCACGGCCACGAGCCCTGCCCCGCCGACGGCGCCCCCGCGCCCGTGATGATGCAGCAGACTTTCTCCGTGTCGAACGACCAGCTCGCCGAGATCACCGCCGCGAGGCCGCAGGGCCTGACCGTCCCCAAGGACGGCAGGACGTGCGTCGCGAACCCGTGGCCCCACCCGGAGGTGACCAGGTGAAGATCGCGATGATCTCGGTGCGGGAGAACCCGCTCACCGCGCGGCGCGACCCGGACGCGGTGGGCGAGCGCCTGCACGTCGCCGAACTGTCGGAAGCGCTGGTGCGGCAGGGACACGAGGTGACCGTCCACACGCGACGGACGGACCGGCGGACGCCCGGCCAGGTGCGGATCGACCGCGGGTTCGAGGTCGTGCACGCGCCGGCCGGTCCCGCGCACGAGCTCGGCCAGGACGACGTCGTCCCGCACCTCGGGGAGTTCGCGCGGTTCCTGACAGCGCGGTGGGCAGCGGAGGCACCGGACGTCATCCACGCGCACCACTGGACGTCCGGCCTGGCGGCGGTGCTCGGCGCCCGGCGCACCGGAATCCCGATCGTGCAGAGCTACCACGGGCTCGAGGGCGGCGAGTCCGCGGGAATCGAGCGGCTCGTCGGACGTGAGGCGGCGGCCGTGATCGCCACGTCCGGCCACGAGGCGAACTCGCTCGCCCGCCTCGGCGTGCGCCGCTCGGCGATCTCGGTCGTCCCCTGGGGCGTGGACACCCGGATGTTCACGCTGAACGGCCCGAGCGCGCCGCGCAACGGGATGCCGCGCGTCCTCGCGGTGTCGGGCCTCGCCCCGCACGACGGCCTCGACGACCTGATCTGCGCCCTCGCCGTGGTGACCTGGACCGAGCTGGTGGTGGCCGGCGGTCCGGGCCGATCGTCGCTGCCCGGCAACGCGGAGTTCCGGCGCCTGCACGCGCTGGCGGTGCAGCAGGGAGTCGCGGACCGTGTCCTGTTCCTCGGCCGCGTGCCGCACTCGGGCATGCCCGCACTCCTGCGGTCCGCGGACGTCGTGGCGTGCCCTCAGCGGCACGAGTCGTTCGGCGTCGTGCCGCTCGAAGCGATGGCGTGCGGCGTGCCGGTGGTGGCGTCGTCGGTCGGCGGCCTCACCGAGTCCGTGGTGCACGAGGTGACGGGCCTGCACGTGCCGCCGCGCAAACCCGCACTGCTGGCGCGGGCGCTGCGCACGCTGCTGGGCGACGACACCCGGCGCCAGGAGCTGGCCGCCGCCGGCCAGGACCGCACCAGCGTCCGCTACGCCTGGGACCGGGTGGTGTCCGACATGGTGCGGGCCTACCGCGACGTGGCGGCCGTCCCGTTGAGCGAATGCCCGGAGGCCGGCTGAGGTCAGGCGCCCGGCACGGGGTTCGCCCGTGACCAGTCGTCGACGTGGAAGGGCCACTCGCGCGGCGTGACGGTCGAAGCGTGCGTGACCACCTCGCTGGGCAACGGTCCGTCGGTCAGGCCGAGCCGGACGCGGTAGTCGTTCAGGAACGCCTCGGCCACCTCGCCGGCGGTCAGTGCGGGCGCGTGGTCGGCGAGCCCGGCGATGGAGCTTCGGCGCAGGTCGTAGCCGAGTGCGTCCGACACGTCCGCGATCACCGCGCGCACCCGGTCCGAGACGGTGACCTGGACGACCGTGCTGAACAGCGAGCCGGTCGACGTCACGCGCTGCGCCGAGCCCACGACCTTCGCGGTACCGCCGACGTTGATGCTGTATTCGCCGGGGCAGTACTCGCCGTCGACCTCGCCGACGCGGGCGTCGACGTCACCGAGTCCACGCAGGACACGCGCGTGGCTCTCGGCGTTGGCGGCGAAGGTCGCGCTGCCCGCGTGCCGGATGCCGGTGGTGCGGTCGAGGTGGTCGATGACGACGGCACCGCTGTCGTAGGCGACCATCCGCCCGCCGGGTGACCGCACGACCGTCTCGAACCCGGCGGCCCTGGCGATCTCGGTGGCCTTGGTGATGCCGGGTGAGCGCACGTCTCGTGCGCTGAACGCGACGGTGGGGCTCTGCGGCACGTAGATGTGGACCAGCTCGGTCCACGTCGCGTGGGTCGAGCGCAACAGCAGTGCCGGGATCACCAGATCGGTCACGGCGGACGTGGTGCTTCCGGACACCAGCAGCCGGTCGAGGTTCTTCACGCCGTGATTCTTACTTGTAACCACCGCTGTCGACATCTCGTTGCAGAACGCGCACATTCCGCTGGCCGGCCGGGGACATGGGTTCGGCAGGGTCGATCCCGTGGCAGCGATCCGTGGAATCCTCGCAATGCTCGTCCTCGCGACAACGGCGTGCTCGACAGCGCCCTCGCCGGCACCCGCTCCCGTGCCCGGTCCGACGAGCACTTCGGTGCGTGTCCAGGGCGACGGCAGCATCCCGGAGAACGGCAGCATCTCGTTGGACGACGACGAGCACGCCGCCATCGCGAACCTCGACCCGGCGCTGCTCGCGGCGATGCGGAAGGCCGCCGTGGACGCTCGGGCGCGTGGGGTGGAGCTGCGGGTGACGTCGGGCTGGCGCAGCAAGGAGTACCAGCAGCGGCTGTTCGACGAGGCCGTCACCCGGTACGCGAGCGAGAAGGAGGCGCGGAAGTGGGTGCAGCCTCCGGACAAGTCGAACCACGTCACGGGCAAGGCGATCGACATCGGCCCGACCAACGCCGACGACTGGCTGATCCAGCACGGTGCGGACTACGGGTTGTGCCAGAAGTACGCCAACGAGATGTGGCACTTCGAGCTGCTGACCACGCCCGGCGGCCAGTGCCCGCAGCCGGTCAGCGAGTCGGGCTGACGTCCGGCTGGGGGATCATGCGGTGGTGACGGACTCTCTGCCTGCCGGTGGCGTCGTGCTCGACGAGGAGGAACTGGAGGCGCGCTGGGCTCATGCGTGGCGGCCGGAAGAAGTCGCCGAACGACTGGAGGGCGTGCGAACGCCCTGGTACGTCGCCGCGGGATGGGCGCTGGACCTGTTCCGCGGCGGGCAGTCGCGCCCGCACGGCGATCTGGAGATCGCGGTGCCGCTGGCGGGCTTCGCGGAGATCCGCGACCGCCTGGCCGGACACGCCTTCGACGTGGCCGGGTTGGGCCGGATCTGGTTCGACGCGGAGCCGGAGGTACTGGCGGCCGCGCACCAGACGTGGGTGCGCGACCTGACGAGTGGCCGGTACCTGGTCGACGTGTTCCGCGAACCGCACGACGGCGGCACGTGGATCTGCCGGCGGGACGAGAACCTGCGACTGCCGTACGACGTGATCATCGAGCGGACCGCGACGGGCATCCCCTTCCTGGTGCCGGAGCTGGTGCTGCTGTTCAAGGCGAAGGCGGTGCGGCCGAAGGACCAGCAGGACTTCGACGGGGTGCTGCCCCTGCTCGGGCGGGATCGGCGTACGGCGCTCGCCGGGTGGCTGAAGCGCGTTCATCCCGGTCATCCGTGGCTGGCGGTGCTCGGCTGACCCGGCCACCGGTGATGCCACGAGCGAGCGGCTTCGAGCTGCGCGGCAAGGCGGAACAGCGTTGCCTCGTCACCGAAGCGGCCGAGGAAGTGCACCCCGATCGGCAGTCCCGCAGCGTTCCACCACAGCGGTACGGACATCGCCGGGCTGCCGGTGATGTTGGCGACGACGGCGGGGTAGGCGACGGTGGACGCGCCGTGGTCGAGGCCCGTGATCTCGCCGAGCGGCGGGGGAGGGCTGGACATCGTCGGGGTGAGCCAGAGGTCGCAGGGGCCCAGGAATCCCGCGACCGTGCGGCTGAACGCCTGCAGGTCGGTGATCGCGAGCAGGTACTTCCCGGCGCTGACGGCTCGCCCCGCCTCCCAGTAGGCCCTGGTGATCGGTTCGAGCTCGTCGTCGGCCGGCGTGCGGCCGGTTCTGCGGACCCAGTAGTCGACGATCCAGGTGGTCGCGGCGCCGAACACCGTGCCGATCGCGTCACCGACTTCAGGAGTGAGGCCGGGCAGGTCCGCTTCGACGAGCTCGTGGCCGAGGTCCGTGCACAGCGCGACCGCGTCGTCGAGGGCGGCCAGGCAGTCGGGGTGGCCGAGTGATCCGTGCGATCCGCAGTCGTCCCGGGTCGGCGCCGACCTCGTCGAGGAACGGTCGGGCGCGCGGGGGAGCGGGGTACGGGTCGCCGGGTGCGGGGCCGCTGGTGGCGTCGAGCAGTGCTGCGCTGTCCCGCACGGAACGGGTGAGGGCGTGCTCGACGGCCCAGCCACCGATCGCGTCGCCGTACTCCGGGCCGAGCGGGTTGCGGGCCCGGGTCGGCTTCAACCCGAACAGCCCGCAC
The DNA here is from genome assembly GCF_000955955.1 of Lentzea aerocolonigenes. Taxonomy (GTDB): domain Bacteria; phylum Actinomycetota; class Actinomycetes; order Mycobacteriales; family Pseudonocardiaceae; genus Lentzea; species Lentzea aerocolonigenes_A. The sequence goes on from NZ_JYJG01000114.1 coordinate 34,216, forward strand.
GCCGAAGCGGGGAACCGCAGTGAGCCGCCGAGGTCGTTGCCGTGCGCCATCGGGACCATCCCGGACGCGACGGCGGCGGCCGAGCCGCCCGACGATCCGCTCGTCGAACGTGTGGTGTCCCAAGGATTGCGGGTCGCGCCGCGCAGCGCGGGCTCACACGTCGGGACCATGCCGAACTCGGGCGTGCTGGTCTTGCCGATGAGCACGAGACCGGCTCGGCGCAGCCGGGTGACGAGCTCGGAGTCCTGAGTGGACACGTTGTCCCGCAGGAAGACCGAGCCTTCGCTGAACGGCACTCCGGCCACCTCGACGACGAGGTCCTTGAGCAGGAAGGGAACCCCGGTGAACGGTCCGTCCGAGGCGGGCGGCGCGTCGTACATCGGCGTGATCACCGCGTTCAACGACGGGTTCAGCGACTCGATCCGGTCGATCGCGGCCGTGACCAGCTCGGCCGGGCCCACCTCGCCACGGCGCACGAGGTCTGCCTGCGCCGTGGCGTCGAGCGTGGCGAGCTCGGTGGACAGGGCGGTCATCACGTCGCCATTGCGGGTTCGTGGACCTCGCCGAGCGCCTCGATCCGAGGCGAGGGCAGCCCGGCCGTCGCGAGCGCCGTGCGGAACGCCTCACCGGTGCTGAACGCCTCGAACTCCGCACGGGTGGGGCAGCCGTCGTAGACGCTGATGCCGTCCTCGCGCACGACGCACGCGTGCACACCGTCGGGCTGCAGGCCGGCGAACATCCGGTCGTAGCCCGGCAACAGCGCGGCGGGGTCGCCGTCGAAGTGGTAGACGCTGAGGAACACGGTGATCACCTGGCTTCCATGTTCGCGCCGACGACCGCCATGGTGGCGTTCAGCGCGTCGGTGGGGCTGAACTCGATCAGCTCGGTGCCGTCGAAGATCAGCGGGACGTGGCCGGGCGCGCCGTAGTAGACGTCGCCCTGCTGGTAGACCTCGTCGTGGCCGGCGTAGCGGAAGATGACCTTGCCGCTCACCACGACGCCCCAGTGCGGGCACTGGCAGCGGTCGTCGGGCAGGCCCTTGAACAGCGGGGCGGGGTCGAGGTCGGCCTTGTGGGTCTCGAAGCCGACGGTGTAGCCGCCGAGCTCGACGTAACGGCCCTCGATGACTTCCTCGTCGAGGGACACGGGCGCTTCGGCCTTGGTCGTGCGTGGCATGGGGTGCTCCTTCCAGAGACACCCTTCAGGCGTGAGATCCCATCGCACGATGTGAGGTCGTCCACCGACGTGGTGTTTCGGGCTCGTAGACGCACACGGTTCCGGTGCGCACCGAGGCGCGCAGGTGGCGTCCGAGCTCGGGGTGGGCGCGCGCGATGCGGTCGATCGTCGCGCGGATCCGTGCGGTCACGGCGGTGCGGGCTCGTTCCGACGCGGAACCGGCTTTCCGCACACGTCCGCCGAGCCCGTAGGCGGAGGTCAGCTGCTGCACCAGCGCGTCGCGTTCGACGGCCAGCCGGGCGGATCGCTCGGCGTCGCCGTCCGCGTCCGCCTCGTCGGCTTCGGCTGTGAGCTCGTGCAACCTCCGCTGGTAGGCCGACCGTGCGGTGGCGTCGAGCACGTCACCGAGATCACCAGCGGACACCGCGCCCATCAGGTCCGCCGCGCTCACCGGACTGCCGGGACGCTCCAGCAACGTGGCGAGGTCCCGCATGCCCTTGCTCGTCGTGAGCCGCGCTTCCTGGCCCGCGTACCGCAGCACCCAGATCTCACCGTCCTCGGCGAACACGTGCTCGCCCGTCGCCGGTTCGTGATCGCTTTCGATGCGCTTGACCAGGACGTTCAGGCAGGCGCGGCGAGCGGCCTCCAACGCCGTGGCGGCGTGGGTACGCGCAAGATCATCGTCCCCGAACGCCTTGGCCAGCAACGACAGGTACCAGCTGACGGGTCCTCGCAGCGCCGCGCCGATGCCCTCCACCACGTACAGGCCGGCGAACGGCAGCATCCAGTCGTACACGACGCGGGACACGGGGTGTTCGCCGATCACGGCGACGGTCTCGGCGACCTGCGAGAGCATCGGCAGCCACTCGGAGTCCCGGGGCGCGTCGGCCAGCCGTCCGGCCACGGCGGACAACCTGTCGCGCGCCTCGTCGAGGTGGCCGAGTTGCGTGGCGACGAGCGCCAGCGTGACCGACGGCCACACGCCAGGAACCAGCTCCAGGTGGGCCTCGGCGATCATCTCCGCCATGCCGGTCGCGTCACGGGTGTCGCTGAGCAGGAACCACCGCTGCGTGGTGGCGAGCATGGCGGCGTTGCCCCGGCCCTGCCCGATCTCCTCGACGACCGCGAGGTGCTCCGCGCAGTCGTCGAACCGCCCCTCCGCGAGCGCCCGCATCCCGCGCCACAGCGGCACGTACCAGTCGTGCAGGGGACTGCCCAGCGGGCGAGCGGCCGCCTCGAAGGCGAGCACCTCGGCGTCGGCGGCCGGGACCGCACCGCTCTCCAGCAGCGCCACCTGCCGCAACCGCCGCCCGAGCAGCTCCAGCCCGAGGTCAGGAAGTCGCTGCGCGATGCTGACGATCCGCGTGGCCCAGCCGAGCCGGTCGGCGACGTGCTCGGGCCCGGACAACGCGTCACAGCGCGCCGCGAGCACCTGTGCGAGCGCGGCTTCGTCACCGCTGCGGTGCGCGAGCTCGAGCGCTTCGTCGGTGAGCGCGATCCGGTGCTCGTCGGACTCGATCAACGTGGTCGCCACCGACAACCGCGCGACCACCACAGCTCGGAGGGCGCTCTCCTCGCCGGGCAACGCCTCTCTCGCCTTGACCAGCAGGTCGATCTGCTCGCGGTCCAGGAGGTCGACCTCCATACCGCCGAGTCCGAGCGCCGCGCGCGCCAGCAGGTCACCCCGGTCACCCGCCTTCCGCGCGGCAGCCAGGAAGTCCGCCCGCGCGCCCACCCGATCACCGCTGCCGAGTCGCGCATTCCCTTGCGCGACGAGAAGTTCCGCGTCGCTGCCGGTGGCTTGCGCTGCCCGGTCGTACCACCGCAGGGCGTCGTCATAGGCCCGCATCGCGGCCGCCTCGTCGCCGGCCCGCCGCGCGAACGCACCGGCTTCCTCGGCGTGCTCGGGCCCGGCGAGCATCAGGTGGTGGGCGACCTCGGCGGACCCGGCCGCACGCCCGCGTTCAGCGAACCGCGCCAGCACCTCGCCCGCCCGCACGTGCAACGCCACCCGCTCAGCGGACGGCAACGCGTCGTAAACCGCGTCACGGAGCAACTCGTGCAGGAAGCGCACCTCGCCAGGCCCGGCGGTGACCAGCAAACCGGCAGCTGCGTCGAACAGCGGCCGGAGCTCTCCCAGCCCGACGTCCACGAGCTCGGCGAGCACGTCGAGCCGCACTCTCGTACCCAGGACCGCCGCCGCTCCCACGACGCGGGGCGAGGGCAGCGACGCGATCCTGGCCTCGACCGCCGCCCGCACCGAGGCGGGCACACCCGGCCCGGCCCTGAGCAGCTCGGTCACCAGGAACGCGTCCCCGCCCGTCCGGTCGAGCAAGGCCCGCACGTCATCGGCAGCGGGTGGCCGGCCGTGTGCCGCTGCCAGGAGCACCTCGACGTCCTGGTGGGACAGCGGCCCGACCGGCAAACAGACTGCCGCGCTGAGCAGCGAGGCCGTCAGCTGATGCTCACGGCACGTGCCGAGGAACATCAGACGGCTCGTGCGTGCCGTAGCCGTGAGGTCGAGCAACAACCGCACAGTCGAGGGATCGGCCGCATGGAGGTCGTCCAGCACCACGACCACAGGGGCTGTCTCAGCACAGGCGCGCAGCAGCTGCGCGACCTCACCGGTCAGTCTTATGCGCGCGCCCTCGGGATCGGACGCGAGCGCCGGCTGTGCGGTGCGCCCGCCGATGAGTCCCTGGATCGCGGGCGAGCGTCCGGCAAGCCCGTCCGCGTCCTGGGCCACGAGCTCCCGCACGACCAACGACCACGGCGCGAACGCCTCACGGTCGTCACCCGGCGGGCACCACGCCCACACGACCCGCACGCCGTCCAACCGCGCCACGGCTTCCGCGGCCAGTCGCGTCTTGCCGGCTCCCGCCGCGCCGGTGAGCAGCACGAGCCCACCCCGCCCGGCCCGCGCGCGGTCGGCCGCGGCGCTGATCTCGCCGAGCAACGCGTCTCTGCCGGTGAACGGGAGCACCTCGACAGTGTCCGCCCGCGGCGACCGCGTGACACACTGGAAACGACCACAGGGTCGTCTGCTCCTGCTTCGGTGACCGGGAGAGGTCCGCCTCCCCGCTCGGCCGTGGAGGTCCAGGCGCTCCTTCTTCGCCGTGCGAAGGAGATTGCGCGCATGCTCAGTCCGCGTGAGTACGAAGTCCTGCGAGAGCTCGCCGAGGACCGGACAGACCGCCAGATCGCGACCAGGCTGGGGATCAGCGAACGCACCGTTCGCGCCCACGTCAGCCAGATCATCCACAAGCTCGGCGTCGCGTCCAGGGTGGGCGCGGCGGTGGCGTTCTGGCGGAACCGCCAATAGCGGCGCACCCGGCGCCCCGCGAAGCTTGACGCGGGTCGGAGACCTGGGGGCCGATCAGACGGGCCGGCTCTGCCACGGGGGAGCAGAGCCGGCCCGCGCCAGTTGGACACGTTCGCGGGCTCGGCGACATAGCCTGGGGGCGTGCTGATCGGCGTGAACGTCCCGAACTTCGGCCCCGGCACGAACCCCGCCGTGCTGCGCGACTGGGCGCGCACGGTCGAGGGCCTGGGGCTCGACCTGCTGATGATGTCGGACCACGTGGTGGTGACGCCGGACGTGGCCGAGCAGTACCCGGCGCCGTTCTACGAGCCGTTCACCACGCTGGCGTGGCTCGCCGGGGTCACCGAGCGGGTCACCCTCGGCACCACCGTGCTGATCGCGGCGTACCGGCATCCGCTGCTGGTGGCGCGGACGGCGGCGAACCTCAGCGACCTCAGCGGCGGGCGGTTCGTGCTCGGCCTCGGGGTCGGGTGGGCGCGGCAGGAGTTCGACAAGCTCGGGGTTCCGTTCGAGCGCAGGGGAAAGCTGACCGACGAGCTGATCACGACCGTGCGCGAGGCGTGGCAGGACGAGGGTTACCGCGCCGGGCACATCCCGATCTGGGTCGGCGGGCACAGCGACGGAGCCCTGCGCCGCGTGGCCCGGCTCGGCGACGCCTGGCACCCGTTGCGGCAGACGCCCGAAGCGTGGCGGGAGTCGTTGCAGCGCTTGAAGGTCCGCGCCGCCGAGGAGAACCGGGAGCTGCCGCTGCTGGCGCCGCGCATCATGCTGAGGCTCACCGATGAGCCCATCGAGGAACGCAGGCTGGGTGAGGGCACGATCGAGCAGGTCGTCGCGGACCTGCGGCAGCTGCAGACCGACGGTGCTCACGCCGTGGTGCTCGACCCGTTCGTAGGCGATCCGGAGGAGACGCGGCATCCGGAAGTCGCCTGGCACGCCCTCGCCGCGGTGCGGAAGGAGTTCCGGTGAACGAGGCACACCTGCGGCGGGCGATCGAGCTGGCGGGCGAGGCGCGGGAGAGCGGCAACCCGCCGTTCGGGTCGTTGCTGGTCGGGCCGGACGGAGCCGTGCTCGCCGAGGAGCGCAACTCCTGCCTGACCGACGACGACATCACGGCCCACCCCGAGCTCAAGCTGGCGAGGTGGGCCGCGCGGAACCTCGACGCGGACACCGCCGCCGGCACCACGATGTACACGAGCTGCGAGCCGTGCGGGATGTGCGGTGGAGCGTTGGCGCGGTCGGGGATCGGGCAGGTGGTGTTCGCGCTCGCGACCCGTCAGCTCAACGGGCTGAAGACCACGGGCGGGTTCACCGACGTGCCCGCGGACGGACCGCACCTCTACGACGAGGCGAAGGTGCCGGTGGAGGGCTACTACCCCTAGAGCCGCACGAGCATCTTGCCCGTGTTGCCGCGCAGCACGCCCAGGAACGCCGGGACGACGTTGGCGAAACCGTCCACAACGGTCTCGTCAACGGTCACCGAGCCGTTCTGGATGTGCGGCACCAGAAGCTTTCGAACCGCGGGCGCGCGTCCAGGTGCTCGCGGACCAGGAAGCCCTCCACGCGAGGGTCTTGAACATCACCTCGGCCAGGTTGTGCGGTGCGGCTGGAGGAGCCGAGCAGGTCGTCGACCTCGGACCTGACCGGCCCACCCGCAGGCTGGTCCACGTCACCACCACCGCGGCCAGGCACTCGCCGGCCGTCCGCGAGCTCAGGGCCGATCAGTCGGTGACGACCTCGATGTAACCGTCGGTGCCGTGCACGCGGATCCGCTGCCCGTCCTGGATCAGCCGTGTGGCGCCGTCGACCCCGACGACCGCGGGCAGCCCGTACTCGCGGGCGATCACCGCGCCGTGCGTCATCACGCCGCCGACCTCCGTGACCAGGCCGGCGATCGCGACGAACAGCGGCGACCAGCTCGGGTCCGTGTACGCCGTGACCAGGATGTCGCCCGGTTCGAGGTCCGCGTCCGCCACGTCGAGCACGACCCGTGCGCGGCCTTCGACGACCCCTGCGGACACGGGCAGCCCGACGATCGCACCAGCAGGCAGGTCGTCGCGCCGGTACGAGCCCGAGATGGCCTCACCGTCCGACGTGAGCACCCGAGGCGGCGTGAGTGCCTGGTACGACCGGAACGCGTCCCTGCGCTGCCTGATCAGCTCCGCATCGGCCTTCTGCGTGCGCACGACTTCCTGGATCTCCTGGAACCGCAGGAAGTAGATGTCCTCGCGCTCATCGAGGACACCGGCCCGCGCCAGGCGACCCGCTTCTTCGAGAAGTGCCTGCTTGTAGACGAAGTAGCGGCTGACCATGCCGTACTTCGGGTACTCGCGGTAGCCGGTGAACGTCCGGACGCGCTCGATCATCCGCCGGGTCTCGTCCGCCTTCTCCTCGCCGTCCGGCAACGCGCGCAGGCGCTCCAGCACCTCCCGCTCCTTGGCCGCGGCCTGCCGGAGTCCTTCCTCGAAGCGCTGCTTGCCCGCGCCCTGCTCGAAGTTCCGGACGTTGGTGAGCAGCACCGGCACCAGCGCGCTCGGCTGCTCGGCCCACCGCGGCCGGGTGATGTCGATCTCGCCGACACAGCGCATCCCGTACTTGTCCAGGTACGCCCGGAGCGCGGGAATCTCGTCCACAAAGGACTCGTCCGTGGCGTTCTCCAGCAGCTCGACCAGCTCGGGATGCGGCCGGATCGCGTCCGCGACGTCGAGCAACGCCAGCCCCATCTCCGAGGTGACGTTGTGCGGGACGGACTGCGTGAGCACGTCGGCCGCGTTCTTCTCGCCCAGCCACTCCTGCAGGTGGCCGTTCAGCCACCACGTCGACTGCATCCCAGCCATGATCGCCTGGCTGCTGCGCGGGTGGAACAACAGCCGCCGCAGCTCCTGGAAGTCCTCGAGGATGAAGTCGAGCAGCTCGGACCCGGACTTCTCCCGGATCGCGAGCTTCAACGCGGCGACCGAGTCCTCGTTCTGCTCGATCAGCTCGGTGACGATGGCGGGATCGGTCTCGATCGTGGCCGGTTCGGAGCCGGGGATCGGCAGTCCGGGACCGTCGTCGTCGGACAACGCGACGAAGCCCTCGCGGGAGAGAACCGTCTGCAGGGCGTCGCCCATCAGCGGATCGGACTTCCCGGCCATGTCCAGGAACGCGTTGCGGCTCGTCGTGACGGACAGCACCGGGGTGATGTCGACGAACAACCGGCCACCCGCCTCCGCCATCGGCCGAGGGGTCGTCAGCTGCCACACGGACAGGCCGAGCGGCGTCATCGCGTCGGTCATCATCTGCTGGTGGCCGACGGAGACGTAGACGTGATTGTCCTGGTCAGCGACCTCCGGAACGGGGAACAGGGTCGTGATCGGCCGGCTCTGGACGATTTGGAACCCGCCGTCCGCCAGGCACCACTCGATGTCCTGCGGGCGCCCGAAGTGCTCCTCGATCCGCCGCCCCAGCCGCACCAGCTCCACGACCTGCGCGTCCGTCATCACGCCGGCGGCGACCGCACGGTCGATGATCTCGCCGTCGCGCACCTGGTAGCTGTCGGCGTTCACCAGGCCGGACACGAACGCCTCGCCGAGCCCCGGAACCGCCTCCACGCGGGCGATCTTCCGGTTCGACGTGACGGGGTCGGCGGTGAACAGCACACCGGCTGCCTGCGGGGCGACCATCTCCTGCACCACGACGGCCATGGTCACCGCCTGCTGGTCGAACCCGTTGTGCTGCCGGTACGCGACCGCGCGGTCGGTGAAGAGCGAGGCCCAGCACAGGCTGACGTGCCGCAGGACTGCCCCCGCCTCGACGTTCAGGTACGAGTCCTGCTGACCGGCGAACGACGCACCGGGCAGGTCCTCGGCGGTGGCACTCGACCGGACCGCGTACAGGCCCTCACCGAGCGCCGAGGTGATCTCCGCGGCCACCTCGTCCGGAATGGCGATCCCCTCGATGATCTTCCGCAGCTCGGCCGGTTCCAGCTGCTCGTCGAGCGCGTCCCGCACCACGTGCGAGAACGCCTCGGTCGTCACCACGAACCCCGCGGGCACGCTGATGCCGTCGATCCGGGTCAGTTCGCCGAGATTCGCTCCTTTGCCGCCGGCGGTCGCGATCTGAGTCTGATCGATGTCGTGCAGGTCCAGCACATAGATCCCCATGGCCGGAGAGTGTGCAGCACACCGGGGGTCTTGCCACAAGACCCCCGGTGCGCTATAAGTTGAACATGGCGGGGAGACGAGTCTCCTCGCTTTTGTCGTTCATCAGGTCAGTTTCGGCGCCGAGTTGTAGGCCTCCGCCCGCAGCCGCGCCGAACGAACCGTCCTCTGCGGACTGATCGTCACGGTCCTGGCTTCCCCCGGCAGCAACCAGAAGTAGTTGTCGCTGTACAGGGTCGGCAGCACGCGATCCGTCCCGTTGCGCTCCCGCAGGGACAGCCGGACCATCGCGGCCACCGTCTTGCCGGTGTTGCGCACGATCGCGGTGTAACCGTCCTTCGTGGACGTCATCGTGATCGCCAGCTGCGTGTACGCCAGCTGGTTCAGGGCGTGCATCGACGCTTCCGTCCGGTACCGCCAGTAGGTGTTCTCGGAGATCTGCTTGCCCTGGGCGTCGGTCAGCGTGAGGCGCAGCAGGTGGAACGCGGGCAGCGCGCTGTCGAACGGCACGGTGAACAGCGCGGGAGCGGAGAATGCGGCTACGTCGAGCTTCTGCTCCTGCGCCTGCCCGATCGTCTTGCCGTCCAGGCCGTGCAGCTGGGCCTTCACCGTCACGCCGGTCAGCGCGGAGGCCGTGTGATTGACCGCGTTGACCTGCCAGTTGGTCGGGCTGGCCTGCACGTGGCGCTGCTCGCAGCCCTTGCGCGAGCCGTAGAAGCTGCCGTTGACCTCCATGTCGTAGTCGTAGGTCTGCCACACCGTGCTGTGCCACGCGGGGTGCGACATCCACAGCAGCACACCGGTGGCGTCGTTCCACAGCTTGGTGTTCCACGCCTCGAAGATCGCGCGCATGTTCTCGTAGTTCACGAACTGCGCCTTGCGGCAGAACTCCTCCAGGCTGCTCGACGGCGCGAGCCGGGCGTCGATCGCGCCCTTGTAGCCGTTCGGCTGCTGGTTGCTGTTCTCCGACCAGTCGTGCATGTACCAGGCGTCGCCGATGGGCCAGCCCGCGTTGCCCTGACCGACGAGGTTGCGCATCGACTCCACGACGGACACTGTCGGCAGGCCGGTCTCGCTCCAGAACCCGAACTTCCCGCCGGTGGCCTCACCGGTGAAGTACTGCTTCGGGTCGATCCAGCGGTAGTTGCCGTCGCCGGTGATCACGCCGCTCGCCGAGTTCGGCTGGTACAGCAGGTCCGTGTTGGTGCTGACGATCTCCTTCAGCACGCTGTCCACTGAGGACGGCGGGCTGCCCTCGTTGCAGCCGAACCACACCGCGCAGCAGGCGTGCGAGCGGTAGCGCAGGACGGTGTCCTTGGCCTGCTCGAAGAACTTGTCGTGGTTCGCGGGGTCGGCGGACCAGCCGAGCCAGAACTCGTTCCACAGCAGGATGCCGTACTTGTCGCAGGCGTCGAAGAGCTCCTCGCGGTAGGACGAGCCGACCCAGTTGCGGATCAGGGTGAAGTTCATGTCCTTGTGCAGCGCGACGGCGGCGTCCGCGCGGGAGGCGGGCATGCGGCGCAGCAGCTCGTCCCAGCCCCAGCTGCCACCGCGGGCGAAGATCTTCACGCCGTTGACGATGATGATCAGCGGTTTGGGGGAGTTGTCCTTGTTCGCGACGTCGGTCCAGGTCTGGCCGTCCTGCGAGACCTGGATCTTGAACGTCGCCGCGTACGCCGTCTCCCAGCGCAGCTTCACGCGGTCGAACGAGACAGCGGAGCCGAGGTCGACCTGCACGTACTCGTTGTCGTTGTAGTTCGAGGTCCACCGGGACTTCGGGTCGCCGTCGGTCACGGCGCCGGGCGAGGTCCAGTCCGCACTCGACGAAGCCTCCGCGTTCTTGCCGCGCGCGAGGTCGGTGTCCGGGTTCTTGCTGTCCACAACGGACAGCGTGAAGACGGAGAAACCCCAGCTGGTGGCACGCCGGCCGCCCTGCATCCGGACGTAGCGGGCCTGCTGGGCGGGGAAGTCGACGGTTTGGTCGGCGGCGCCGTCGACGATGGTGATCGGCAGCTCGTACTGGTAGGTGATCTGCCGGATGCCGAACTTCAGCTTCTTCTTGTCGCTGACCGCGCTGCCCTTCGCGACGGTGAGCGTCAGGTCGTGCAGGGTGGGGTCGCCGTATCCGTTGGGCCACCACAGCTTCGGGTTCCTGATCCGCAGCTGGGAGTGCGTGGACGGGGCGAACCTGACCGAGGACTCGGAGTTCGCGGGCACGGTGACGGTGCTGCTGACCAAGATGGCGTCGAACTCGGCGGTGACGGTGACGTTCTGCGCGGTGGCCTCGACGTTGCGGACCGGCACGGTGAACGTGACCTCAGCGGTCGAGGAGTCCGGCAGCACGGTGTCGATGCGCGGGTCGCCGATCACCACGGCACCGGTCGAGCGCAGCCGGACGTGGTTCCAGATGCCGGAGGCGCGGTCGCGGACGGCGGGCATCCAGTCCCAGCCGGACACCGCGAGGTACGTCGGCGAGTTCTTGAACATCGTGCTGTTCGCGCCGACCCACGCCTCACCGCGCGGCCCCTTGTCGCCGGGGCTGCCGGGGAACGGCATCGGCGCGATCCGCACGGCCAGGTTCTGGTCGCCGCTCTTGTACAAGGTCGTGGTGACGTCCAGCGCGGCCCGGCCGAACGGGTTGCTCATCGCGCCGGCTTTGGTGCCGTTGAGCCAGATCTCGGCCTCGTGGTTGATGCCGTCGAACTCGAGCCAGATGTGCCGGCCCGCGCTGACGTCGAGCCCGCGCGGCAAGCTGAACGTGCGCCGGTACCACCACACGTGCCGGGACAGCGCCTCCGGGATCTTCAGGTTGTTCATGCCGTACACCGGGTCCGGCAGGTGCTTCTGCTCGACGAGCGACGCGAGGACCGTGCCGGGGACGGTCGCGGGCACCCAGCCGCGGGTGTCGACGTCCGGGGCGGAGAGCGCGGCGCCGTCCTTGGCGGGTGCGAAGTCCTGCATGGTCAGGACCCAGCCGGACTCGAGCGGCACCGACCCGTCCTGAGCCACGGTCAGCGCCGGGTTCTCCCGGTTCTGCACCGGCCAGTTGGTCCAGCCCTGCACCGCGGGCCGGTTGTCCCTGCTCGTGCCGAACACCTGGAAGCCGTTGAGTCCCAACGGGTTCGACGTCGAGCGGCGGGACGCGGTGAACCGGACCCAGCGCGCCCGGACTGCCGGTGTGAGCGGGATGGTGACGACGGAGCCGGTGCCGGACTCGGTGCCGTAGACCGTCCGCCAGGTACGGCCGTCGTCCGACACGTCGAGGTCGAACACGACCGCGTAGCTGGAGAGGATCTCGGTGCCGATGGTGTCGGCGCGGGATCCGTTGGCGTCGAACGCGGGGTCGCCCGGCTTGGCCTCGAACGTGAGCACGACCGAGCTGATGTCGCAGCGCCCCTGCAGGTCCACGATCATCCACTGGCCGTCGCCCTGCGCCGCGCGCCAGCCGGAACCCTGCACGCCGACCTGTGCCAGACCGTCCACGGCGAACTCCGCAGGGGTGGCCGCGTAGTCGGTGGAGGAGACCGAGACGGGGCGGAACAACGCCAGGTCCGCTGTCTGTGGTGCTGTCGGCTCCGGCGCGGCGGACGCGGTGGCGGGCACCAGCGCGCCCAGCCCGAAGCCCGCGAGCAGCCCGCCGCCCATGGTCAGCGCCTGCCGTCTCGAGACGCCGTCGCCGAAGTCCTGCGTCATTGCGAGCTCCGATCCTGTTCCTGACAACGTTGCCAGGAAGCTTCGGCGGCGTTACTTGCGCCGTCAATACGACAAGCGAGACAGGATTTCTGAGCCAAGACATCGATGTCATCAATGTCCTGCTCGTGCGGGAATTCCGGTCTGTGGACCGGGAAAGTGCGGACCCTTACAACCAGCCCTGGCGCGAGGCCTGCACGCCCAGCTGGAACCGGGTCTGCGCGCCGAGCGTCTCCTGCAGCCTGCTGATCCGCCGAGCGATCGTGCGTTCGCTGACCCCGAACTCGCGCGCGATCGCCTCGTCGGTCAGTCCTGCCAACAAATACGTGAGCAGCTGCTTGTTCTCCTGTTGCGGTGCGCTGTCCACCTTCGTACTCGCGGTGACCGGCACCGCCATCCGCCAGAACGCGTCGAAGAACCCGGCCAGTCCACTGAGGAACGGCGAGTCGTGCACGACGACCGCGGCGATGTTCGGCTTGCCCGCCACCGGAGCCCGCGCGGCGACGAGTGCCCAGCGATCGTCCACGATGGTCACGTTCATCGGCACGTGCGGGAACACCCTGGCCTCTTCGCCCGCCACCACGCACTGCTGCACCATCTCGAGCGCATGCGTGTCGTGCAGTACGTGCGCGCCGTAGATGACCTGGTACGACACGCCGCGGGCGAGCGCCTCGAAGAACCCCTCGACGATCTTGTGACCCTCGGTGGAGAGGTTGCCGAGCGTCATCGCCCTGACCCGTTCGCGGGCGTCGGCCTGGACGCTGTCGAGCACCGCGCGTCCGGCCTCGTGGGACGGCAGCAGCTCGAAGTCCGTGCGCCGTTCGAGACCGCGGGTCCACAAGCGCGACAACATCTCCCGAGCGCCTCCATCGCGAGCCGCGGCGGCGTCGGGATGACGGTGTCGCCGGTCAGCTCGACCAGGCCCATCGCGGACAGTTCGGCCAGCGGCGCGGACAAGTCGGTCTTGAGCCGTGCGGTGAGGTCGGCGAGCGACGACGCACCTACCTCGACCAGGTCGAGATAGGTGCGTTCCGCCGCCTCGGAGAGTCCGAGGGCCTGCAACGGCTGCACAGCTGCCGTTGTACCACCGCAACCGTCTTGAGAGGACGGCTGCAGCACGTCAGGCGTCCGGTGCGACCAGGATCGGGAGCTGCTCTTATACACATCACGTGACCCTGCTTCTGAGAGAAGAAGGAGAAACCGTAGCCCCACTCTGCGGAGTGCAGCCGCTGGTTGGGCGTGCCGTGGTGGCTGTCGCCCGCGAACCCGCAGTCGCCGAGCTGCCCGAACACCTGCACGAACTGCTGGACGCGCTTCCACTGCATGGTCGCGCCGCGTGCGTGCGTCAGGTAGTACGCGGCATACGCGTCAGCCATCAGCTCCGTGCGCCGGCTCGCCTCGGGACCGGTGAGGTCCGAGTCGAACAGGTCGCGCTGGTACTGCACGTGGTGGCCGTACTCGTGCGCGAGGATCGCCTGCGGGGCGACGTCGCCGAGCCCGACCGCCTGCATGCCCGCGAGCACGCCGTCACCCATGACGATCTCCGGCGGCACCGTGCCCACGCCGGGGACCTCCAGCCCGTTGATGGCGAAGGCGTTGAACGTGAAGCCGGGGTGGCGGCCGTGCTGGAACTTGTCGGTGTCCATGAGCGTCGCCATCTGGTCGGCGAGGCTCGCCGACACGGGCTCCGGGAAGCCCCAGCCGACCGTGAAGACCCTGGTCAGCTTCGCCCGGTCGGTCAGCATCGTGCTGCGCAGCGGCAGCAGGCGGATCTTGCCCGGGTCGATGTCCCAGAACCTGCCGAGGTCGCGGAACGTGTGGGTGACCTGGGTGGTGAACGGCCCGAAGCCGCTGCCCGCGTCGTCCGGGAACAACACCGTGTCGAGCAGCACGAGCTGCTGCGCGAGGTTGGCGAGGTTGTGGTCCGTGGCGGTCCAACCGGCTTTGCTCGCGGTGAGCCAGTCCCGGATCGGGGTCGAGGTCGAGCACACGTAGGCGCTCGGGTCGATGACCTCGATGTCGAGACCCGCCTGCAACCGGCTCGCGTGCGCGACCGCTTCGGCGGGCAGGTTCAGCAGAGTGTCGGGGGCCGTCTGCGCCCAGGCCGGAGGGGGCATCAGGCCGACGGTCCCAAGAGTTGTCACAGCAGCCGTCACGGCCACCGCCAGGCGGGAGGCGATGGTGTTTCTCATGGTTCTCCTCGGTGCCGTGGGGGAGCGGGTGCCCAGTATCAGCACCCGCGGCCTGCGGAAACGAGGCTCTGCGCTGGCAGAAAGTGGCATGACGAGAAGATGACAGCGAGGCTACTTCGGGCCAGGCGTGTCGACGATCAGCGTGGCGATCGCCGGTGGCGGCGCGGCGAGACCGGGGCCGCCCGCGTCGACCCAGTCGGCCACCCCGTGCACGGCGGCGTCGTCGAGGATGGACCCCACCCACACGGGTTTGGCACCGGCGGCCCGCGCGGACGGGCTCGGCTGCACGACGACCACGTTCGACACCTCGCACGCGTCCAGGCAGTCGGCGACCTTCACCGCGGTGAGCCGGGAACGCAGCAGGTCCAGTTGGCGGTCGTGGTCGACCTCGGGATGCTTGCGCTCGGTGCCGCAGCAACATCCCCGGCAGACCGTGATCCGTGCACTCATGATCGTTGTTGTACTCACTCGGGCCCGGGATCGGGCGGGAACGTGCCGCGGTTCTCACCGGATGAAGGAGGATCGCCGTCGTGCGCATTTTGATGCCGTTGCCGGACCACGACTTCGACGTGACCGAGGTCGCGGTGCCCTGGCGGGTGCTGACCGACGCCGGCCACGAGGTCGTCTTCGCCACCGAACACGGCGGGCAGCGGCCGCGGGCCGACCCGTTGCTGCTGTCCGGTGTCCTCTTCGGACAGCTGGGCGCGGAGCCCGAGCCCAAGGCCTTCTACGACTTGCTGACCGAAGCCCCGGAGTACCGCGCACCGATCGCGTGGAGCGCCATCGAGCCGTCGTCGTACGACGGAATGGTTCTGCCCGGCGGCCACGCTCCCGGGATGCGCCAGTACCTCGGTTCGGCGGTCCTGCAGACCAAGGTCGCGTCGTTCTGGGCTCTGGAACGGCCGGTCGGCACGATCTGCCACGGCGTGCTGGTGCTGGCGCGCGCGACGGACCCCGTCACCGGCCGCAGTCCGCTGGCCGGCCGCCGCACGACCTGCCTGCCGAAGTACATGGAGCGCTCCGCCTACTACCTCACCGCCTGGCGCCGCGGTCGTTACTACCGCACCTACCCGGCCTACGTGCAGGACGAGGTGGTGGCGGCCGGCGCGACGTTCGAACGCGGCCCGACCGAGCTCTCCCGCCGCGGCACGGCGACCGACGACGGGCCCGCGTTCGTGGTGCGGGACGGCAACTACGTGTCCGCGCGGTGGCCGGGCGACGCCTACCTGTTCGCCAGGACGTTCGCCGGCCTGCTCTAGAAGGTCTGGTGGCCATGGCGTCTGCAAGTACCACCAACCCAAGATCATCCAGCGCTTTCCTACTACCAACCGGCCCGGCCGCTGCGCCGCGCGACGGCGGGTTCCGGGGCTGTTGGTAGTAGTTAGAGGCGATTTGATCAAGGGTTGGTGGTACTTGCAGACGCCAACAGAGCCACCGCCTTGGAATCAGCCGACCTCGTCGATGTAGGAGGTGCCGGCCGCGGCGTGCGGGCCGTAGCGCTCCCACTCCTCGCGCAGCCTGAGCCGTCCCTCGGCCGTGAACTCCGGCGTGTTCACGGTGTGCCCGCAGATCACGTCGCCGTTCTCGAGCACCATCGTGTATCCCATGTGGAGGGTGCCGTCGGGCGCGCGCGTGCCCGCGATCGAGCCGCGGCGGACCTTGCCACCGGCGAAGTCGGCCCACACGAGGTCGCCGTCCTGGTGGTACTCGGCGACGGTGTGCGGGTCGCTGTCGGGCTTGCGGAAGCGGCGGCCGTTGTAGTCGATCACGCCGGGCGCTCCTCGGCCAGGTACTCGCCGGCCATGATCCCGTCCCACCAGATCGCGTAGTAGGAGAAGTCCTCCTCGTGCGGGTTCTGGATGTGGTGGTCGACGCTGCCCGGCATCAACGCCAGGTCGCCCGCCTCCAGCACGTGGGTGTCCCCGCCCACGACGACCTCGGCCCGGCCGGACATCGCGATGAACAGCTCCTGCTCGCGATGCTGGTGCCGGTCGGTGACGTCGCCGGGGCGCAGCACGCACCAGGCGCCGCGGAACGGCGTGGCCAGGCCCGGCCACGGGTGCAGCAGCTTGAGGTCGAGCCCGTGCTCGCGTTGGAGGTTCTCGGGCTCGCTCCGGCGAAAGTCCACTTTGTCCGTCGGCATCCCAACTCCGATCGACGTTCGGCGACGAGGCGGAGCGTAGGTTCGCGGGCTTCCCTTCCGACAGGGGAGGCTTTCCCTCACCTGCCAGGAACTACCGCCCCAGGCCGGCGTCGCGGGCCATGACGATCGCCTGCGCGCGGTCCGCCACGCCGAGCTTCGCGAAGATCGCGGACACCCGGTTGCTGATGGTCTTCGACGCGAGCGCGAACTCGCGCGCGATGGCCACGTTGGACCGGCCGGCGGCGATCCTGTCGAGCACCTCCCGCTCCTTGGCGGTGAGCTGCGGGAACGGGTAGGGCGAGTGGTCGTTCGCCGGGTGCATGAGTGCGCCGAAACGGGAGGCGATGGTTTTGCCGATGAGGAACTCGCCGGCTGCCACCGCCTGGATGCCGCGCACGATCTGGTCCGGGTCGGCGTTCTTCAACAAATAGCCCCGTGCGCCTGCGCGAATGGCGGCCATCACGGTCACATCGCAATCGCGGGCGCTGAAGACCAGAATGCCCGTTTCGGGGCATGCGCGCGCTATTTGTTCTACTAATAGGCAGTTTCCCGAACCGATGGTGTCGACGTCGACCACCAGCACGTCGGGTCGGCAGCGCATTGTCTCCGCCACGACCTCGGAAGAAGTAGAAGCTTCACCTATCACGGTGAGCCCGCCTGCGCGTTCGAGCACGGAACGCACTCCGTGCCTGATGGCGGGCTGCGTGTCGGCGAGCACCACGGTGACTGCCGCAGGTCTGTGCAGTACCGCGATGTCGACGCCGCGGCGTAGGTGCGGTAGTGCCGAGTGTTCCACCTGAGTCATCGGTCTTCCCCCGATAAATAGCTCTTCGTGTCATTCCATAGCGGTCACCTGTTCTCCCCCAAAGAGCGGCACCGGCCGTAGGGTATATCGCTCCATCGGGGTGAGTCGCGATCTCAGAATGGCGATTTTCACTCGTTCGGCCCAACGTACTGCCGCATGCCCGTGACAACCGGAGCAATGGCGTGCCTGCGATCGCCGCGTCCGTTCGGCGAAGCGGCCCAACGAGGGGCCGCATGAGGTGACAGCCGGTGACCGGGCCCATGATCACTCTCGGTGAACCGGTGCGGGAGTTCATAGCCCCATAAGCGAATCGGCAATTGCCCATGCTGCCGGGAACAGTTCCCCTATCTGCTGGGAAACCCCGCTACCTAGCCTCTGGAACGCACTCGGGGACGACTGGAGGGGGACTTGTGACTGTCCAAGACGTGGGCGTACTGGCGATCGGCGCTGGCCCGGCGAACCTCGCCCTGGCCGTCGCGATCGAGGAGTCCGGGGCGCGGGAACTGGCGGGCGATACGCTCGTGCTGGAGCAGTACGAGGACATCAAGTGGCAGCGCGGCACGCTGATGCCGTGGGCGCGCAGCCAGGTCTCGTTCCTCAAGGACCTGGTGACCTTGCGCAACCCGACCAGCCGCTTCTCGTTCCTGAGCTTCCTGTACGAGCAGGGCAGGCTCGACGAGTTCGTGAACCTCGGCACCTTCCACCCGTACCGCTGGGAGATGTCGGACTACCTGCAGTGGGTCGCGTCCTCTTTGGACCGTGTGCAGGTGCGCTACAACGCGAAAGCCGGGCGCATCGAGCCCACCGTCGAGAACGGCGTGATCACCGGGTGGACCGTGACGCTCGCGAACGGCGACGTGATCCGGTGCCGTGACCTGGTCGTCGGCGGTGGCCGCGACGCGCACGTGCCCGCCGTGTTCGCCGGCCTGCCCACCGAGAAGGTCCTGCACAGCTCGCAGTATCTGAACCGCATCGGTGACGTGCCGAAGGACCGGCCGCTGCACGCCGTCGTGGTGGGTGGCGCGCAGAGTGCCGCCGAGATGTTCTACGCGCTGCACGGAGACCTGCCCGACAGCCGGGTCACGATGGTGGTGCGGTCGATCGGCCTGCAGAACTACCAGACCAGCAAGTTCATCAACGAGGCGTTCTTCCCGTCCTATGTGGACGAGTTCTACGACACGCCGGAAGAGGTGCGCGCGCAGATCCTCGACGAGATGCGGTTCGCGAACTACGCGGGTCTCGCGCCGCCGTTCCTCGACGAGCTCTACACGATGCTCTACCAGCAGAAGGCGTTGGGGCCGCAGCGTTCCAGCGTCCGGTCGATGACCGAGGTCGGCGGCGCCAGGATGGACGGCGACGAGGTCGTGCTCGACCTGCACGACCGCAGGACCGGCAAGGTCGAGCCGGTGCGCTGCGACCTCGTGGTGCTCGGCACCGGCTACGACCAGCGGATGCCCGCGATGGCGAGGGATCTCGCCTCGCAGCTCGGTCTGGACGACATCGCCGTGAGCCGCCAGTACCGCGTCGACATCGGCGACGCGGCGTGGGGCGCGCTGTACCTGCAGGGCGTCAACGAGAAGACGCACGGCATGTCCGACTCGTTGATCAGCGTGCTCGCCCACCGCTCGCAGGACATCGTCAACGACCTGCTCGCCCGCCGCACCGCCGAGCTGAGGACCGCCTGATGAGCAAGCTTCTCGTGATCGCCCCCGGCCCGACGGCGAACGGCGACCTGCACCTCGGCCACCTCGCCGGCCCGTTCCTCGCCGCGGACATCTGTGCGCGGTACGCCCGTGCCGCCGGGTGCGACGTGCTGTTCGGCACCGGCATCCACTCGACGCAGAACTACATCGTCACCACCGCGCGCCGCCTCGGAGTGAAGCCCGAGGACCTGCGCGAGAAGTCGGCGGGGCAGGTCGAGGCGTCGCTCGCGGCGATGGACATCCAGCCGGACGGGTTCGTGCGGTTCGACGAGCGGTACGTCAAGACCGTCGTCACCTTCTTCGACCGCCTGCACAGCGCGGGCAAGCTGCGGCTGCGCGCGGTGAAGTTCCCGTACTCGCCGCGCACGGGGGAGTTCCTCACCGACGCGTACGTGCGCGGCGGCTGCCCGGTGTGCCTGACCGACGGCTGCGCCGGGCTGTGCGAGGGCTGCGGCCACTGGATCGCCTCGGGCGAGCTGGTCGACCCGAAGTCCACATTGGACCCTTCGGACCCGGTCGAGCTGCGCGAGGAGAAGGTGCTCGTCCTGCCGGTCGAGGAGTACCGGGCGGGGCTGGAGGAGTTCTTCGCCCGGCACGCGCCGACGTTGCGGCCTCGTCTCGCCCGGATGATCGAGGAGATGCTGGCGCGGCCGTTGCCGGACTACCCGGTCACGCTGCCGATCTCCTGGGGCATCCCGGCGCCGTTCCCGGAGGTCGCGGGTCAGGTGTTCTACTCGGACACCGAGACGATCACCTGGAGCATCCACGCCTCCGCGCTGGCCGCCCAGGCCCGTGGTGAGGTGCTGGAGAGCGACGACCAGCTGTGGTTCGCCGACACCGAGGTCGTGTACTTCTTCGGCTCGGACGCGGGTTTCGCGTTCGCCGTTGCGGGCGTCGCGATGTTGCTGGCGCTGGAGCAGTACGTGCTGCCGGAGCAGTTCGTCACCAACGAGTTCTACGAGCTGGAGAACGACAAGTTCTCGACCAGCCGCGGCCACCTCGTCACCGGGCAGGAGCTGCTGGACGAGGACGTCCCGCGCGACCTGATCCGGTTCTACCTGGCCTCGACCAGCCCGGAGTTCCAGCGCACGAACTTCACCCGTGCCGCGATGGCGGAGGTGACGTCGTCGCGCCTGGTGGCGCCGTGGAACAGGATCGCGGCCAAGGTCAACGCGCTTGCGGAGTCTCCGCTGCCGGTCTCGGAACGGTCCCGTGTCGCCGCCCGGCTGATGGTCGAACGGTTCGCGGGTGCGTATGACGTGCGGCGGTTCAGCGTCACGGCGGCGGCGTTCACGCTCACCGAGCAGCTGGCCCGCCTGGACTCCTTCCCGCTCACCGCCGAGAACGCGGGCGACTTCTGCCACGAGGTCGACACGTTCCTGCGCTGCGCCGGGCCGATCCTGACCGACCTCGCCGGGAAGGCGTTGGGGGACAGCGTGATCCCGTCGACGTTCGACGCTCACGAGTTCACGCCGCGACACCTGCCGGAACTGTCCGAGTGATGGCCAGAGTCGTCATCGTCGGAGCCGGCGTCACCGGCTTGCTGACGGCGGTCGAGTGCGCACTCGCCGGGCATCGGGTGACGGTGCTCGACCGCCGCAGCATCCCCAGTCCGGTGTCCACGTCGTTCGACCAGCACCGCGCGCTCCGGACGTTCGTCCCGGGCGACGTGGACGCCACCCTCGCCCGCGTCGCCGCACACCGGCGCTGGCTCGAGCTGGAGTCCTTGCTGGACACCAGGTTCTACCGCCGGGTCGGCGTCGTCACGGCCTGGCCGCGCGCCGAAGCCGTGGCGATGGCCGAGCAGGCGGCGAGGTGCGGGCTGCCCGTCGAGACGGTGGAGCCGGAGAAGCTGCCGCACCTGGTCCTCGCCGACGACACGGCCGGCGTGCTGGAGATCGACGCCGGAGTGCTGCTCGCCGAACGCGTGCTGGTCGCCGCCGTGCGCTGGCTGATCGAGCACCCGCTCGTGTCGTTGCGCCCCAACAGCCGGGTCGTCGCCGTCGACACCGGCCGGGTCGAGGTCGAGGGCGGCAGCACGGTCCACGCGGATCTGGTGCTGGTCGCCGAAGGTCCCTGGACGACCGAGCTGGTCGACGTCCCGGTTCGCGTGCACCGCCAGACCATGGTGTACCTGCGGCCGCCCGAGCGGCTCATGCAGTGGTGGGAGAACGCTCCTGGTGCCGGACGGCTCGGCCGGGACGGCCGGGGGTGGCTGCTGCCGCCGGGCGACGGCACCCTGCTGAAGATCAGCTCCGACGCCGTGCGCCGCGAAGTGGCCTCCGTCGACAGCGACGAGCTCGACCACAGGTGGGTCGACCGCCTGCTCGCCGCGTCCATCGTGTCCGATGTGGACAGATACACCGTGGTCGCGGTCAAACACTGCCACTACACCACCGACGCCGCCACGGGTGGCGCGCTGCTCACCGAGGTGGCTCCGGCCGTCTGGGCACGGGCGGCCTGCGGTGGGTCCGGTTTCGCCACGGCACCGCTGGTCGCCGGACGGATCGTCGATGCCCTGCACGCCTTTGAGGAGGCAGCCTGATGTCCACTGACAGCGGAGTTCTCGCCACGTTGCGAGCGACTCCCACACCAGTCCGCTACCTCCTCGGCGGCGTGCTGATCAACCAGCTCGGCGCCTTCGTCCAGACGTTCATCCTGCTGTACCTGACCTTCCGCGGCGACGCGCTCGGCATCGCCGGGCTGTCGCTGGCCGCGTACAGCGTCGGGTCGATCTTCGGCACGCTGCTCGGCGGCGAGCTCACGCACCGGTTCGGGCCGCGCACGACGATCACGATGGCCATGCTGGCGTCCGCGCCGCTGGTGGCGTCGATCCCGTTCGTGGCCACGATCCCGGTGGTGTTGTTCCTGGTCGTCGGCCTCGCCGGGCTCGTCACCCAGACATACCGGCCGGCCGCCGCGGTGCTGCTCAGCGACCTGATGCCGGAAGAGCACCAGGTGATGGCGTTCTCGATGATGCGCATCGCGCTGAACACCGGTGCCGCGGTGGCCCCGCTCATCGCCGCCGGGCTGATCCTGATCGACTGGGACCTGCTCTTCTACCTCGACGGTGCGACGGCGCTGCTCTACGGGTTGCTGGCATACCTGCTGCTGCCGCGCGTCGAGGCTCCGAAGGACGACGAAGAGAAGAAGCCCGCGGTGGACGCCCGCGCGGCCTACGCGAGGATGGCGGGCGACCGGAAGTACCTCGCCTATCTCGCGGCGGTGTTCCTCGGCACGATCGCCTACGCGCAGTCGGTCACCGCGCTGCCGCTGGAGATCGTCGCGGACAAGTACCCGACCAGCCTCTACAGCGCGGTGCTCACGGTCTCGTCGCTCGTGCTCATCACGTGCGAGCTGAAGATCACGTCGTACATCGTCAAGATCCCGCAGCACATCGCGGTGTTCGCCGGGCACATGGTGAACTCGCTCGGCTTCGTCCTCTACGCGCTGGCGTTCCAGTCCGGAACGTTCGTGATCCTCGGCGCGGTGTTCGCGGTGAGCGGCCTGATGATCGCCGGCCCGACGATGTTCGCGCACCCGGCGAAGTTCCCGGCCGAGTACAAGTCCCGCTACATCGGCACGATGCAGGCGGTCATCGGACTCGCCTCCGCGATCGGCCCGCTGTTCGGCGTGTTCACGTTCAACTCCCTCGGCGGCGCGTTCTGGATCGTCATCGCGCTGGTGAACGGCGTCGCGGGCCTGCTCGCGGTGTACGGCGTCCGGGAAGCCCAGAAGGAACCCGTCGAAGCAGGTGCGGCATGAGGCCCGTCCTCGTCGTCGGGTTCGTCGGCGTCACGATCGGCCTGGTCGCGGACTTCCAGCCGGACGACTCGGTGATCTACGTCGAGGAACCGGACGTGATCCGCAAGCGGCACGTGCGCGACCAGATCGAGGGCGTCGGGTTCGTCCGCGGCCTGATCGAGTGGGAGTACCTCACCCCGGGCAAGGCCGACGAGTTCTTCCACACCCACCGCGACCTCGACCCCG
The DNA here is from genome assembly GCF_000955955.1 of Lentzea aerocolonigenes. Classification (GTDB taxonomy): domain Bacteria; phylum Actinomycetota; class Actinomycetes; order Mycobacteriales; family Pseudonocardiaceae; genus Lentzea; species Lentzea aerocolonigenes_A. The sequence continues at coordinate 57,379 of NZ_JYJG01000114.1, forward strand.
CTGCGATCATCCCGGCGATCGAGTACGCGACGCCGTTCGCCGCCCGTCTCGCCGAACGCTACGGCCTGCCCGGCGCGACGTTCGGCGCGGCGGAGATCATGCGGGACAAGACGTTGCTGCGCCAGGTCACCGCTTCCGCCGGCATCCGCAACCCGGTCAGCGTCCGGGTGACGAGCCCGGCGGACGTGCTGGCGTTCATGCGAGGCCACCGGTCGATCGTGCTCAAGCCGTCGAACCGTCAGGCGGCCGTGGGCACGCAGGTGATCCACGACCCGGACGACATCGACGAGGCGTGGGCGCATTGCACGGCACAGGACGAGGGCATCTTCGTCCCGGACCGGCCGATGGAGCTCTCGATGCTCGCCGAGGAGTTCGTCGAGGGCGAGGAGTTCAGCGTCGAGATGCTGGTGCGCGGCGGAGAACCGTTGTGGGCCAACACCACCGGCAAACAGCTCGTGCCCGGACCGTTGCCGGTCGAGCTCGCGCACATCGTGCCCGCGGACATCCCGGCCGACCTGGACGAGCTGCTGAAGGAGGAGACCGCGCGGGTGATCGACGCCGCCGGGTTCCGCGACGGCATCGTGCACTGCGAGTGGATCGTCTCGGACGGCGTCCCGCACCTCGTCGAGTGCGCGGGAAGGCTGGCAGGGGACGGGATTCTGGACGTCATCCAGCTCGCCTACCCGGTCGAGCTGCTGCGCTGCTACTACGCGGTGCTGAAGGGCGAGGACCCGCCCAGTGACCTGCCCGCGAGGGCGAAATCCGGTGCGGCCGTGAGGTTTCTGACGATCGAACCCGGTGTCGTCGAGAGCATCGACGGCGTGGGCGAGGCACGGCAGCTCGACGGTGTGCACCTGGTGCAGGTGACGGTCGCGCCGGGGGAGAAGTTCGACGGACTCAGGAGCTCCTGGGACCGTGCGGGCATCGTCATGGCCACCGGCGACACGGCCGCGGTTGCGTTGCGCTGCGCGGAAAACGCCGTGGCGGCCGTCCACATCGAAGTCCGGTAATTCCCGACCGGTCGGGAACGGTTCCTCTTCATCTTGGGGAACTTCGTTGTCTAGCTTCATTTCTGGCTGCGAAACCATCGAGGGGGCACTGTGACAGACCGAGAAGTCGGGGTTCTGGCGATCGGGGCGGGGCCGGCGAACCTGGCGCTCGCCGTCGCGATCGAGGAGTCCGAGTCGGACCTGGCCGAGAACACCCTGCTGCTGGAGCAGAGCCCGGACGTCAAGTGGCAGCGCAACCTGCTGATGCCGTGGGCGCGCAGCCAGGTCTCGTTCCTCAAGGACCTGGTGACGTTGCGCAACCCGCGCAGCCGCTTCTCGTTCCTCAACTTCCTGCACTCCCAGGGCAGGCTCGACGAGTTCTGCAACCTCGGCACGTTCAGCCCGTACCGCTGGGAGCTGTCGGACTACCTGCAGTGGGCCGCGAAGGAGCTGGAGCGGGTGCAGATCCGCTACGACGCCCGAGCTCAGAGCATCGAGCCCACGCGCTCGGACGACGGTTCGATCACCGGCTGGGAAGTGTCCCTCGTGGACGGTGACCGGATCCGCTGCCGCGACCTCGTCGTCGGTGGCGGCCGCGATCCCCGCATCCCGGACGTGTTCGGCGAGCTGCCTGCCGAACGGATCGTGCACAGCGCCCAGTACCGCACCAGGATCGCGCAGATCCCCAAGGACAAGCCGTTGCGCGCGGTCGTCGTGGGCGGCGCGCAGAGCGCGGCGGAGATGTTCTACGCGCTGCACCAGAACCTGCCCGAGAGCCAGGTGACGATGGTCGTCCGCTCGATCGGGCTGCAGAACTACCAGCACAGCAAGTTCGTGAACGAGCTGTTCTACCCGTCGTTCGTGGACGAGTTCTACGACAGCCCGCCCGAGGTGCGCAAGCAGATCCTCGGCGAGATGCGCCTGACGAACTACGCGGGCCTCGCGCCGGAGTTCCTCGACCAGCTCTACACGATGCTCTACCA
>NZ_JYJG01000115.1 GCF_000955955.1 Lentzea aerocolonigenes
CGATGCTCTACCAGCAGAAGACGCTCGGGCCGCAGCGCTCCTGGGTGCGCCCGATGACCGAGGTCGTCGCCGCTCGGGTGGAGAACGACGAGGTCGTGCTGGATCTGCGCGACCGCATGAGCGGCAAGGTCGAGCCGTTGCACTGCGACCTCGTGCTGCTGGGCACCGGCTACGACCCGCGCATGCCGTGGCTCGTCCGCGACCTGGCCGAACGCGCCGGCATCGACGAGATCAACGTCAGCCGCAGCTACCGCCTCGACCTCGGCGAGTCCGCCTGGGGCGCCCTGTACCTGCAGGGCGTGAACGAGGAGACGCACGGCATCGCCGACTCGTTGATCAGCGTCATCGCCCACCGCTCGCAGGACATCCTCGCCGATCTCCTCACCCGCCGCACCGGAGTGATGTCATGAACCCCGCGATCCTCGTCATCGGCAGCGGACTCAAGGTCTACCGCGAGTACCTGGTCGCGCCGATCGCCGCCCGCGCGAAGGCCGCGGGCATCGACCTGGTCCTGATCAACAACCTCAAACCCACCTGGCAGCGCCAGTACTTCGACGAGATCATCGTCGCGAACGTCTTCGACTCCGAGGTCATGGCCACGGCCGCCCGCGAGGTCGTCGCACGGCGCAACGTCGTCGGCCTGATGTGCTGGGACGAGCCGCTGGTGCTCGACGCGGGCCTGCTGGCCGCCGAGTTCGGTGTGCCAGGTCTGTCGGCGGCGGGTGTGCGCGGGTGCCGCGACAAGGAACGCACCCGTGCTGTGCTCACCGCCGCCGGTCTGCACCAGCCCGGTTTCGAGCTCACGACGACCGTCGAGCAGGCACGCGCGGCTGCTGAGCGCATCGGCTACCCGGTCGTGATCAAGCCCCGTGCGATGGGCGCGAGCATCGGCGTCGTCTTCGCCACCAACGAAGCCGAGCTGGACGAGGCGTTCCACGTCGCGCTGGCGGCCAGCGAGGTCGATCCCGGACCGTACCGGGCGAGCGCGATCGTCGAACGCTACGCACCGGGTCCGGAGATCAGCGTCGACGGTGCCGTGTACAAGGGCGAGTACCTGCCGATGTTCCTGGCGCGCAAGCACTCCAGCGACCACCCGTACTTCGAGGAGGTCGGGCACGTCGTCGACGCCAACGACCCGTTGCTCGACGACGAGAACCTCATGCAGCACCTCGCGAAGGCGCACCAGGCGCTGGGCATCGAGAACGGCATCACGCACGCCGAGGTGCGGCTGACCGACCGCGGCCCGCTGATCATCGAGATCAACGGCAGGCTGGGCGGGGACCTCATCCCGTTCCTCGGCCGCACCGCCACCGGCATCGAGCCGGGCGAGGTGCTGTTCGACGTCACGACCGGGCAGCGTCCGGACGTCACGCCCGCTTTCCGCCGCGTCGCGGGCATCCGCTTCGGCATCCCGGAGCAGGACTGCCTGCTGAAGTCGATCACGCTGCCCGAAGAGGCTCCCGGCCTGGTGGCGACCTCGCCGATGTGCGAGCCCGGCACGACCTTGCGGCTGCCTCCTGGCGGCTACTTGGCGCGGCACTCGTTCGTCGTGTGTGAGGCCGAGGACACGCAGACGTGTGACGAGCGCCTGACGGCCGCCGCCGCACTGGTCGAGCTGGAGACCGAACCGGTCGGACCGCCGGACCCCGACGGCCCCTTCGCGATGCCCGCAGGACTTCTGGACGTGGACGAGTGACGACTCCGAGGAGCGAAGACATGACCACGGTGGCCGACGAGCCCCGCACGGCGACCGAGATCATCGCCCGCGCCAAGGCCCTCGCACCTGTGTTGCGTGAACGGTCCGCCGAGATCGAGGCGGCCGGGCAGCTGCCGGCCGACGTCGTGGAGTTGTTGCGCGGCACCGGTGTGCACCGCATGTGCTTCCGCCGTGAGTGGGGCGGTCCGGAGCTCACGTCGATGGAGCAGACGCAGGTCGCCGAGGCACTTGCGTACGGTGACGCGTCCGCCGCGTGGTGCGGCATCATCGGCGCGAACACCGGTCTGCTGGCCAACTTCCTCGAACCGGACGTGGTCCGCGAGGTCTACCCGCGGCTGGACATGGTGACGGCCGGCGTGCTGGCCCCTGCCGGGCGCGCCGACAAGGTGCCGGGCGGGTTCCGGCTGAGCGGCCAGTGGTCGTTCGGCAGCACGATCCACCACGCCGAGTGGGTGATGTCCGGTGCGTTCGTGTTCGAGAACGGCGAGCCGTACGCGAGCCCGGACGGCAGCAACCCGCACGAGTCGCGGCAGTTCCTGGTGCCGCAGAGCTCGGTCGAGATCCTGGACAACTGGGACACGACCGGTCTGCGCGGCTCCGGCAGTTCGGATTATCGGATCACGGACGTGTTCGTGCCGGATTCGCACACGCTGACGTTCGACAACCCGCGGTGCGAGCCGCACCCGTTGGCGCAGCCGGAGTCGTTCATGCGCAGCCTGTGCGGCGTTCCGCTCGGGGTCGCGAGGGCGGCTCTGGACTACGCCCGTGAATGCGTGTTGCAGCGCGTCGACCGGATGACCGGCACGGACTGGGCGGACATCTGGCGCGTGCAGGTGACTTTGGCCGAGTGCGAGGCCGACTACAACGCCACGCGCAACGGCGTCTACTCCGCGATGACGCGGCAGTGGGAGGTCCTGTCGGCCGGCGGCACTTTGGACGACCTCACGATGAACGAGCGCGCCGCGTCGCCGATCGCGTGGCTGCACGCGTTCCGGACGTCCCGCTCGATCGTGAACCGGCTGTTCGACCTGTTGCAGACGTGGTCGATCCACAAGTCCTCGCCGATGGACCGCTGGATGCGCGACACCGCGACCATGTGCCAGAACCTCTCGGCGCAGGACGCGATTCTCGAGTCCGCGGGCGCGTACCTGCTCGGTCGCCGGCCCAAGTTCCGCATCTGCCTCGGCATCGTCAAGTAGGGGAACGAAATGACCATGACGACGGTGACCCCCGCGACCACCGCGGCGGAGTTGATCGATCGCTGCAAGGCGTTGGCGCCGATGCTGCGGGAACGGGCCGCGGAGATCGAAGCTCAGCGGAACCTGCCGCAGGACATCGTGGACACGTTGCGCGACAACGGTGTGTTCCGCATGTGCTTCGGAAAGCACTGGGGTGGCCTGGAACTGACCTCGATGGAGCAGATGGAGGTCGTCGAGGCACTGTCCTACGGCGACGCTTCCGTCGGCTGGTGCTCGATGATCGGGTCGAACACCGGCATCTACGCCGAGTTCATCGATCCGGTCGTGGCGAAGGAGATGTTCCCGAATCCGGACCAGATCGTCGCCGGTCTGCTGCAGCCGTCCGGCCGCGCCGAGAAGGTGCCCGGCGGCTACAAGCTCACCGGACGCTGGCCGTTCGGCAGCGGTATCGACCACGCCGACTGGGTGATCTCCGGCGGGTTCGTCTACCAGGACGGCAAGAAGTACGCGAGCCCGGACGGCAGCAACCCGCACGAGTCGCGGCAGTTCCTGGTGCCGCGCGAGAAGGTCGAGCTGATCGACAACTGGTACACGACCGGGCTTTGCGGCAGCGGCAGCTGTGACTACACGATGACCGAGGTCTTCGTGCCGGAGGAGCACTCGTTCAGCTTCGACAACGTGCGCGGCCGCAAGGGCCCTCTGGCCCAGCCCGACGCGTTCACGCGCACCATGTGCGGCGTCTCGCTCGGAGTTGCGCGTGCTGCTCTGGACTACGCCCGTGAGTCCGTGCTGAAGCGCGTCGACCGGATGACCGGCACGGACTGGGCCGACATCTGGCGCGTGCAGGTGACTTTGGCTGCCTGTGAAGCCGACTTCAACGCCACCCGCGCCGGGGTCTACGGCGCGCTGGAGAAGCAGTGGGAAGTGCTCGCCGCCGGTGGTGTGCTCGACGACCTCGACCCGATCGACCGCGCTGCCTGCCCGTTGTCGTGGGTGCACGCGTTCCGGATGTCGCGGTCGATCGTGAACCGGCTGTTCGACCTGCTGCAGACGTGGTCGATCCACAAGTCCTCACCGATGGACCGGTGGATGCGCGACACCGCCACGATCTGCCAGCACCTGGCCGCGCAGGACCGGATCCTCCAGTCCGCCGGCGCGTACCTGCTCAACGCCAAGCCCGAGTTCGGCATCGCCCTCGGCATCGTCTAGTTCAAGCAGCGGGGGATATTCGATGAGCAGAGGCCTGGTCACACTGGTCAACCCCAACAAGGTGCACCCGCCGATCGCGCCCTACGCGCTCGACGTGCTCACCACCTCGTTGGAGAGCGCGGGTTTCGAGGTCGAAGTCGTGGACCTGACGTTCCACCGCGACGACTGGAAGACCTTCCTGACCGAGTACTTCACGACGCGCGACCCGATGCTGGTCGGCATCACGGTCCGCAACACCGACACCGTGTACGCGTTCGAGCAGCGCCCTTTTGTCGGTGAGCACAAGGAGATCATCACCGAGATCACCCGGCTCACCGAGGCGCCGCTGGTGGCGGGCGGCATCGGCTTCTCCACGATGCCGTTCGCCCTGGTCGACTACTTCGGGGTCGACTACGGCGTGAAGGGGCCGGGCGAGAAGATCGTCGTCGACCTGGCCGACGCGCTGGCGACCGGCCGAGATGTGTCCACTGTGGATGGCCTGCTCCGCAACACCCCGGACGGCATCGTGCGTACTTCCAGTGCGCTGACGCCTCTGTTGCAGGTCGGGCCGACCGTGGTCAAGACGTGGCAGGTCGACGGTGAGGGCACGTACATCCGGCGCTCCGGCGACAAGTACAAAGTGGACAACGGCGAGTACTACAAGCGTGGTGGTCTCGCGGGCATCCTCACCAAGTCCGGCTGCGTGTACCGGTGCGCGCACTGCGTCGAGCCCGACGCCAAGGGTGGCGCGGTCGCACGCCGCGACGTCGCGGCCGTGGTGGACGAGATGCAGTCCCTCGCCGCACAGGGGATTCTCGACCAGCACACGACCGACAGCGAGTTCAACCTCTCGATCCAGCACGCGAAGAACGTGCTGCGCGAGATCGTGCGCCGCAAGCACGCCAGCGCCGCGAACCCGTTGAACAACCTGCGGCTGTGGGTGTACTGCCAGCCTTCGCCGTTCGACGAGGAGTTCGCGGATCTGCTGTCCGCGGCCGGGTGCCAGGGTGTGAACGTCGGCAGCGACCACATCCGCGAGGACGTCCTCTCCGGGTGGAAGGTCACCGGCAAGGGCAAGACGTACTACACGTTCGAGGACACCGAACGACTTGTGCGGCTGTGCAACGAGCGTGGCATCAAGACCATGGTCGAGGCGTTGTTCGCCATGCCGGGCGAGACCTGGGACACCATGCGCGACTGCGTGCAGGCGTTCATGGCGCTGGACGCGACGGTGACCGCGTTCTCGTTGGGGCTGCGGCTCTTCCCGCACCACCCCCTCGGCATCTCGATCGCCGAGCAGTGCGCCGGCGTGCGCACGATGCCGGGCCTGCAGTCGAACACCGCCAACGGCCCGATCATCCTGAAGCCGTTGTCGATGTGCTCCGGCCTGGTCGAGTACGAGAAGCAGTTCATGTGGGACGAGCGCGGCGAGTTCCGGCTCGTCTGCTACTTCTCGCCGGACCTGCTGGAGGACGCGGGCACGAACACCGACCCGAACGGCCGCTGGTCGCGCACGGTCGAGTACCTGTGGTCCCTGGTCGACCCGGCGGACTACCACCGCGTGATGCTGCCGACGCTCGCCGGCATGAGCGAGTCGGAGAACAACTACGCCGACAACCCGTTCCTGATCGGCCTCACCAGCCTCGGCTACAAGGGCGCGTTCTGGTCGCACTGGCGCGAACGCGAGGAGATCCTGCGCGAGGCCCAGCTGGCGGGTGTCGTCTCGTGACGTTCGACAGCCTCGCGGCGCAGGCGCTCGGCCGGGTGCTGCTGCCCGGCGACGAGGGCTTCGCGAGTCGTAGCAAACCGTTCAACGAACGCTATGCCGCCACGGTCCCGGCGGCGGTGCTGGCCGTGGCATCGAGTGAGGACGTCGCCACGGCGATCAGGTGGGCACGGGAGAACTCCGTGCCGCTGGTCGCGCGCGGCGGCGGCCACAGCTATGCCGGCACGTCCGTCAACACAGGCCTGGTCCTCGATCTGCGTGGACTTTCCGGTGTCCACGTCGATCCCGACACGGCGCTGGTCACGGTCGGCGGCGGAACGCGAACGGGTGAGCTGTACTCGGCGTTGCGGCCGCACGACATCGCGTTCCCGCTGGGCAACTCCGACGAGGTCGCGATCGGCGGCCTCACGCTGGGCGGGGGAGTGGCGGCGGTGTCGCGGGCGTGGGGCCTCACCTGCGACTCGCTCGTCAGCACCGACGTCGTGCTCGCCGACGGCAGCGCGGTGACGTGTTCCGCCACCGAGAACCCCGACCTGTTCTGGGCCTGCCGGGGTGGTGGCGGCGGCAACTTCGGCGTGAACACCTCGTTCACGTTCCAGGCGCGGCCGGTGGTGTCGAGTGCCACCTGCCTGCTGCTGTGGGAGTGGGACCACGCGGTCGACGTGATGCTGCTGGTGCAGGAGATTCAGCGCACGGCACCGGACGGGCTGTCGTTGCGGGCCGGCTTGACCAGCGGCGGGATGGTGTCGCTGATCGGCTGGCACCTGGGTTCGGCGGACGAGTTGCGCACGTTGCTCGCGCCGTTGAACCACACCAAGCCGTTCCGTTGTGACATCGAGGACCGCACGTACTGGGAAGCCGTCGAGTACGTGCACCACGAAACGGCTGGCGGCGCCTTCGCGGGCCGCACTCGCACGACTTCCGTTCCGCTGCCTGAACAAGGCGTGCGCACGCTCGTCACGGCCGTCGCCAAGTGGCCGGGCAGCAGCAACCCGGACGGCGGCGGCGCGGCGTTGTTCGGCTGGGGCGGCGCGATCAACGCCCTCGGCGTCACCGAAACGGCGTTCCCGCACCGCGAGGCGATGTTCCTGGTGTCCCTCGACACCTCGTGGACTTCGGCGGACAGCCCGCAGGTCGTGCGCGACAACCTGGAGTGGCTGACGGCGTTGCACGAGGACATCGGCCCGTTCGCGGACAACGCGTCGTATTTGAACTTCACCGACCCGGACCTGGCGGACTGGCGGCAGGCTTACCACGGCCCGAACTACGCGCGGCTGGCCGAGGTGAAGAAGCGGTACGACCCGGACCGCTTCTTCTCGTTCTCCCAAGCGATCTAGTGCGTCAAGGTGACGACGATCTTGCCGATGTGGTTGCTCGCCTCCAGGTAGCGGTGAGCCTCGGCGATCTCGGTCAGGTCGAACGTGCGGTCGATGGCAGGAGTGAACGAGCCGGTGGCCAGCCCGGCGTTGATGAACGCGACCGCGCGGCGCAACCGTCCGGGATCGGAGGTGATCGAGTGCATCGTGTAGGTGCGGCTGGTCAGCCGCGGGTAGCTGCTCGCGTTGGGCAGCGGGGTGGGACGCGGGTCGAGCCCGCCGTAGACCACCAGGTGGCCGTCCAGGGCGATGGCTTGCGCGATGGTGTCCACGCCAGGGCCGGCGATCGGGTCGAACGCCAGCCGGACACCTTCCCCGCCGGTGATCTCCTTGACCCTGGTGACCAGGTCTTCCTCGGTGGTGACGACGACCTCGGCCGCGCCCGCCTCGAGCAGGCGTCGTGACTTCGAGGCGGCACGGGTGGTGGCGATGGGGATGGCGCCGATGTGCCGGGCGACCTGGATGGCCGCCTGGCCGACGCTGCTCGCGGCGGCACTGATCAGCACGTGGTCGCCGGGACGCACCTCGCCGGACTCGAAGAGCGGTCCGTACGCGGTGATGTAGGCCATCCACACGGCCGCGGCCTGCACCGCGCTGGTGTTCGCCGGGCGGGGGAAGACCGCGTGGGCGGGCACGATCACGTGGTCGCCGTAGGTGCCGTACTTGGTGAGCGAGAACGCCGGCACGACCGCGATGGGCTCGCCCTCGGCGAGGTGCGACACGCCCTCGCCGACCGCCTCGACCACGCCCGCGGCCTCGTAGCCGAGCGTCGAGGGGAAGACCGGCTGCTCGTAGTAGACGCCCTCGCGGAACATGATCTCGGCCCGGTTCAGGCCGATCGCGTCCACCCGGATCCGCACCTCGCCCGGCCCGGGAGAGCCCACTTCGACGTCGCGGAGGGTGAGCACCTCGGGACCGCCGAGCCGGTCGAACAGCACATGCTTCGCCATGGAGCCAGCTTGCCCCATACTTTGATGGCCGTCAAACTTCGACGGCTATCAAAGTTCAGCCTGGGCCGCGGACACGACCGCGGCGAGCAGGCCGGGAAAGCGCGCGTCCATCTCGTCCTCGCGCAACGAGTTCAGCTTGGCCGTGCCCCGGTAGTGCTGCCGGATCACGCCGGCCTCCCGCAGGACGTTGAAGTGGTGCGTGAGCGTCGAGTCCGACACCGGGGTGTCGAACGTGCCGCAGCCCTTCTCCCCGCCCGCCTGCGCCAGCTGGCACACGACCATGCGCCAGCTGGCACACGACCATGCGCCGCACCGGGTCCGCCAGCGCCTCCAGGGCCTGCTGCAACGAGACCTCGGACAGCTCCGGGTGCTCGACGGTGCGCGGGGTGGTGCGGGGGCGTGCCACGCCGACGATGGTGCCATGAACGGCGCTTCAGCGTTCCGCGACCCAGCCGCCGTCGTTCTCGTCGTCGGTGCCCAGCAGCACCTCACCGCGGAGAAGGGTCACCGCCTCGATCTTGCGCCCCTCGAACGTGCCTCGCAGGCGCGGCCGGTGGGCGAGATCGATGGTGACGGTGTTCTTGTGCGGGGTGAGCCGGCCGATCTCGTGCAACGACGACGAGAACGGACCGTCGTCGCCGGGGTCGACCGCGGACGACACGAGCAGCGAGCCGCCCGGCGTGATCGCGATGTCGGACGCGTGCCGCACGGTCTCCTCGTGCGCGCCGGTGTCGTACTTGACGCTCGAGACCGGACCGAGCTTGTGGTCCTGCAACGAGAAGTACGCGCTGTAGATGGTCGTCGGCCTGATTCCCTCACCGCGGTCGGCCCACACCGCCGCGAGCCGGGATCCGACCGCCTTCAGCGCGAAGCTCTCGTTGTTGTCCTCGGGGTCGTGCGGCAGGTCGAACGCGGCCACCACGGTGACCACGTCCCGTTCGACCCGTACGTGGAACGCCCGGCTGCCGCTGGTCACAGCGACGTACTCGCTGGGCCGGTGCGGCACGCCGGCCACGGCTTCCAGGTCGACCGGTGTCTCGCCCTGCCACGTCATCGGCCGGACCTCGGTGACCCGGCCGCGGTCGAGGACGATCCGGCGGACGCGTTCCTGGCCCGGCTTCTTGTTGTCGATGACGGAGAGGGCTTCGACGTGGTCGCCGCGGCTGGTGAGCACCGCGAGTCCGCTGACGCCCTCGGTGATGCCGGTGCCGACCCGTTGCCATTGGGCGGTGGAGGGGACAAGGGCTGTGGTGACGGCGAGCAGGACCGCGACAGGCAGAGACATCGGTCCAAAGTGGCACAAGTCCCCCGAACCGGCCAAGTCGCGTTGCCTGAACGGTCAGCGGGACAGGACCTCCATGGCGTGGCGTTCCTTCTCGGCGAGCTCGGTGAGGATCTCCGAGGCGCGGTCCAGGCGTTGCGCCGTGATGTGGTTCGCGACCTCGGTCCACAGTGGAGCGATCTCGGCGTACAGCCGATGTCCCTCGCGGATGCTGTCGTCGTCGACGATCGTGGCCGCCTCGGCGAGGAAGTCGCGGTAGATCGCGCGGAACAGCGAGCCGCCGGTACCGCCGCGTTCCATGAGCGTCGCGGCCAGCGGCAGGTCGCGCGCGGGATCATCAGTGCGGTCGAGCCACTTCAGGACCTGCTTGGCGGCCTTGGCGATGCCGCGGTGACCGAGGTTCGCGATGGGCGGGTTGAGGAACGCCTGAGCGTTGGCCGAGATTGCGCTCCGGATCGCGTCGCCCCGATCGGGCTGTCCGGTGCGGGAGATCGTGAACGAGAGGTTGCGCGCGGTCATCGGTCCATGTTCCGCGCGAGCCTTCTCCAAACTCGCCAGTGACGTCGTCACGGCGCCACCCTGCTGTGCGGTGTCGACGAGGTGGGCGTGCGTGGAGTCGTAGCCGCGCATCGCGACGAAGTGACCGCCGAAGTGGACCTTCGCCGTGAAGTACTCCAGGTGGTACGAGTCCAGCTGCAGACCGACCGGGCGTCCGGCCGACAGCGCGGTTTCGACGTTCTGCCAGGCTTTGCGCGACGAGGAGGTCTCCTGGACGTGCAGCGTCAGGCCCAGCCGTTCGGCCGCGGTCCGGGTGAGCGCGAACGGTTTGACTCGACCGCCGAGGAACGGGAAACCCATGTTCTTGGCGTCCCAGTACACGAAGCTCAGCCCCTCGCCGAGCCCGAACAGCATCGGCTCGGACACGTCGAGGCCCTCGTGCCGCAGCAGGGCGCCGAGCGCGGTGGTCTCGCAGTGCTGACCGGCGAACGAGACGTTCTCGATGATCACGGCCACAGCCTGCACCCTCTCACCGTGTGAGGGTCAACTGATGGTGAGGGTGAGACTGGAGTCCGTGACCGTGACGACGACGTGCTGCCCGCTGTGCAACTCGCCCGTGAGCAATGCGCGGGACAGCCGCCGGTCGAGCTCCCTGGCGATGGTGCGGCGCAGCGGGCGGGCGCCGTACTCGGGGACGTAGCCGCGGGCGGCGAGCCAGCCGACGGCCTCGTCGTCCACCTCCAGCGTGATGTTCTGCTCCTGCAGCCGTTGGCGGGTGCGTTCGAGCAGGAGCGCGGTGATCTGCCGCAGCTGGCCGGAGTCCAGGCCGCGGAACAGGATGATCTCGTCGACGCGGTTGAGGAACTCCGGGCGGAAACGTCGGCGGACCGTGGCGGTCAACGGCTCCCGCAGCTGGTCGACCGGCACACCCGAGGTTCCGGCGGCGAGCAGCTGGTCGGCGCCGATGTTGCTGGTCATGATGATGACGGTGTTGGCGAAGTCGGCCGTCCGGCCCTGCGCGTCGGTGAGCCTGCCCGCGTCGAGCACCTGCAGCAGCGTGCTGAAGACGTCGGCGTGCGCCTTCTCGATCTCGTCGAGCAGCAGCACCGAGTACGGGCCGCGCCGGACCGCCTCGGTGAGCTGGCCGGCGTCCTCGTAGCCGACGTACCCCGGTGGCGCGCCGATCAGCCGCGCGACCGAGTGCTGCTGGGAGAACTCGCTCATGTCGAACCGGATCAGCCGGTCCTGCGACCCGAACAACGCCTCGGCCAGCGCTCGGGCGACCTCGGTCTTGCCCACGCCGGTCGGCCCGAGGAACAGGAACGAGCCGACGGGCTGCTGCGGGTGCTTCAAACCCGCCCGGCCCTGGCGGACGGCGTCGGCGACCGCTTCCACGGCCTCGTCCTGCCCGACGATCCGCTCGTGCAGGTGGTCCTCCAGGTGCAGCAACCGATGCCGTTCGGCCTCCGTGAGCTGGGCGAGGGGGATGCCCGTGCTGCGGGACACGACCTCGGCGACGTCGTTCGGCACGACCTCGGGCGCGTTCGCCAGCGCGGCGTGTGCTGCCTCCAGGTCGGCGACCGCCCGCTCGAGCTCGTCGGCGAGCTTCGCGTTCTCGCCCTGCGCGGCGACGTCCCGCTTCAGCCGCCACACCCGTTGCTCCAGCGGCACCGGATCGGGCGGCAGCGCGGACCTCTCCCGCAACCGGACCCGCGCGCTCGCCCGGTCCACCAGGTCGACCGCCTTGTCCGGCAGGAACCGCTCGGTGACGTACCGGGCCGACAGCTGCACGGCGGCCACGATCGCCTCGTCCGCGATCCGCACCCCGTGGTGGGTCTCGTACCGGGCGCGCAGGCCGCGGAGCATGGCGATCGCCTCGTCCGGCGACGGTTCGGCGACCAGGATCGGCTGGAAGCGCCGCTCCAGCGCGGCGTCCTTCACGACGTACCGCCGGTAGTCCTCGGCCGTGGTCGCCCCGATGACCTGGAGCCGCCCGGTGGTGAGCACGGGTTTGAGCATGTTCGCGGCGTCCATCGGCGCGCCTTCGGCACTGCCCGCGCCGACCACGGTGTGCAGCTCGTCGATGAACAGGACCACCATCCGGTCCGACGCCGCCACCTCCTTGATGACCGCTTCCAGCCGTTCCTCGAACTCGCCGCGGTACTTCGCTCCGGCGACCATGCCCGCCAGGTCCAGCGAGATCAGCCGCCTGCCGCTGAGCGTGGCCGGCACCTCGCCGCTCGCGATCCGGGCCGCGATGCCCTCGACGACGGCGGTCTTGCCGACGCCGGGATCCCCGATCAGCACGGGGTTGTTCTTGGTGCGCCTCGACAACACCTCGAGCACCTCGTCGATCACGTCCTCCCGGCCGATCACCGGGTCGAGCAGCCCGTCCCGCGCCTCGGCGGTGAGGTCGCGCCCGAAGCGGTCCGTGCGCCGCGTCGCGGACTGGGGCTGGCCCAGTCCGTTGAACAGCTTCTCGACCAGCTCTTCCAGCGAGCTGCCCCCGAAGCCGAACACCCAGTCCTCGCCCAAGGCACGCCACCTCCACTCGAAGGCCCACCCCTCCGATACTCCCCCTCGCGGGCCCTGAGCACAGGTCGGAGGGCGCGGTCGTGTTCCCGGTCGGCAGAACGGCACGCAGAGGTCTGGACCAATCAAGCTCGACTGTGCCTTAATCCGGGTGCGGCCCGCGCTCGTTCCCCCTGCCCTCTGGCGCGCTCGTCCTGGTGCGCCGGAAAGGAATCCCTGTGCCTCAGAGCTTCTTCAAGCGCGCCTGGAAACTGCTCGCGGCGGTGGGACTCGTCGCCGCCGCGACGTCGATCACCGCGCCGGCCGAGGCCGCCGCCCCGTTCAAGGTGCTCGCCTTCTACAGCGAGCCGCAGGACCAGGCGCACCGCAGCTTCTCCCGCGAGGCCAACGTCTGGTTCCCGCAGCAGTCCGCCGCCAACGGCTACACCTACACCGCGACGAAGGACTGGAACCTGCTCACCAACATCACGCCGGGGCAGTACCAGGTCGTGATGTTCCTCGACGACAAGCCGCACACCCAGCAGCAGTACGAGGGCTTCAAACGCTACCTGGACGCGGGTGGCGCGTTCTTCGGCTTCCACGTGTCGGGCTACTCCGACGCCGAGGATCAGCCGTACATGCACTGGTACCACTACGACTTCCTCGGATCCGGCCACCTCGCGGACAACAGCTGGGCGCCGACCGCCGAGACGTTGCGGATCGAGAACCACGGCAACCCGGCCACCGCGAACCTGCCGGACACCATCCTGTCGTCGGCCAGCGAGTGGTACGCGTGGGAGAAGAACATCCGGCAGAACCCGAACATCACCGTGCTCGCGTCGCTGGACGCCTCGACGTTCCCGGTCGGCGACAACCCCGGCGAGATCTGGTACTCCGGCGACTACCCGATCATCTGGACCAACAAGAACTACAAGATGCTGTACGCGAACTTCGGCCACAACAAGATGAACTACGCGACCGACACCGCGCTGTCCTCCACGTTCGAGAGCGCGCAGCAGAACAAGCTGATCCTCGACGGCCTGCGGGGACTCGGTGGCGGCACGACCGATCCCGGCGGCATCTCGCCCACGGCCTGGTACCCGGTGGTCAACAAGGCGAACGGCAAGTGCGTCGACGCTCGGGCGGCTGGTTCGTCCAACGGCACGGTGATCCAGCAGTACTCGTGCAACGGCACCACCGCGCAGCAGTTCCGGTTCCAGCCGACTTCCGGTGGCTACACGCGTGCGGACAACCGCACGAACGCGGCGCTGGTGCTCGACGTGTCCGGAGTGTCACTCGCCGACAACGCGGGTGTGCAGCTGTGGACGTACGGCGGTGGCAACAACCAGCAGTGGCAGCCGGTCTCGGAGGGTGGCGGCTACTACCACCTCGTCGCGCGGCACAGCGGCAAGTGCCTGACGGTGCCCGGCGGATCGGGCGCGGACGAGGTGCAGCTGGTGCAGGCGGCGTGCAACGGTGGTGCGGCGCAGTCGTTCCGGATCGCCTGACCGCGGCCGTACTATCGGGCCGTGACCACTTCGCCGGTGAGCGTCACCGAGGTCGCGGCCCGGCCGACCGCCGTGGTCGCCGCGACGACGACCTGGCGCGAGTTCCCGCGCCGGTGGCAGCCGATGCTGGACGAGGTGTGGGCGTGCCTGCGCGCCGGCGGCATCACCAGCGGCTGCCGCAACATCATGCTGTACCGCGACGACGTGCCGAACGTCGAAGTGGGCGTGGAGCTGACGGTGCCGTGTTCACTGACCGGGAACGTGGTGGCGTCGGAGCTCCCGGCTGCCCAGGTGGCTCGGACAGTCCACATCGGACCGTACGGCGAACTCGGAGCGGCGCACCAGGCCGTGCTGGCCTGGTGCGCCGCGAACGGTCTCCGGACGACGGGAACCCGTTGGGAGATCTACGGTCCCCACGATCCGGTCGAGCCGTGGACCGAGATCTCCTACGAGCTGTACACCTCGAACTCGTAGATCCGCGCGGCGGCGTTGCCGTTGTTCGTCGGCGTGGTGACGTTCAACCGGACGTACCGCACCTGCCGTTGCGTGATCTGGTGGTACGAACGGCTCGCCCGCACCGAGGACACGTTCACGACCGTCGTCCAGTTCGTGCCGTCGACCGAGGTCTGGACGTTGTACGCACCCGTGTTGAACCCCGTGCTCTCGCCGCCCAGCCCGGCGTGCTCGAGCACGAACGCCCCGACGTTCTGCGCCGACCCGAGATCCACCTGGAGGAACTTCGTCCCGGTGGCCAGCGAGCACCACTTCCCGGACAGGCTGCCGTCGAACGCCTTCGCCGCCGCCTCGTTGGCGTTGCAGGGAGTCGAGGCTGTAGCGGGCTTGCCCTGCGCGAGATTGGTGCCGAGCGCCGGAGCGGCCGGCGGGGGAGTGAAGCCGTCGTTGAACGAAGGCGGCACGTCCGCGGCGGCCGTTCCCCAGGCGCTGGGCGACGAACCCATGGCGAAGTTCAGCGTCGCGTTGCCGGAGATGTCCCCGTAGCGCAGCCAAGATCGCGTGGAGGACACCCCGTTGCGGCTGAAGCTCTGCACGTACTGAGCGCCGGCGCCGGAGGTGTTGATCTGCACGGTGCCGCCCGGCCTGGTGATGGTGACGGACGGGAACAACGGACCGTGCAAGGCGAGTACGTCCGTGCCCGGCGTGGGCGGGTACATGCCGAGAGCCGCCCAGACGTACCACGCCGAGGTGGCGCCGAGGTCGTCGTTGCCGGGCAGCCCGCCGGCCGCCGTCGTGAACGACTCGGTCATCACCCGCCGCACCGCCGCGCTGGTGCCCTGCGGGTAGGCGGCGTAGTTGTAGGCCCACGGCACGCCGTGCTCCGGCTCGTTGCCGATGTAGAAGTACGGCAGGCTCAGCCCGCCGTTGAGCTGCGTGAAGTGGTGGTCGAGCCGCTGGATGGCCGTCTTCGGGCCGCCCATCAGGTTGATCAGGCTGCCGAAGTTGTATGGCACCATCCACGTGTACTGCGACGCGTTGCCCTCGGTGTAACCGGTCGGGCTCGCCGGGGTGACCGGCCACGCCCACGAGCCGTCCGCGTTGCGCTTCTGCACGTAGCCGGACTCGGGGTTGTACACATTGGACCACCACTGCGCACGGGTCATGTAGGTGTTGTACTTCGCGGTGTCGCCAACGGCTCGCGCGAACTGGGCGATGGCGAAGTCGGAGGCCGAGTACTCCAGCGAGTCCGACGGGTCCTCGGTGACGTAGTGCCTGCTGAGATAGCCCGCCTGACGGCCACGCGTCGGCTGGCCCTGCGTGGTGCCGCCGTTGGAGCTCTTGTCCATCAACGCCAAAGCCGACGCGGTGTCGAAGCCGCGCACGCCGAACGCGTACAGGCTGGACACGATGATCGGACCGGGATCACCGGTCATGACGAAGTGCTCGTTGCTGTTGTGCGACCACTTCGGCAGCAGCCCGCCCTGCTCGCCGTCCAGCACCATGGACCTGGCTATGTCACCGGCTTCCACGGGCGCGAGCAACGCGATCAGCGACGCCCACGAGCGGTAGATGTCCCAGCCCGAGTAGTTCTGGTAGACGGTGTGGGACGCCGTGCGCACGGTCTGGTCGAAGCCGCGGTACTGGCCGTTGACGTCACTGGCGATGTTGGGGTTCTGGAACACGTGGTACAGCGCCGTGTAGAACTTCTGCAGGTCCGCGGCGGACCCGCCGGTCGCCTGCACGCGGTTGAGCACGTCGTTCCACGCGGTGTCGGCGGCGGTGCGGACACCGGTGAGGTCGAAGCCCGGGTTCTCGGCGGCGAGGTTCGCCTGCGCGCCCGCGACGCTGACGAACGAGACGCCGACCTTGAGCTGCACCACGGGGTTCGCGGAGGTGTCGAACGTGACGTAGCCGCCGGAGTTCACGCCGCTGGTGCTCGCGGAGCCCGCGTTCACCGTGCCGCCGAGCCACGTGCCGAACCCGGTCGGCGCGCGGTCGAACTGGATGGCGTAGAAGAGCTGGTAGGTCTTCGACGAGCCGCAGAAGCCACCGCCGGTGAACGTGCCGGTGAGCTGGCTGCCGTTGATCGCGATCGACCCGCTGCGGTTGCCAGTGGCGCTGCGGCTGCTGTTGATCAGCACCCGCGCTGTGGTCGTGCTCGGGTAGGTCAGGCGCATGAAGCCGGTGCGTTTGGTCGCACTCAGTTCCACGCCGGTGTTGTAGGTGTCGAGCCGGTTCTTGTAGTAACCGGGCGAGGCCGACTCGTTGGCTTTCGTGTAGCTGCCGGCGTATCCGGTCCAGTTCGTGCCGGGAGAAGTCGCGATGTTGCCGGTGACCGGCAGGATCCCGAGGTCCTCGTTGTTGGCACAGCCCGCGCCGTTGAAGTGGGTGAGGCTGAACTCCTGGATGCTGGTGTCGCTGTAGCGGTATCCGGACGGCGACGCGGTCGGCGTGTCCGGGCTGAACTGCACCATGCCGAACGGCACCACGGCGCCGGGATAGGTGCTGCCGCCCGCGCCGCCGGGAACCGGGTTGGGCGAGTTGCTGTTGTCGGTGCCGATGAACGGGTTCACGTGCTGGGTCAGGGGCAGCACTGCGGCGAGGGCGGGGGTGGCGGTGAACAGGCCTGCGGTCAGGAGACCGGCGACCATCAGGGGAATCGAGCGTCTGGCGCGTCGGTGCAGGGAGCCGAACATGAGCCTTCCTCTCTGATGCGGGACATTCGAAGCAGGGCGAAGACAACGTTGTCATCGCCCAGGCGGGCACGAGATCGTGCCACGCGGATCTGGACGGCGGCGAGAGCTTGGTCCTCTAGCAGGCAGGGAAGAAGGGCCGGGTGCCACCAGTGGCGAGCCGGTCAGTGAAACGGCAGCCGTAGCGCGGATCGTCCGTGCGGCGCACGTCGTCACCGGCAGGCCGCTTGCCCCGGTCGACCCACGCGGTCAGGTCACCCCACGCGTTCCCGACTTCGGCAGGCGAGAACTCGCAGTGGTCGATCGTCCGGATCGCCCGCTGCACCACCAGATGCGTCCGGCCGAACCTGGCCGCGTCGTCGCGGTAGTCCTGCTCCATCTTGAACGGCACGAACATGTCGCCGATCCCGTGCAACGACACGACCGGCGCGCTCGGCAACCCCTGCACTGCGGGGATCTCCGTGAGCGCCCACGTGTAGCGCGCGACGGGGTTGGCGGGACGAACGCGTTGCACGGCGGCGTTCACGTTCACCGGCGCGTTCGGCTGGTAGCGGGTGCCGACGTTCGTGGCGAGCTGCAGCGGGTTGCTCGCCAGGGTGTCGCCGGTCGGGGTGGCGACGAGGTTGAACAGGAAGTTCTGCCAGTACGCGTAAGCCGCGTCGGTACCGGGCCGCGCCCCGCCGGACAGGTTCGCGACGATGGCCCGGAACTGGTCGTCGTGGCCCGCCAGCGCCTTCTGCATGCGGGGCACCACGACGCTCACGTAGTCGGGCGGCAGGGGATAGGCGCGGTTGCCGGTCAGCGTCTGCGCGACCAGGTGGTAGCTCAGGAAGTAGTCGAACAGCTCGTGGTCACCCATCACGCCGCACATCGGCATGGCGCCCGCGTAGAACCCCGGATACTGCTCCAGCGACCGGGCGATGACGTGCCCGCCCATCGACACCCCGGCCAGGAACACCTTCTTCGGCCGTTGCACCTTCTGCCCGAACAACGTCGCCAGCTCGCGGGTCGTCGTCACGCCCGCACGCACGTCGTAGCTGTTGCTGTAGTAGGACGACGCGGCCCAGGCGTAGCCCTCGTCGAGCCACCGCTGCCGCAACCCGTACGGCGGAGCGTCGACGGTGAGCACCTTGCCCTCGCCGCGGTAGCCGTGCGCCCACAGCGCGAGCCGGCCGTTCCAGCGCGGCGGCACCTCGATGATGTAGCCCGAATGGCTGTGCACGCCCTGCAGGACCTTGGTGGGCTTGCCACCGACCTGCGCCGGGGCGAGCGGCGGGTTGACGATCGTGTAGCCGGGCAACGGTGTGTCGCCGCCGTTCGCGGACGCGGGGTGCGCGGCCGCGGACACCAGGAGGAACGACAACGCGACGCTGAGCAGTCGTCTCATGGCCGGGACGCTACTAGCGCCCCGGCCTGTGCGACAGGA
>NZ_JYJG01000116.1 GCF_000955955.1 Lentzea aerocolonigenes
CCATTGGGTCGCCTCGCCTTCGGCATCGGCTTGAGGCCGCCTTCGGCGGGGGCTAGTCCGGTACGTCTGCGCTGAAGTAGAGGGAGCCCAGGTCGCCCCTGGTGGCGATCAGGGCTTCGTTGCACTTCGACTGGCGGGCGTCGGTGCTGGAGATGTTGTCGACTTTGACGTCGCTGCACTTGTGGGCCTCGAAGTCGCCTACTGCGGTCATCAGGCGGGGGAGGACCTCGCTCACGTCGTCCTGGACGCGTTTGCCCTGCAGGGCCTTGTCCAGTTTGCGGGTCATCGAGCTCACTCGGGTCATCCACGCCGCGCAGTCCGCTGGGGTGCCGCTGTACTGCGAGCCGCACGGAGCGGTGAAGAGGGTGCGGATCTCGCCGCACTGGCGGTCGCAGGCGGCCGGGGCCTCGCCGCAGCCCGTGGTCATGAGGAGCGAGGAGATGACCAGGAGTGTGCGCTTGATCACGCAGCGCACGGTATCGGCTGAACGGACCAGTGCCCAAGCTGGCTGAGTAGGGTGAACGCCGTGTCCGACACCCTTGATCTCTTCGCTGACCCCATTGAGTTGACGACTGCGTTGGTGGATGTGCGCAGCGTGTCCGGGGAGGAGGCGGAGATCGCGGATCTTGTCGAGCGGTCCCTGAAACTTCACGCGGGGCATCTGGAGATCACCCGATCGGGGAACGCGGTGCTGGCGCGGACGAACCTCGGGCGGGAGCGGCGGGTGGTGCTGGCCGGGCATCTGGACACCGTGCCGATCAACCAGAACTTTCCGAGCCGGCGCGAGGGCGAGATCTTGCACGGGTGCGGGACCGTGGACATGAAGGGCGGGGACGCGGTCATGCTCGCGATCGCGGCCCGCAGCGCTGAGGCGCGGCACGACCTGACGTTCGTGTTCTACGACTGCGAGGAGATCGAGGCCGAGCGCAACGGGCTCACCCGGATTCAGCGGGATCTTGAGGAGTGGTTGAGGGGCGACCTGGCGATCGTTTGTGAGCCGTCCAACGGGACGGTTGAGGCCGGGTGTCAGGGGACCATGCGGATTGAGATCAAGACGAGCGGGAAGCGGGCGCACACCGCGAGGGCGTGGATGGGACAGAACGCCATTCACGGCATGGGTGAGGCGTTGCGGCGGCTGGAGGCGTATGTGCCTCGGCAGCCTGAGATCGACGGGTGTCATTACCACGAGGGACTGCAGGCCGTGAAGATCAGCGGTGGCGTCGCGGGCAACGTGGTGCCGGACGAGGCCGTGCTCACCGTGAACCACCGCTTTGCGCCCGACCGCACTGCGGAGCAGGCCGAACAGCACCTGCGTGAGGTGTTCGAGGGCTTCGACGTCACGGTCACGGACGTTGCGGGCGGGGCGTTGCCGGGACTCAACGCGCCTGCCGCGCAGGAGCTCGTGCGGGCGGCCGGGGGGACGCCGGTGGCGAAGCTCGGGTGGACGGATGTGGCGCGGTTCGCGGCGTTGGGGATGCCCGCGGTCAATTTCGGGCCTGGGGATCCGACGTTGGCGCACACTCAGGAAGAGAACGTGCCGGTCCATCAGATCACCGGGTGTTTCGACGTGCTTAAGCGATTTTTGCTTGCCTGATCACTAATATCTCAGCGATGACGGAAGAGAAGAACGGTGTTGTGGACGAGCGTCCCAAGGAGAAGATGCGCGGGCCGGTCGTGCTGCGGCGCGAGCGCCGGGACGAGTTGACCACGACGGACCAGCGGTTGCTGGATTCTCGTGGGCCCTCGGACTGGGTGCACACGGATCCGTGGCGGGTGCTGCGGATTCAGGCTGAGTTCGTCGAGGGTTTCGGGGCGCTGGCCGAGGTGCCCAGTGCGGTGACGGTGTTCGGGTCGGCGCGGACCGGGCGGGACCACCCCGAGTACCAGACCGGGCGGGATCTCGGGAAGGCGCTGGCCGAGGCCGGGTTCGCGGCCATCACCGGTGGTGGGCCCGGTGCGATGGAGGCCGTCAACCGCGGGTGCTCGGAGGCCGGCGGGTTCTCGATCGGGCTCGGCATCGAGCTGCCGTTCGAGCAGGGGCTCAACCCGTGGGTCGACCTCGGGGTGAACTTCCGGTACTTCTTCGTGCGCAAGACGATGTTCATCAAGTACTCGCAGGCCTTCATCTGCCTGCCGGGCGGCTTCGGCACGCTGGACGAGCTGTTCGAGGCGTTGACGTTGGTGCAGACCAAGAAGGTCACGAAGTTCCCGGTGGTGTTGTTCGGGAAGTCGTACTGGCAGGGGCTGTACGACTGGATCAGGGACTCGGTGCTCGAAGGTGGCAAGGTGGGGGAGAAGGACCTCGCGCTGCTGCACCTGACGGACGACATCGACGACGCGGTGCGCGTGGTCAAGGAAGCACACCAGGCATGGGCGGACTCGCACTGATGTATGTCGCTGTGTACTGCGGGTCGTTGAGCACTGTTCCGCAGAGCTATGTCGACCTCGCCGCCGAGGTGGGGCGCCAGATCGCGGCTCGCGGCTGGAACCTCGTCTGGGGTGGCGGGCAGACGTCGATGATGGGCGCGGTGGCCCGGGAGGCCCGGGCCGGTGGGGCGCACACGTACGGTGTGATTCCCCAGGGGCTGGCCACGCGGGAGATCGCGGACCGGGAGTCGACGGAGCTGCACGTCGTCGACACCATGCGCGAGCGCAAGAAGATGATGGACGACAAGGCGGACGCGTTCCTCACGTTGCCCGGTGGCATCGGGACCGCCGAGGAGTTCTTCGAGGTGTGGACGGCCGGGGTGCTGGGCATGCACCGGAAGCCGGTCGTGCTGCTGGACGTCGACAACCACTACAAGGGACTCGTCGAGTGGCTGACCGAGTTGCGGGACAAGGGTTTTGTCTCGCACGCCGCGTTGAAGTCGCTCGTGGTGACGGACGACGTGTCAGTTGCTCTTGACGCTTGCGTCGTTTAGTCCCTTGGCCTGAGCGAGGATCTGGGTCTCCGGCAGGAGATCCGGCAGCGGGCGGTACGGCGTGGCCGTGACCTCGAACCGCTTGCCGGACACCACCCTGCCCTGCCAGGAGCCCGCGATCTCGCCGTCGACCAGGATCGCGCCGCGACGGCCCAGGATGCGGAAGATGTCCTTCTGCGCGGCCTTGTCCGGCAGCAGCAGGTCGCGGTCGCGAGCCTGCAGGTACGGGTCGGTCGGCGGGAGCAGGCGGACGTCCGGTGGTTCGGCGTCGGCGATCTCCACGTCTTCCGGCAGCCACGCCTGTTGACCCTCCACGGTCACCTCGATCAGGCCTTCCGCGGGCCACTGCTTCTTGACCTCGCGGGTCGTGGTGCCGAAGTAACTGGCCACTTCGGACGGTCCGGCCGGGCCGTGCAGGGTCAGGTAGCGGTGCACCAGCTCGTGGAAACCGGCGGTCTTGCGCGGGACGCCCGGCCAGCCGTGGATCCGTTCGAACGTCACGGTCTTCTCGTCGGGGATGATCCGCAGGCCGGCCGGCAGTGCGCCGAGCCGGAAGATCGGGTCGCTGACGTGCTCGGTCTGGCAGCCGCGGCAGGCCTCGACGGTCTGCCTGGGCGCCAACGGGGTCAGCGCCTTGCTGAGATCGCCCTTGGTCATCGGCTTGGTGACGATGGACCGCATGGCCGTGGCGATGTGCCGCAACGACGCCAGCATGTCGTCGACCTTCGGGCGCGAAGCCCGGGCCAGGGCGTCCTTGTCGCTCCACGGCCACAGCGCGCGGGCGAACGCCTTCAGTTCGCCGGCACGGTGCAGGTGGGGTGCGCCGCGCACGGACCAGGTCACGACGAACTCGTCCACGGAGGGCTCAGCGAGACGGGCGGCGAGGCTCAGCACGGCCGAACCGGAGGTGTTGTCCTGGACGCCCAGGGAGAACACCGCCAGTTCGGCCGCGCCTGCGACCCGCCGGTCCAGCTCGTGCTGATGGATCCGGTGGAAGAGCACCTGCTGCCGGGTGAAGTCCACCCGGACATTCTTACGCCTTGGGCACCGTCAAGCTCGACGGTCCGAAGGTGACGGACGATCCCCGAGTCGATTCCGTGACATAGCGCGGGTCCACGGTGTCGATCACCAGTGCGAGCCGGTCGCCCGCTCCGACGTTCCACACGGTCGGTTCCAGCTCGACGTCCAGCGTCTGCGTGCGGCCCGCGCCGGTCACCTTGATCGGCTTGTGCGTGATCAGCGAACCGAGACCGAGCGGTCCGACCTCGTACAGGTAGGCGAACAGCGTGGTGGTCTCCGCGCTGGGCGTCACCTGCAGCCTGAGCTTCGGCGTGCCGGCGAGCGTTGCGCCGCTCCAGTACTGCGGGCCGCTCCACACGCCCGCGAGGTTGCGGTCGACGAACGGCAGCGACACCCCGGTCGGGATGTTCAGGAACCCTTGCAGCGCACCGGAGAGCAGGATCGTGCCGCTGTCGGCGACGGTGTTCCAGCCCGCGTAGATCTTCTTGCCGTCGAGCTGCATCGTGTCCGCGTTGCCCGCCGGCCACGCGCCGAACTTCTTCCACGTGCCGCCGTTGTTGGGCTTGAGCTGCACCGGCTGTTCGGCGTCGACGCCGTTGGCCGAGCCCTTGACGTAGCGGTCGAACCAGCGGCCGACCGACTCCCAGATCTCGTTGGGCAGACCGGCCGCGCCGAACAGTTCGGCGGTGGCGTGGTCGCCCGGCGAGAGCATGAGCCGCTTCGGGCCGGTGAGCTTGCCGTAGAAGTCCGCGATCTGGCCCGGCGCGAAGATGCCGTCGTTCCAGGCGTTGCCGAGCAGCACGGCGGTGCCGTTGGCGTTGATCTGGTCGATCTTGGAGGCTGCGGAACGGCCCGCGGAGATCGGCACGACCTCCCAGAACCTGCCGTCGCGGTAGGCGTCCTCGGCTTCGTCGAGGACGGGTCCGGGACGTCCGGTGGCGTGGCCTGCCGCGAGCAGCACCTCGACGGCCTGCTTGTTCACGGTGTTGTTCGGGTAGAGCGAGCGGGCCAGGTCGGTCCACGTGCTCAACGCCGCCGCGGCCTTGATGCGCTTGTCGTTCGCCGCCGCAAGCAGCGATTGACCGGCGCCGTAGGAAATCCCGGCGACGCCGACTTTCGTGCCGTCGGCTTTCGCGTTCGCGATGGCCCAGTCGATGACCTTGCTGACGTCACCGACGGTGTCCGGACCGGCGATGTCGATCTCGCCGCCGGAGTCCCAGAAGCCGCGGCTGGTGTAGCTCACCACGACGTAGCCGGACTCCTTGGCGAGCTTGGCCGCCGCGCCGACGTACTCGATGTTCGGGACCGCCCAGCTGGACGGCATGACGAGCAACGGGAAGGGCCCGTCGCCGATTCCGGTCGGTTCGACGACGAAGGCCTTCAGGGTGGTGCCACCGACGCCGGAGATCGACTTGTAGGAGATGGTGCTTCCGGGAGCCGCGTTCGCAGCAGGAGCGCCGAGCAGGGTGGTGAGGAGTACCAGGACTAAAACAAGTGATCGTCGCACGCTGGTCCTCCTTGACCATGACGTAGATCACACAGGGTTGTTACTGGGGAGTAAAGCAGATTGCTACTCGCGGGTAGCAAGACCGTGTGAGCCAGCTCACTGTTTTACGCTGGGTGGCATGAACCGATTCCGCGTCACTGAGCTGCCGAAAGACCGCGTTCTGGTCGTTGCGCATCTGACCAGCGCGGACGCTTTGGGTCAGACCATTGACGACGGCGCCGACGTCGTGGAATTCGACGGCGAGCTGGAATTGCCGACGCTCTCCGAAACGTTGGACGTGGTGACGATCCCGGCGGGGGACGAGGATTTCACGCTCGCGGCTGCCACAGTGGCTGCGATGTCCGGAGTACGCGCCATTCGTGCATCTGACGTGCGGCAGGCGAGGAAGGTCGTGGAGATGGTTGCGAGCGTGACGGGGACCCGTCCGCCTGCCCGAGCGGTGCGGGCACTGGCCTGATGCTGCCCGCCGTCGAAGCCTGGTTCGCCACGCACACCTGGCAGCAGCCGTCCTGGACGGTTGACGAGCTGGTGGCGTTGAAGCGCGGCCGGACCGTTTCTGTCGTGCTGCCCGCGTTGAACGAAGAAGCCACCGTCGGCGATGTCGTTTCGGTGGTCCGGCCGTTGCTCGGGACGTTGGTCGACGAGCTCGTGGTGATGGACTCTGGGTCGACCGACAGGACCGCGGAGGTGGCGACCGCGGCCGGGGCACGGGTGGTGCGGCGCGAGGACGTGGTGCCGAGCCTTGCGCCGTTGCCCGGCAAGGGTGAGGTGCTGTGGCGGTCGTTGGCTGCCACTTCCGGCGATCTGATCGTGTTCCTGGACTCCGATCTGGTGGATCCGGAGACCGCGTTCGTGACGGCGTTGCTCGGGCCGTTGCTGGACGTTCCGGACGTGCATCTGGTGAAGGGCTTCTACCGGAGGCCGTTGCGGTTGGAGAGCTCCGGTGGCGGGCGGGTCACCGAACTGGTGGCGCGGCCGTTGCTGAACACTTTGCGGCCGGAGCTTTCCGGTGTGGTGCAACCGCTCGGCGGCGAGTACGCGGCGACTCGGTCCTTTTTGGAGTCCGTGCCGTTCGCTGCCGGGTACGGGGTGGAGATCGGGTTGTTGCTGGACGTGCACCGGATCTACGGGCTGTC
Organism: Lentzea aerocolonigenes; assembly: GCF_000955955.1. Classification (GTDB taxonomy): domain Bacteria; phylum Actinomycetota; class Actinomycetes; order Mycobacteriales; family Pseudonocardiaceae; genus Lentzea; species Lentzea aerocolonigenes_A. Next base: position 6,585 of record NZ_JYJG01000116.1, read on the forward strand.
CGCGCTGGCTCAGGTGAACCTGGGTGTGCGCAAGCACCGGAACCGGTCGTTGCTGCAGCTCGGCGTGATGTCCTCGCAGATCATGGGGACCGCGCTGGCCCGGTGTCAGGTGCCGATGGAGTCCGGGCCGTTGACCCAGTTCGTGCAGGTCGACGGTGAGTGGCTACCCGACTCGACCGACGTGCTCGTCGCGGATCGGCCCCCGATGGTGCACGTGGTCGAAGAGCGCTAGCTGCTCTTCGCGGTGGGTGACGACGAGTGCTGTGCCCTGGCAGTTGTCCAGGATCTTCTTGAGCACTCGGTCGGCCTGCTCCGGGTCGAGGCCTTCCGTCGGCTCGTCCATGAGCAGGACTTCCGGGTTCGCCAGAACTGATCTGGTGAGGATCAGGCGTTGTCGTTGACCGCCGGAGATCTCCTCGCCGCGTTCACCGACCACCTGGTCCCAGTCGAGGTCCAGCTCGGTGATCCGGGCTGCTCTGTCGAGTTCCTCCTGCGTGGCATCGGGTTTGGCCAGCAGGACGTTGGTGCGGACCGTGGTGTGGAAGACGTGTGCGTCCGCCAGCGCGCCCTTGCTGGGTTCGAGGCGGCCGGCGATGGCGTTGAGCAACGTGGTCTTGCCGATGCCGCTCGGGCCGACGATCGCCGATCTGCCTTGCAGCTCCGGGGATTCCGGCGTGTAGGAGGGCTCGGTCTCGTCGGTGGTTTCCGGAGTCGGTTTGGTCATCGTCGCGAGCGGGATGGTGATCTCGAACGTCGCGATGGCGGCCATGATCAGCCAGGCGGGCTCGTGCTGGGCGAGCATCAGGAGTGCCGCGCCGAACTGGACGGCGATCGCGAGCGGCGTCAGATCGCGGATGCGTTCCTTGCGGGACAACGTTTTCGCGGTCTTGGTGGCATGAGCGAGTTTCTCGTCGAAGAGGCCGTAGGCGACAAGTTCTTCTTTGCTGTGCACCAATTCGGTGGTTTGTTCGGTCAGCTTGGCGCGCAACGGGGTGAGGTCTTCTGGCTTGCGGATGGCGAGCCACGGGAGCAGTACGACGTTGATCAGCAGGCCGATCGCGAGGGGGATTGAGAAGACTGCGACCGCTCCGCTCACCAGCGCCGCGGTGATCCACGGCAGGGTGACGCGGAGCTTGGTGTCGAGGTGCTGGTCGACGTTCGTGACGATGCGGGTCAGCGCGGTGCCGGACGGGATGTGGCGGCGGTTCGCGAGGTCGTCGTAGACGCGGCCGCGCAGTTCGACGGCCTCGCTGAGCACGGCTTTGTGGCTGGTCAGGCGTTCGAGGTAACGGAGGGCGCCCTTGGCGAGCGCCAGCGTGCGGACCGCGACGATCGCCACGGTCAGCGCCTGCATCGGCGGGTGCTCGGCGGCGCGCATGATCAGCCAGGTCGCCGTCGCGGTCAGGCCGACGCCGGCCAGTTCGGCGAGCGTTCCGACGAGGATCGCGAGCTTCACACCGTCACCACCCTGTCGACCTCGTTCAGCAGCGTCGGCCGGTGCGCCACGATCACCGCGGTCCTGCCTCTCGTGAAGTCGCGCGTTGCCTGGAGCACCAGCGCTTCGGTGTCCGCGTCGAGGTGCGCGGTCGGTTCGTCGAGCAGGAACAAGCCCGCTTGCTGCCGGTCCAGCGCCTTGGCGAGTGCGACCCGTTGTTGCTCACCGGACGAGAGGTTCGCGGGCACGAGAGTGGGGCGTTGCGGCACCCACGACAGCGCTTCCAGCCAGGCCTTTCGGTCGATCTCGCGCAGGTCGACGCCGCCGACGAGCACGCGGCCGTCGTCGGGCTGCACGAAACCCAGCAGCAGTCCCAGGACCGTGCTCTTGCCCGCGCCGCTCGGTCCGACCAGCGCGATCCGGTCGCCGGGCTTGATCGTGAGCGAGAAGTTCTTGAGGCTGCGAACACTCACGTTGTCGAGCACGATCTCGGCTCCAGCCAGGTCCGGCGGCCTGGTTCCTGTGGTTTCGGTGTACGTGGGCACTTTCGCGAGCACTTCGCGGCCCTGAGCGCTAGCGTGATACTGCGCTCCGGCGGCTCGCAACGGCAGAAACGCCTCCGGGGCGAGGAAGAGCACGAGCAGTGCGGTGAACAGCGGGACTCCGCCGTCGAGCAGCCTGAGTCCGATCGGCACCGCGACCATCGCCACCGACATCGTCGCGACCAGCTCCAGCACGAACGCCGACAGGAACGCGACTCGCAGCGCGGACATCGTCTCGGTCATGTGCTGGGCAGCGAGTTTCCGGACCGTCGTGGACTGCGCCTCGGCCCGCCCGAACGCCCGGAGCGTCCCGATTCCCTTGACCACGTCGAGGAAGTGACCGCCGAGCGTGGCCAGCGCGGCCCACTGACGGGCCGTGCGCTCACGGGTGTGCGCGCCGACCAACGCACCGAAGATCGGGATCAACGGCAGCGTCAGCGAGATCGTCAACGCGGCCGTCAGGTCGGCGAAGGCGAGCCGGATGACCACCGCCAGTGGAACCGCCACAGCCAGGATCTGTTGCGGCAGATAGCCGACGACGTACGGCGTGACGTCGTGCACGCCTCGGGTGACCAACGTGGCGACCTCACCGGCTTTGGTTCCCGGCGAGCGCAGGAAGGCCTCGCGAAGCCGCAAGCGGGTGCGTTCGGCAGCGCGGTGAGCCATCGCGCGGTGCACCCACCACGCGAGCACCCGCAGGCCGATGACCAGGCACAGCAGGAGAAAACCGGATCCACCGCTCAGCACCGACGCCAGGAGTTCGGCCTGGGCCAGCACCAGGAACGGGATCGGGATCAGCGCGAGGAGATGGCGACGATCGACCATTGCAGCAACACCACCAGCGGAATGATCGGGATCGCGACCCATGCGAGCAGGCCGAGTGTGTTCGTGTGCGCCATGAGTCCGGTGACGTCGATCGAGCTGAACGCGAGCGGAATGGGCAGAGCGCACAGCAAGGCGGTCAACGGGAACAACTTCCACTGCCGGGTCTGGAACACCCAGCCGTGCACCGCGAACAGCACCGGCATGACCAGGGCGACAGGCCAGGGCGCATGAAGCAGGTGCGCGAGGAAAAGCCCCCAGCCAACCGAAACCATCAGCGCGCCGGTGAACACCAGCCACGACCACAACCGCAGCTGCACGGCCGCCATGAACAGCACCAGCCCGGCCAGGACCAGCGTGAACACCGAATGCGCGCCGGACAGCAGTTCGCCTTCGAGTCGCGGGAACGCCGCGAACAGCACCCCGATCGCGGCGACCAGCCACACCTCGTTGCCCAGGAAGAACGGCGTCATCCGCCGCAACGTCTCGTCGCGCCGGCGGAACGGCAGCAGCAACCCGGTGCCGTAGTCGAAGCCCGCCAACGAGAAATAGCCCACGGTGAGAACCCCGAGCACGACCAGCCAGAGCGTTTCCATCAGAGGGTCACCACCAACGGCGAGACGGGAGCGGGCGCGACGTCCGGACCGCGGCGGACCGCACGTGCGATCAACGCCCAGTCAACGCAAGCCAGCAGCACGAACAGGGACGTGAACACGATGAGCGACAACAGGATCTGCGAGGCGTCCACGTGGGACACGGCGTCCTCGGTCCGCAACAGCCCGTAGACCAGCCACGGCTGGCGCCCGATCTCCCGGAACATCCACCCGAAGATCGCCGCCGTGAACGGCAGCGGAATGCCGATCACCATGAGGTACAACGGAAAGCGCATCCGGATCACCGCGTCCTTGATCAGCAGCGGCAACGTGAACCAGCTGACCGTCGCGAGCGTCATCCCGATGAGGATCATGAACCCGAGCGGTGCGCCGATCCACGGCGCCGCCTCGCTCTTGCCCGGCTGGTACTCCGCGATGACCGGGAACTGGGCGAACCCGGCTCCCATCAGCGTCGGCGTGGCCAGCGCGGTCGTGATCACGCCCATCCGCAACGAACGGCGGAAGAAGTCGACCTCTGGCGTGCGCTTGATGAAGTGGTAGGCGGAAACCCCGGTCAGGAAAACGCCACCGACCGTGAGCGACGCGAAGACCACGTGCGTCAGCGCCGCGGTGAACGTCGGGTTGGTCAGCAGGGCGGAGAAGTCGTCCAGCCGCAACACGTTCCCGTCGAGCCGGTAGCCGACCGGGTGCTGCAGGAACCCGTTCGCCGCCATGATCCAGAACGCCGACGCGAACGCGGTCAGCGCGGTCAGGTACAGCAGCGCGAGGTGCAGCCAGCGGTTCATCCGGCCCCAGCCGAAGATCCACAGGCCCAGGAACGTGGACTCCAGGAAGAACGCGATCAGCGTCTCCATCGCGAGCGGCGCCCCGAACACGTCGCCGGCGTAGGTCGCGAGGCCCGACCAGTTCAGCCCGAACTGGAACTCCATGACGATGCCCGTGACGATCCCCAGCGCGTAGTTGATCACGTAGATCCGGCCCCAGAACCGCGTCATCCGCTCGTGCACGGGCGCTCTGGTCAGCGTGTACCGGGTCTGCATGATCACCAGCAGGCTCACCAGACCCAGCGTGAGCAGCACGAACAGGAAGTGGAACGACGTCGTCGTCGCGAACTGGAGGCGGGCGAGGTCTGCTGCGCTCATGAGTAGGGAAGCTATATGTAGCGCGCCTACACATCGAGCGTTTTGGCGGGAAGTCAGGGAGATATCAGGGGCGTCTCAGGGGTCCCCGGAGAAGGCCGCATCAGTAGAGTCGCTACTCATGAAGCCCGACGCGCTGCGTGGTCATCTGGACGCGTTGCTGCTGGCGACTCTGGACGGCCGCGAGCTGCACGGTTACGCGATCATCGAGGCGTTGCAGCAGGGCAGCGGGGGTGCGCTGGACCTGCCGACGGGCACGGTCTACCCGGCGCTGCGCCGGCTGGAGCGCGCAGGGCACGTGGTCAGCGACTGGAGCACGGTCGGCGGCCGCAAGCGCCGCACGTACAAGCTGACGTCGGCGGGCCTGCGGGCGCTGAACGCCGAGCGCAGCGCGTGGCAGGAGTTCACCACGGTCATCGGCGGCGTACTGGGGGGTGACGGCAAGTGGGCGCAGACGTGATGAGCACAGACGTGATCGAGCGGTACGTGACCGATCTCGGGTCACGGCTGCAGGGATCTCGCCGGCAGGTGCGCGACCTGCTCACCGAGACCCGCGACAGCCTGACCGACGCCACCGAGGCTCACCTCGACCGCGGTCTGGACGAGGAAACGGCCCAGCGCAAGGCGGTCGAGGAGTTCGGCCCGGTCCGCGAGATCGCCGGGGAGTACCAGGCGGAGCTGGCTGTCGCGTACGGCGCGCGCACGCTGATCTGGCTCGCCATCGTGCTGCCGGTGATGCACGCGGTGTGGGAGATGGGCCGGATGTACTTCATCGGTCCGTGGCGGGACTTCGGCGGCCCGGTGCCGTCCTGGTACCTGTGGATCGCCAAGGCCAACGACATGACCAGCGGGATCTCCGCCGGCGTCGCGCTGGTGGCGCTCATCCTCGGCCGGGTCCTGGCCCGCCGGGTCGACGCGAGGTTGCTGGCGAGGATCGGCGGGGCGACCGCGCTGGTGTCCGTGTTGCTGGTGGTCCTCGGCAACGTGGCCATCCTGACCGCCACCTGGGGCGTCGATCCGCAACGGCTCGTGCAGTCGTTGCCGATGTCGATCGCGAGCTTCATGACGTGGGCCGTGATCATTCGGCTCGGTCTGCTCGCTCGCCGCTGCCTGAGCTGTGCCACGATCGTCGCTTGAATG